>DATKUF010000053.1:0-20736 GCA_035530755.1 Spirochaetia bacterium | reverse complement strand
GATACAAGTTCATGACAATGACGTAGGCAAGGACCAGCGCCGAGAAGAAACCCGCCTTCACAAGGTCGGTCCGCAGCTTCGGCAGTGCGAATCCGTATTCCTGTTTTCGCACACGACCTCGAATGGTTCCATAGAAAATTGCCACGATGACGATAGCGGCGATTATGAGGCCGAGTGTATTGGGAACGTAACCCTGCGCGATAAGCCGCAACGGTTCCTCAATCGGAACAATTGTCTGACCCATCGTCACGGCGAGCACTCCGCCGCGGAAAATCAACATGCCACCGAGCGTGACGATGAACGCAGGTACCTTCAGATACGCGATTATCGCTCCTTGCCATACGCCGACCAGGAGCCCGACTAACAACGCGCTCACCACCGCTATTATCGTCGAGACGACTCCAAGCTGCGGTTCCACTATCCCGTGAAATATCTTCGGCAGCAGTGTCGGGAGGATATTCACCTGAATATAGGCCGTGATCGCACTTACAAACCCGGTAACCGATCCGACCGAGAGATCGATGTTACCGGCAACAATCACTAAGACCATACCGGCAGCAAGGAACGATATGATCGACATTTGCCGAAACAAATTCGACAAATTTCTCGGCGATAGAAAAAGCCAGTTGGTCATGGCGCCGAAAAGAAGCCAGATCAGGAGCAGGGCGATGACCATGGTGTAGGTCTTCAAATTGGACCTTACGACGGCGATGAATCCACCGCCCGAAGGCCCACCCTGGGTGAATGTGGTGTCGGACATCGATCCCTCCTTCAGTTCGCCGTGATTCCCATGGCGAGGGTCATGATTTTTTCTTGAGTGGCCTCACTGGAATCGAGAGTTCCGGTTGTCCTGCCTTCACTCAGGACCATGATCCGGTCGCTCATCGCCATCACTTCCTCCAGCTCAGATGAGATCATCACGATGGCGACTCCTTCTTCGGCGAGCTCATTGATGAGTTTGTAGATTTCATATTTTGCCCCGACGTCGATTCCGCGTGTCGGGTCGTCGAGAATCAGCACCTGCGGTTTGGACATGAGCCATTTGGAAATAACAACCTTCTGCTGGTTCCCTCCGCTGAGAGAGTTCACCACGACGTGGAGATTCGGCGCCTTGATCCGCAGGCTCTCGGCGTAGTGCAGGCACGCTTTGAGCTGCTTGAGCTTCCGGATCCGCAAAAAACTGGAGAACTGGTCCATATTGGGGAGCGCCACGTTCTCTACAATCGTTTGATTCAACACCAGGCCGAGCAGCTTTCGGTCTTCCGGAACCAGGCTGATGTGATGCCGCATGGCCTCGCGTGCAGATCGAATGACCACCGGTTCATCGTTCAGGATCACAGTTCCGCCGACGATCTTTCCGAACTCGCCGAATAGCGCAGTGACGAGTTCGGTGCGGCCGGATCCCATCAGGCCGGCTATTCCCAGCACTTCGCCTTTGCGCAGATCAAACGAGGCATCTCTTATGACCAGTCTGCCGGGTTGGTCCGGATCTTCGACCTGAAGGTGATCCACCTTCAGAACGACGTCGCCCGGTTTTCGGTCTGCCCGCGGAAATCTTTCCTTCATTTCGCGCCCGACCATCATCGAGATGATCGTGGCGGTTGTGAGCTCGGAAATCGGCTTGGTGTCCACGACCTGACCGTCGCGAAGAACCGTTATGCTGTCCGCAATGCGAAAGAACTCCTCAAGCTTGTGCGATACGTAAATGCAGGTTACTCCCTGCTCTTTGAGCGTTTTCAGGATCCCCATCAGCGTGTCGACCTCGTTTTCGGTCAACGCCGAAGTCGGTTCATCGAGGATGAGCAGGCTCGCCTTTTCGGACAACGCTTTCGCAATTTCCACCATCTGCTGTTTTCCGACGGGAAGATCGGAAAGCTTTGCCTGAAAGGGAATATTCAGCCCGTACCGGGAAAGAAGTTCTTTGGTTTGCGAATACAGACTCGGCCAGTTGATGCTGCCAAGCTGCGCAGGTTCCCTGCCGAGAAAAATGTTCTCGCCAACCGTCATCTGCGCAATCAGGGCGAGCTCCTGATAGACGATTGCGATGCCCTTCTCTATGGCCTGCCGGATGGCCCCCTGTATGAACTCGATCTTTTCACCGGCCATGTAGATCTCGCCCGAATATGAATCGTGCGAGTAGACGCCCGAGAGAATCTTCATCAATGTCGATTTACCGGCACCGTTCTCGCCGCACAGGCCGTGAATCTCACCGCGCTTCACCTTGAAGGATACGTCCTTCAGTGCGAGGACGCCGGGAAACTCCTTGGTAACGTTCCGGATATCAAGAATGTAGTCATTGCTTGCGTCCGACATCTGCGCCTCCCCCGGTCAACCCGCTACATAGTGACCGGGAAGGCGCGATGCCTTCCCGGTCCGAACACTATTATGAAATATTTTATTCACATCGAAGAGGAATTACATCCCGGCCGGCCGCGGCGGGCGCTGGGCTTCGGGAACCTCTTTGTACACGACGTCGTAGGGCTGGAAACCGGTCTTTACGACTTCTTCGTACACATTGCTCTTATCGACGCTGACGACGGGGAGGAACGCGCAGGGTACCGAGCCCTTCAGGTTCTTGTCGAGGGTGAGGTCTGCGAGGGTGAAGCTCTTGAGCCCGTCAATGGTCTTGTTGCTGGCGAGGTCGATCGCCATATTGATGGCCATCGGCACGAGCTTGCGGACGTCTTTCAGAACGGTCATGGTGAGTCCGCCGTTGACGATGGAGGCGCAACCGGCCGCGGTGGCGTCTTGCCCGGAGATGGGAACCTTTCCGGCCAGGCCCTGTGCGCGCATCGCCTGCAGTGCACCGAGTGCCGTGCCGTCATTCGAGGCGACGACCGCATCGATGTTGTTGTGCGTTGCAGTGAGGATGTTTTCCATCACTTTCGTGGCGTTTGCCGGTGACCAGTTTTCCACCCACTGGTCCGCGACGATCTTGATCTGGCCCTTGTCGATGAGCGGCTGAAGAATGTTGGTCTGGCCCTTTCGGAACAGGATTGCGTTATTGTCGGTCGGGCTTCCGCCGAGAAGAACGAAATTACCGCTGTCTTTGACCTTCAGAACGCCCTTCGCCTGCGCCTCACCAACTGCGACGTTGTCGAAGGAGATGTAAGCGGAAAGCTTATCGCTCTTGATGAGCCGGTCATACGCGATAACCTTCACACCGGAGGCTGTTGCATCGTTCACTGCGGTCGCCGCAGCGGCGCCATCTTCGGCAACGACTATCAGCACATTGACGCCCTGCAGAACCATGTTGGCAATCTGGTCGTTCTGCAACTTCGCGTCATGGTTCGCAACCTGGGTAACGACCTGCGCGCCCTTGGCGTACGCAAGCTTTGTCATCTCGGCTGCTTCACGCGGCCATCGCTCGGTCTCGAAATCGGAAAAGGAAAGACCAATGCGAATCGCACCGGTACCCTTTGCTGCCGCAGCCTGTCCACCCTCTTTCTGGCCGTTCGCAAAAGCGGTGGCTGAAAGAGAGAGAACGAGGACGACGGAAAGCACAATCAAAAGAACTCTTTTCATGTGATCCCCCTTGTGGAGCGAGTGATTCAACCTAAAGAGCAATTCTCGTGCCACCCACGACAGTTTTCGAATATTCCGATCGGAAAGCGTTATTGGCGCGTGGCACGGCGATGGCGCATCGATCGAATTCAGATGCTGCCGTCCAAGTTGCTGACCTGCAGGTAGTTACCCGAGCCCGCTGTGACACACGCAGAACATCGCTCCGTCCGACCGACTTGATCCACGCCTCATACATGCTACCGGTTGAAACTCCGCAGTGATGAATTGGTGGTTATGCACCAAAAGGTGGTGGTGGTTGTGCACCAGTCCAGGACTGGCTCAACCTGCAGTCATCGAATCAACGGGCTCCTCGGATTGCCCGATGCCGTACTTCTGCATCCGGTAGCGTATGGTATTGCGCGTTATTCCGAGCCGGCGGGCGGCCGCCGAAACATTCCACCCGGAGGAGTCGAGCGCGCCGAATAGTGCGTCCCGCTCCATCGTTTCCAGTTTATTCCCCTCGGAAGCGCGACCGGCGGGCGTATGGAGCTCCGCCGGAAGGTCTGCGAGCCCGATCACGTCACTCGTGGAAAGTACCACGGCCCGCTCGATCACGTTCTTGATTTCTCGAACGTTGCCCGGCCAGTTGTACGCGTAAATAGCCGCGGCAGCCTCCTCCGACAGGTGAGCCTGAGTCTTTCCGAGCTCGAGACAATAGCGGTGCAGGAAATGGGCGACGAGCTCGCTTATGTCGTCCCGTCTCTCCCGTACGGGAGGTACTTCAATGGCGATCGTATTGATTCGATAGAACAGATCTTCGCGAAAATGTCCTCCACGTACCTGTTGCTTCAGATCTCTGTTGGTTGCGCAGATAATTCTCGTCGAAATTCGGACCGACTCGGATGAACCTAGAGGCTCGACAGTCTTCGTTTCCAGGAGGCGCAGAAGTTTGGGTTGAATGGCCATGGGAAGGTCCCCTATCTCGTCGAGAAAGAGCGTCCCGTGTTCTGCGAGGCGAATTTTTCCTTTGAAGTCTTTCGATGCGCCGGTAAATGCCCCTTTTCTGTAGCCGAAAAGCTCGCTTTCGAGAAGCGGCTCAGGAACCGCAGGGCAGTTTATGCTGACGAAAGGAACGTACTCACGGTCTCCCGCATATATGCGGTGAATCGTCCGCGCAACAACTTCCTTCCCGACGCCGCTCTCCCCGGTCAGCAGCACCGGCGTGGAAACCGGCCCTACTTTTCGTATCATGGTCATGATATCGTTCATCGCGCCGGACTTGTAGATCAGTTCGGACCCGGTCATCTGTTGCTGCAGGAAGCGGTTTTGCTGCTTCAACTGGTCAACTTCGAGAGCCCGGCTGACAACGTGCAGGATTTCGTCATTTTTGAACGGCTTGGTTACGAAGTCGACCGCACCCTTCTTCATCGCCTCTACTGCTTTCTCGATAGTGCCAAAGGCGGTTATCACCACTATGGGAGTCTCGATTCCCTCAGCGTGGACCGCCTCGAGAAGACTCATGCCGTCCATTACCGGCATCTTCAGATCGGTTATCACGAGATCGAAAATTCCGGCACGAAGCGCGTACATGGCATCCTCTCCGGTCGACGCGCTTCGGACCGAGTATCCCTCCCGCTCAAACAGAAGCGCCAGCACCGTACGCATGTTCTTCTCATCATCGACGAGCAGTATCTGCTTCATTTTCCAACCCTTTGCTAGTCGTTGCGGATCACAACACGGAAAAGAGTGCCGGCGTCCTTTCGCGAATGAACGTCGATCGTTCCACCATGTTGTTCCACAAGCCGGTGAACAATAGAAAGTCCCAACCCGGTTCCCCTGTTCTTGGTGGTGAAGAACGGCATAAAGATCTGTTTTGCGGTCTCCTCGTCAATGCCGGTTCCGGCGTCTTCCACCTCGATCCAGAGCTCCGTGTCGCGCAGAAATGCACGCACGAAAACCGTACCGCCGGCGGGCATCGCATCCAGTCCGTTCTGCACGAGATTTGCGATAACCTGCTCGAGCAGGCTCTTGTCGAGAGGGAAATAGACCCCCTGATCGTGAACGCGCACGTCTACTCTCGAATCGGGGTACTGGTAGAGTGGCACGAGCCGGAGCGCGTCGTCGATCACCTCGCGGACCGCCCGTTCCTGCCGATGAACTTCGATCGGCCGGGTGAAATTCAGGAGATTAGACACGACGTGATCGAGGTTGTCGATCTCGTTCACTATCACGTCGGTCAGCTGGCCATTTTTCTCCTCGTAACCCGACCGATCCTTGCCGGATTGGATCATGCCGGCGGAGACCTTCATAATGGCAATTGGATTCCTGATCTGGTGAGCGACACCCGCCGCCATTTCGCCCATAGCGGCCATTCGCGACGAACGTTCAAGCTGCTCTTCGAGACGCCGTTCCCGTGTGATGTCGACAACGATCATAATCACCCCCATATTCCCGCCGTCACGGGCAAAGAGTGGAGAAGTAGTCAACGAGAGAATTACCTGTTTGCTGTCGACGCCCACGCGGATTTCCTTTGCGGTCACGTACCGATCCTGGTGCAGACCCGCGCGAACTTCGGTCGCCAGGCTGTCCGGCAGGGTCTCGAAACCGGGCATTCGCCCGTCCGTGTTTCGCGATCCGTTTTCGCCGGAGCGCAGACCAATTATCGCAATCGCCGCCGGGTTGCACGAAATCACCCGTTCGGAACGGTCCACCGTAACAACCCCGGAACGCACATTTTCGAGAATCAGATTGTTAAACCGCTCGAGCTCCGACAGTTCCTCGTCCCGGCGTATGAGGCTGCGGCGCATTTGTTCGAACGCGCCGGCAAACTCGCCGAGTTCGTCGAAACTGTGCTGGACGATCGCGTACTGGAAATCCCCTTCGGAAATTCGTCTGACGGCCTTTCGCAGGCGCGTGAAGGGGGTAAGGAAGGTCATGCGATAGAACAGGTAGCTCAGCAGAACCGCTGCAACGAGAATGAGGAGCGCAAAGACCATCGAGAGTTGATTGTGCCGGGATATGAGCCGAAGCGCTGAGCTCATGTCGAGCAGGCATATCGCTGTTGCATCCGATTCGCCGATTATCGACAGGGGAATTGCGCCCGCCATGTACCCGCGTAAGACGCGATCGCCGCCGCTTTTCACAAGTGACGGCCCAAGCTGCGCAGCCTCTACCCGGACTGCCGGTGGGGCGCTCCATGTATCAATGATGTGATCGCCTATGCTCAGGAGCACCGTTGCGTCAGTGTTGTTTTCGAGTCTGTTCACGAATGAGCGATCCACATCCACGGCGACGCCGATGGTACCGAGCACTGTCGTATCTTTGATGATGTCCGAGAATACCCAAAGTCGCACCAGAAGCTCCTGTCGCGTCACAAAAAACCGCCGCTCATTGGCGAACACATCCGAGAGCCCGCGTTTGAAGCTTTCGTTCGATAGCTCGACGTCTCCGACGTTGAGAAACAGACTGTCGGGCGCAAGAAAGATTGCGATCGAGTCGATGCGGAGCGGAGTCTTGAAAAGAACGAGCTCCCGATAAAGCAGATTGCGCAAACGATATTCGGTGTAGTCGACGACTTTCTTCTGACCGGCAAGAAGGTTAACTTTCACCTGCATGTCGTTGAGCGTCTCGCTGAGGTAGGTGCTCACTCCTCGCAGGCGGTTTTCCATCTGGCCGCTGTAGTACTGCTGATTGGTAAGCGCGATAAGGCGTGAGGTGCCCGCCTGCATGACGAGCGCCTGCACCACAACGATCACAACGATAGAAAGGGCCAGTTTTGTTGATATCTTCACGCGCGACAGGAGGGGGTGCTTCATGTGCTACTCAGACGGCATCGCCGCGACACGGTCAATCTCGCGCTGGGCGCCGGCAAGCGCTACTGCCGAGGTCACTTTACCCGTCAGCGCCTGGTAGATCCAGTCCTGCAGGGCGGCGCTGATTGACCGGTAATCAGGTTCGGCCGGTCTGTTGTGGACGCCCTTAAGTTCCGCCCGTTTGATCGAAAGATAGGGATCGCGCTCGCTGGTCCACGCCTCGTTCCAGACCTGCTTCCAGACCGACATTTCTTCAAGATGTCTCCGGGAAAACTCCGGTGACGAAAGGTAGGAGGCAAAGCGCCAGGCGAGATCCTTGTGCCGGCTGTTGCTCATGACGCTCAGGCCCTGGAATCCGCTCACGGTCGAGGTGCTCGATGCAGTCTTCTTTTCGGCTTCCGCAACGGGAATCAGGCTCGCTTCGAAATGCGTAGAATTGAATGGAACTTCGTTCATTCGGCCGAGGATGAACGTCCAATTGGTGGTAAACAATGCGTCTCCCCACAAAAACGCGTCGGCGGAAAACAGCTCGTCCGACTGCAGTGAATAGGGATTTACCAGCCCTTTCTTCAACAGCATGACCATGAAATCCAACGCGCGCCGAGCGGCCGTGCTTTCGACGTTGATCCGACCGTGAGGGGCGTCCAGCGATCCGCCAAATGCGCCAACCAGCCAGACAAAGTCACAGATCAGAACTTCCTGTTTCCGCCACGACTCAAATATGGGATAGTCAGCAACCCCACGGGCTTTCGCGAGCTCGGCCATGTGGACCAACTCTTCCAGCGTCGAAGGCGGCCGGTCAAACCCGGCCTTGTGCAGCAGATCGGAGTTCGAATAGAAGAGTTGGAAATTCGCGAGGAACGGATACGCCCACATCCGGTCCCGGTATTCGAAAGCACTATAGATTTCGGGTATGATTCCGCTCTTTACGCGATCCACCAGCGGCTGCGGCACAGGGTCGATGATATGATGCCGCGCGAAATCGGCCGTCCAGATCAAATCCACCAGAATTACGTCGAATGGCGGTATCTTCCCCGCCGCTGCCTCGGCGATCAGGTTGTACTGGTCCTCGTATTCAGCGAAGGTAAGGTCGACGGGCACTCCCGTGTCGTGAGTGAACTCTTTCGCACGTTCCTGAATCGACTGTGGCTGGTAGCCCGCCTGCGCCATGTAGAGCATGCGGAGGTTTTCCGCAGATGCCGTCATCGCCGCGGTTCCGGCAAGGAAAAAGAGGGAAAAGCCGGAGAACAGAATTCCCCATAATGGAAGAAGCCGATTACGAACTACGTTCAACCTCATAAGAACTGACGAAGCTACTCCGTTCCGGGAATCCGGGAAAACTGTCCCCGGCCCCGACGAGGCCCTTCATCCTGATTATACACGGAGTAACCCGGTTTGCAATCGCCGTCTTTGCCGCTCGTTGACCGGTCGACACCATTGCGTTACAATCAACTGCATCATCATGGAACATCCAATCTCCAGCTTCATAGTCGAATATTTCAACTGGGTATTTCTTGGCGTACTTGCGCTCAATCTGTTCCAGCGGCGCAGAGGCAAAGAGGCACACAACAAGAGATTCGCCACGCTTTACATTGCGATATTCGTGTTTCTCATCTACACATTTGCGAACAGCATCGTCTATTTCAAGTGGTCGGAATGGCTGCTTCTGCCGTTCGGTGTGGTCACCCTGACAGCCGGCGTGTTACTTCGCAAGTGGGTCTTTCCGTTCCGCTTTCGGTGCCCCTCGTGCGAAAAGACGCTTTCGTTTGAGCAAATTATATACCGGGATTCAAACTTCTGCGACGACTGCACCCCCGCGGTTGAACCTCCCGCCGGGGATGAGGGACAATCGGTGGACTCCACGGCGGAAGATCGCGACACGGGAATCGCGGGGCGCTTATCGCGTGGCCTCAGCGGACTCTTTCGCCGGCGCTGAACGGATTAAAGTTCGTTCCGTAATCGAAATAGTCAACCATCTCGATCCGCTTCAAGAACGCGACTATTCGATATGTGACCGGAGTAAAAAGAACTTCCACGCCCACTTTGAATACGTAGTTCGAGACGAACACGGACAGTAGCAACGGGAACGGCAGAACACCGAGAAAGGCGATCGAGAGAAACAGACACGTGTCGACCGCTTCACCAATCAAAGTCGACCCGACGGTGCGGGTCCAGAGCCATCTTCCCTGCGTCCATATCTTCATGCGTGCCAGAGTGTAGCTGTTCGAAAATTCTCCTGCGAAATAGGCGACCAGACTGGCGGCCACAATCCGCGGAGTCTGCCCGAGGATAGCGTGGAAACTCTTCTGAAGATTCCAACCCCTGGCCGACGGAAGAACATCCACCGCGGCGAAAACAGCCGCTGCGACGAAAAGCCAGAAAAAACCGGTCCAGATGACGCGACGCGAGCGTCGGTATCCGTATACCTCGGTCAATACGTCTCCAAAGATATAGGCAACCGGAAAGAGTATGGTACCTCCGTCGAAAGTGAACAGGCCGAGGTCGAGAATCTTCGTCGACGCGATGTTGGAAATGATGAGAACGCCGACAAATGCCGCCGTAATGAAGTCGAGCCAGCGGTAGCCGCCGGGCCGTTCCTGCCCGGGACTCGCCCGGTTTGGAACGGCCGAAAAAACCTGTTTCTTTCGCATAGTGAGCCAAGCCCGGACGGCATGATACCAGAACAACGGACCGATGGGAACCGGGCCCGTACCGGCATCAGCCTATATCCGAAAGCGACCGATTTCCTCCTCCAGCCGGCGAATAGTCTGAGAATTGTTGTCTCCGAGGTCGCGCATCTCGGCTACGGATGCCAGCATTTGCGACATCGCGGTGACACTCTCCCCGAGTGCCTGCGTGCCCTCTTGTGAAAACCGCGCTATATCGAGGACACTCGATTCCAGCCCTTCGATTCTTTCAGTCATTTGAGACCCCGAGGTGCGGACGGCTTCCGTGCGCACAACAAGCTCCTGCAGAGCTGCACGGATCTCCGTGGTTCCCGCGTCCATTTCCCCCAGCCCTTCGGTCATTTCTCCCATTACCTCGGACACCGTTTTCACTCCACCCGCAAGGGTCTTCATGGAGTTTCCCGTTGCACTCGTCGCTCGTGATGCGTTGTCGATCTGGACAAGTATGTCTTTGAGCGAGACGGCGATGTCCAGTGCGCTGGTACCTGTGGTTTCCGCAAGCCGGCGTATCTCGTCCGCGACGACCGCAAAGCCTTTGCCGTGATCCCCCGCGTGCGCCGCCTCGATCGCGGCGTTCATGGCGAGCAGATTCGTCTGTTCTGCCAGCTCCTTGATAACCGAACTGAGCTCACCGATAACATCCGCCGATGAAGAAATTGCCGACATTGCGTCGGTAAGTTCCTGAGTCTCCTCTTCGCTCCTGCGCGCCATCGCAACCAGGTCGTCGGCTGCCCGGCGTTTTTCCACAGCCACTCCGGCGATATGCCCGATCGAGGCGACAAGTTCTTCGACGGCGGCCGACGACTGGGCGACCGATGCGCCCTCTGCCGCGATCAGTTCTATCACCTGTGTCAGAAAACGCTGGATCTCCCTGACCGCACCTCCGGCCCGTTGAAGATCGGAGTCCAGCCCGGTGAATCGTCGGTGCACAGTTGTGAGGGACGCCGAAAGCTGTTCGAGTGCGCTGGAATTCTGGGCGGTATTCGCTGCGAGTCGCTCCCCGATTTCTCCGCTGCGGCTCCCAATTCCGGAAAGTACTTCCAGAATGTTACGCAGCGAACTCCTCATCGACCCGAATGTTCGTGCGAGAATCGCGATCTCGTCTTTTCCATCTTGATCGGGCGTCTCGACAGTCAGGTCACCCGCTGCGATTCGCGTCGACAAAGACGCAAGACGGACGAGCGGGCGCGAAATAGAGCGAGCCATGAGCAGAGCAATCAGAAGCGCCAGGATGATCGCGCCTGCGGTGCCGCCCCAGAGGACAAAAGTGGCGAGCCGCGTCGACGCGGCGGACTGTTTCTCCCGAGTTCCGAGAGTGGCCTCTTCAGCCGAACGTATCTGGGAGAGCAGGCCGGTCATCCGATCGACGTACTGGGTTCCCTGATCGAAAAATGCGGCGGGAACCGCTTGCCCGGACCGTGCAAGTGAAAGTAACGGATTGAGAAACTCCTGCGTCCACTGACTCGAGATTTCGCCAAGCGCTGCCGTCCGTTTCTCCTGCTCCGGTTCCGCACGGGTAAGGCCGCCAAGAGAACTTATCTGCGTTCGCAGCGACGCGATTGCGGATTCATAGGGGGCAAGATAGCTCTGTTTTCCCGTCGCGATGTAGCCGCGCTGATCCGCGTTCATCGCGGCGAGTGTCTCCTCGATTGCGCTTGCCGACAACATTACGCGGAAGGTCTGCGTACTGTCGCGATTGTCGTTGAGCATAGTGAGAAAGGCGAGGTAAAAAAAGGCAATTACGGCGACGAACACGATAATGACGCCGAAGAAACCGCCGATGATCTTGCGAGCAATGCCGTGTGTAGCGTCCCGGCGGACAGGTAGATTCGGCACGAGATCCTCCTAAAAACACAGAGTGTCAAATATCACCATGATATACGATATACGCGACAACGAGCAACCGATTTGCCCGCATCTTGGTAGTGACGACGGGTTTCGGGTAAACTTCCATTGGAGCATGATGAAAGACGGTTATACGGTACCCGTGCGGGAAAAGCTGTCATATGGTCTCGGAGATTTCGCCAACAATGTAGCCTACGGCGGAATCGGTTTCTATTTCATCTTCTTTCTCACCGACGTGGCTGGAGTCCCGGCGGGGATAGCGGGGACTATCCTGTTGATCGCCCGATTGTGGGACGCAATTACCGACTACTTCATGGGCGTCATATCGGACCGCACCCGCTCCCGGTTCGGCCGACGGCGCCCCTACATCCTCGCCGGAAGCCTGCCGTTCGGTATCGCTTTCGCATTGCTGTGGATCATCCCCACGGGCGACCCCGTTCTACTCTTTCTCTACTACACGGGGGCGACGGTCCTCTTCAATTCGGCGTTCACCGTCGTGGCAATCCCGTACAACTCCATGCTGCCGGAACTCACCCAGAACTACGATGAGCGCACGAGCATAGCCGGTTACAAAATGAGCCTCTCATTTGTCGGCACCCTGGTGGCGGCCGCCGGAATCATGCTGTTTGTCGACGTGATCTTTCCCGGGAAACCCGCATATGCAGCGAGTTTTCCGCTCATGGGGATCGTTTTTGGGGCAGTCATCACCGCAACTCTCATCGTCACCTTCGCGGGAACTCGCGAGCGGATTGTGGCTCCTGCTCCCGCCCATCCCGCCGGTCTATTCTCGACGTTTCGTTCAATTCTGCGCCTCCGTGAGTTTCGAATCGTTCTCGCAATGTTTCTGTTCAACATGGTCGGATTCGATCTCATACAGACGCTGCTCATCTACTTCCTCAAACACGTAGTCCAGATCCCTGATGCCCTTACCTTCGTGATAATGGCGATCCCTCTGCTTGTGGCAATAGCGGCAGCGCCGTTCTGGATATCCATAGGACAGAAGTTCGGCAAAAGAAAAGCCTACATATGGGCAGCGATCTACCTGACCGCAACGCTTCTTGTCTGCCTTCTGGTTCCGGTGGGCGACCTCGCTCTGATCGTCGTGGTCGCGTCACTCGCGGGCGTCGGGATATCGGCGAGTCAGGTGATACCGTTTTCAATAGTCCCCGACGTTATTGAAATCGACGAGTATCAAAACGGAGTCCGCCGGGAGGGAGCCTTCTACGGAATCACCATGTTCCTGTACAAGGTCGCGTCAGCCGTCGCAATCGCCGGAGCATCCGCCCTCCTCGGATTGTTTGGTTACATTGAAACCACTTCGGGATCGGCGTCGGTAGTCCAACCTGCTTCTGCAATAACCGGAATCCGAGTGCTCCTCGGGGTAGGTCCGGGGATTTTCTTTCTCATCTCAGCCTATTTTGTCTACCGGCTTCCGATAACCCGGGAACGTTTTGAGGAAATCAAGCGGCTAATCGAGGAGCGCCGAAAATAGCGTGACGGAGATTGCCTGTTGTCATTGGCGTATTTTTCTATTGTAAAACGATTTACCGGCAGTTCCGCGCTGCAATAGCCACAAGGCATCACATGGATTTGACTTATGGTACCTATATATAGTAGAATTACAATATAGAGGATACACATGAAATATTACTTTGAGAAGCTGGTAGATGGTCCATTCGATGAAGTGGTCGGCAAAGTGCGCGAAGCTCTCGCACGGGAAGGATTCGGAGTTCTCACCGAAATCGATGTCCAGGCAACTATGAAGAAAAAGCTCAACGTGGATTTCCCGCGTTACCTGATTCTTGGCGCATGTAACCCACCGTTCGCACACAAAGCGCTGCTCGTTGAAAACAAGATCGGTGCGATGCTTCCCTGCAATGTCGTGGTGCAGGAAATGATCGACGGGAAGGTGGAAATTGCCGCCGTGGACCCGGTGGCATCCATGCAGGCTATCGAGAACCAGGGACTGGCGGATATTGCCGGGGAAATTCGAGGTAAACTTCAGCGGACGGTCGAATCGCTGTAGCGAGCCGGCCGCCGGCCCGCCGAAGCGGGCTGGAGAGTCGGCCGGCGGTCCGTCAGCTGTTTGAAGATATTTTCTGGGCTATCGTATCCGGGGAGACACTGACCCTGCTGTCGAGAATCTGTTTGGCCAGATCCTTGAATTGATTTGATATCTCGGTCGCGGAGCTGACTACGTCTACCTTGCTCGGATCACCGGTCTTCAGAAGCTCGCTGTCCAGAGTGTTGAATGCTTCGGTGATGTCCTTGCCCGTGGTCTTCTTGTACTGTGCCTGGAAAGCGGTGTCCTCACTCTGTCGGGCCGTGATTTTGTTGTTGTCCATTTTCACCTGGTCGACTGCAACTTTTGTCATCTGATCGTTGGCGAAGGTGATTTCGAGATAGGGGATCCATCCGTACTGGCTCGCCTTACCCTTTGCCGTGTAGGTCCCATCCTGCGGAAGAATGATCGGTGCACTGTCGCCCTTCTTCGCCGCGGCTATGATCCGGGCGGCAAAGTCGTTGAAATCTTTGCTCGATTCGGTCGCTCCGGTGACGCCGTCGACGGGTGCAGCCTGACCGGTCAGGAGCGCCTGGGACAACGCTTTCGTGTACTCATCGGGATTGGATCCGGAAACCTTCTTCATCGTGGCGTTGTAGTTGGCATCGTTCGTTTTCAGTTCGCCCTTGGCGTTGATCGCGTCGAACTTCGCCGCGGTAATCTTGTTCCCCTGCACCTTCACCTGGAGGAACTCCTGCCAGCTGTGAGAATCGGTGTGGCTGTAGGTTGCCATGTAGGTTCCATCCAGCAGTTTGTCCGCAGCAGGCTGCGATGAGGCAGTCGTGCCGGTTTTCGAACCTGACTGGCCGCACGAGACGATCAGCGCTGCGGCAATCAACACTGCGCCGACCAAAGTCGTCACGCGTAATGCTCTCTTCATGGGATACTCCTTCTTCAAGGTGATCACGAATAGTTCGTGTTTTCCTGCGGTTATTGACAACAAAGTACCGACACGGACCGCGGTCCACAATAGGCCGAACGGGTCATGCCACCTTAGACTGTTGATCGTATACCTTATCGCCTCAATAATAAATAGCAGTCTGAGATGTCCCGGAGCTTCCAGGCTATACTCTTGATTCATGAGAACCGTAAAGACCAATGCAATTCGCCTGCTTCGTGCGCGAAACGAATCGTTTGAACTGTACACCTACGATGCTTCGGACGGCCGGATCGACGCACAGGCGGTTGCCGAGAAAATTGGAGTCCAACCTGAGTTGCTCTTCAAGACCCTGGTTACGCGCGCTTCCGGCGGCCGATCGGCCGGGAACATCGTGATATTCTGCATTCAGGGGACGCGGGAACTCGACATCGACAGGGCGGCATCTGCGAGCGGTGCGTCATCTGTTTCCCTCGTAGCCACCGAAGAACTGCTTCCGCTCACCGGGTACGTGCGAGGCGGATGTTCGCCGTTTGGCATGAAACGGCACTATCCGCTCTACCTCGATCATTCTGCGAATGCGCTCGACAGGATTGTCGTTAGCGGCGGGCGAATAGGAGTCCAGCTTGGCGTTGCGCCCTCCGCGCTGGTAGATTTGGCCGGCGCGCGCTTCGCAGCGCTAGTCTGAACAGACAGAAGTTTCTCATTACCGGCCAAAATATGCCAAAATTAGACAAATATTGACATGATTTGTGGAGATCTTGACAGTCATAACCTATCAGGTTTAACTTCAAGAGTGAATGAATCGCATCGATCGAAAGTTCTTCAACTGGATTTTTGAATCTACAATCATCGTCGTTGTAGCAGCTCTCGTCGGTCACGCGCTCGACAGATTGTTCGGTACACGAGCCCAGTTCCTCGGTCTGTTCCTTCTTGCCGCCCTTGTGGTCAAAGCATGGCAGTTGCGACGCCTGTACAGAAAAAGCATGTCCGACTCCGATGGTCGCGATCAAAAGGACAAAGAGGACAAGAAGACGGATACGGGCGCCGGGACCTAGGACAAGTAGCCCGGTACCCGCAGGCTGTCGCCCGCCCCGCGCATTCGTTCACAATTCGCAGCGGAGGTTCCCGAGGTGACTCCCGAGGAAGCAATCTACATCCCAATCCGAATCGGAAGCTTCGATCTTTCGATTACCTCGGTGATCGTCTGGATATTCGCCGCGTCCGCCGTGCTGCTTCTCGTGCTTCTCCTCGCGACACGGAAACTCGCCCTCGTACCCGTGCGCCCGCTTCAGAATATCGTCGAGTATACGGTGGAGTTCGTCGAGAAACAGATCATCGAGCCTGCGGAGCTCGAAAGCAGAACCTGGACACCATTTTTCCTCACACTCTTTCTTTTCATCCTGTTCAACGATCTCGTTGGAATCATTCCCGGCACACACGCGACCACCAGCAACATCAATGAAACCGGAGCTCTCGCGGTGCTGATCTTTCTGATCGGCAACTTCCTTCGACTCAAACGAAAGGGTCCCGGAGGATTTGTGAAAAGTCTCATCCCGGAAGGAGTCAGCGGACCGCTGCTCATCCTGATGTTTCCCATCGAGGTGGTCAGTCAGCTTCTCAAGCCCTTCTCGCTCGCGATCCGGCTCTTCGCGAACATGACCGGAGATCATCTCCTGCTTGTGACCATTATCAGTTTTGTCGTGCTCTTCCAGAATATCGCAGTCAGCATCATGTCTATCGGCGGCGCGGTAGTCGTGATTCTGTTCGAGATCTTCATCGATTTTATTCAAGCGTACATCTTCGCCTTTCTCTCAGCGATGCTCGTTAACGAGTGCCTCGAGGTGAGGCATGAGGAATAGATTCTGTTGATGCAACACGGAGGCAAACCATGAACACTCTCAATCTGCTAGGCGCGTACATCGGTTCCGGGGTGGCGATTGGATTCGCGGCGCTCGGCGGTGGTATCGGTATCGGCATTCTGATGTCCAAAGTCTTCGAAAGCATGGCCCGTCAGCCTGAGATTTTGAACAAGTTACGCCCGCTCATGTTCATCGGGATCGCGTTTATCGAAGCCATTGTTCTGTACGCGCTCGTCATCAGCATCCTGCTTGTAACCAAGCAGGGATAGCGTCCCGGAAATCCGCCGTGTTTCACTTTGAACCCGGGGTGGTGGTCTGGACCCTGGTCTCCTTCGGGATTGCGTTTGTCGTGATTCAGCGCTATGTCTACCCGCCGGTGCGAAACATCATGCGCAATCGCCGCGAGACCATTGCAGCCACCATCGCTGAAACCGAAACGCGACTGGCCGAAGCCGAGCAGCGTGCAGCTGAGCTTGAAGTCCGCATGAGGCAGATTCGCCAGGAAGAGGAGCGTGTGCTGCTCGAGGCACGGGAACGTGCGCGAATTCTCTACGCCGAACAGGAACGAAAGGCACTCGATGAGATCCGCGAGCTGAGAAAGAGCCGGGAAGCAGATCTGCGCAAACTCGAAGAAGGATTCTACGAGAAGACGCAACGTGAGTTCACGCAGCTGGTGCTTCACACCTGCGAGCGTGTCCTTCGCACCGGCATCGACCCGGAAATGCAGCGCCGAATAATCGAAGAGCGGATTCTGGAGCTCGAACGCATCCAGAACCTGTAGCGGGAGGATAGAATACTTTGGCCAACTTTCACTACGACACGGACATGCTTGTCGACGGACTGGTCAATTCCGGAGAGCTCGACGCTTTTCTTGCCGACGCGGGAAGGTACGCGCTCATGTGTAGTGAGAATCGGCGCATAGAGGACACGTTTGCGAGCACGCATGTTTCCGCCGCTACGAAGGCCGTGCTCATAGAAACGCTTGTGGTGCCATTCTTTGGACCTACTTTCGCGGCTCTCATGAAGCGGTTTCAGGTGAACGGCGACCTGCAGTCGTTCACGCACATCATTGAGCGCATCCGTGCCTCGGCACGCAGCCGGCTCGGTGTATGCTTCGCGGATGTCGCCTCCTCTGTTCCGCTCACCGAATCGGAGCTGACGAAAATCGAAAACCACCTGGCGAAGCTGTGTGGGCACCGGGTCTACGTCGGCAACATCGTCGATCATGAGCTCATCGGAGGGTTTATGATTACCATCGAGGGAAAGATGATAGACCTGAGCGTTCGAGGCGATCTACTGAAGATGAAGATACTCCTGTTGGAGGAGAACCGATGACAATCGACACCTCTTTTCTCGACGGCATTCAACGCCGAATCGATGAGCTCCCTCTCACGTTTGCCACCGAGGAGGCTGGAATCGTCGCCGAGTCGGCAGACGGAATTGCCCGCATCCGGGGCATGGCCTCCGTCACCATGGGCGAAATGATCGAGTTTCCCGGGAAGATTTTCGGCATGGTATTCAACCTCGAAAAGGATGAGGTGGTTGCTGCGATACTCGACAATCACACCAAGGTCAAAGAGGGTGCCTGGGTGAAACCCACCGGGCACGTGATGAGTATCGGGGTCGGGGACGAGCTTCTCGGCCGC
The DNA here is from genome assembly GCA_035530755.1 of Spirochaetia bacterium. GTDB lineage: Bacteria > Spirochaetota > Spirochaetia > DSM-27196 > DATKUC01 > DATKUC01. The sequence goes on along the minus strand of DATKUF010000053.1, from coordinate 2,441 downwards.
GTGGTCAACGCGCTCGGCCAGCCGATCGACGGCCGGGGCCAGTATAAGACGGATATGCAGTATCCGCTGGAACGCAGCGCGCCGGGGGTGATCGACAGGGAACCGGTCCGTGTCCCTCTTCAGACCGGCTACAAGGTTGTGGACTCGCTGGTTCCCATCGGTCGCGGACAGCGCGAGCTCATCATCGGCGATCGGCAGACCGGAAAATCCACACTCGCAATGGACACGATCATAAATCAGAAGAAAAGCGGTGTCGTCTGCGTCTATGTGGCGATCGGTCAGAAGGAATCCACCGTCGTCAAATTCACCCACAAACTTCGTGATTTCGACGCCCTGAAGCACACCATAGTCGTAAACGCTTCGGCTAGTGCTCCGGCGATGACCCAGTATCTTGCGCCGTTCGTGGGGTGCGCCATCGCAGAGTATTTCATGTACGAAAAGCACCGGGATACTCTGGTGATATACGACGATCTTACGAAACATGCCGCCGCCTATCGCAACATATCGCTTCTCATGCGCCGACCGCCAGGGCGCGAAGCCTATCCGGGGGATGTTTTCTACCTCCATTCGCGGCTGCTCGAACGCGCGGCGAAGCTCTCCACGGCTTTAGGGGGCGGTTCGATGACCGCGCTTCCCATCATCGAGACGCAGAGCAACGATATTTCGGCCTACATTCCGACGAATGTCATCTCGATCACCGACGGACAGATCTTCCTGGAAGCAGATCTGTTCAACGCAGGAATCCGCCCCGCGGTCAACGCAGGAATCAGCGTATCGCGGGTCGGCGGTAATGCGCAGACCACAGCAATGAGAAAGGTGTCGGGCAGCCTGCGCATCGACCTCGCGCAGTACCGTGAGAAAGAAGCGTTTTCCATGTTCGCTTCGGAGCTTGACCAGGAGACCATCCGACAGCTGGCGAAAGGCTCGGTGATGGTCGAACTGCTCAAGCAGGACAAACAGCAACCAATGCCGGTCGAGGAGCAGGCGGTAAGTCTCTTTGCGGGCTCCCAGGACTTCCTCGCAAAGATCCCGCTCGATCGAGTTCACGAATACGAATCGCGGCTTATTTCGATCATGCACGCGAAATACCCGCACATACTCCAGAAGATCTCCGAGACCGGGGAAATCAGCGACGAGATACGAGCGGAACTTTCCGGAGTTCTCGAAAGCTACACCGAGGACTTTGCGCATGTCCCAGCTGCTCGCGATTAAGGAACGGATCCGAACGATCACCAACCTCCGCAAGGTGACCCGTGCGATGGAACTGGTGACGCGCACAAAGATCAACCGCGCAAGAAATAACGCCACGGCGACCAGGCGATTTCAGCTGCTGTTCGAAGATCTCTTCCGGCTCGCCATCGATTCCGCCGAAGAGCAGTGGCGGATCCGTCGCGCGCCCGGCGATGCAGAAGCGGAAACGGCCCGGCATCCAGCCGGTCCGCGGCGTTTTGTCGTTGCAGTTCTCTCCCAGAAGGGTTTCTGCGGCTCATTCAACGACCGTGTGCTGTCCACCCTCCACAGACAGATTGTCGAGCTCCAGCAGCAGCCGTCGGCGCAGGTGAACCTGACGATCATCGGCCGGCGCAATTCCAAGTGGTCCTACGTGCTCAGGCACGAGTTCGAACACATCGCGGCACCCGAACGCGAATACGCAACGCACATCGCTCCGCTCGCCGACAGGCTCTCGCGGGAGGTGATGGTAGAGGGAGACGTGGAGATATATTTCGTCTTTAACCAGCTCATCTCCATTCTCGAGCAGCGGCCGATCGTACTGCGGGTCTATCCTCCTGAAGAAAGTGACGAGCTCGACCCGCAGAAGGCCGTCGCATCCGGGCAGGTGCTTTTCGAGCCGGCTCCCGAGCTGCTCATGCCGGCACTTGTTCCGGCCTACCTTCGGGCCTGCCTCGAGCGAGCCTATTGGGAGACAATAGCCGGCGAAAACTGCGCCCGGCTGCTTTCGATGAAGAACGCAAACGACAACGCTTCGAAGATGCTCGACGCGCTCAAAATCGATTACAACAAGACGCGCCAGACCCGAATCACACAGGAACTTTCGGAGATCGTCAGCGCATTTGATGTGCTCCGGTCGATCCAGCAACGCCAGCGCCGCGAGGAAGATTAAGATGAATCACATTGGCCGAATCGTACAGGTAATAGGTCCGATCGTGGACGTGAAGTTCGACCCGGACGAGATCCCGGAAATTCGAAACGCGATCGAAATCACTCTCGACGAAAACGGGTCGAACCGGAAGATCATCTGCGAGGTTTCGATGCAGATCGAGGGTGGAATCGTACGCTGCGTGGCGATGTCGCCCACCGAAGGACTGAGCCGTGGGCTTCCGGCGCGCGATACCGAAAATCCAATTCGCGTACCGGTTGGCAGAGAGACTCTCGGCAGGCTCTTCAACGCACTTGGCGAGACAATCGATAACGGTCCGTCT
>DATKUF010000052.1:0-9054 GCA_035530755.1 Spirochaetia bacterium | reverse complement strand
CCCGTTTCCAGTGAAAAGCATCCGATAGTTGGAGAGTGTCAACTCCTTGACATTTATGGCAATGCGAAAACCACTGGCAAACATCTCTTGAGGGTGTCGAAACGACGACACCAGCAAAAAGTAGAATGGAAACATGACGGTCGCGCCGAGCACGATGAAGAAAATGAGGAGAACCGTCCGTGACGCGAGGAACCGAGTTCGACCGACCATCAGGTGGTTCTCTCCGTGCGGAAAAGTCCGAAGAAGCGAAGCTGAATCAGGTTGATCGTGAATACGATCGCGAGCAGCGCGATCCCGATCGCGGAGCCGTAACCCAAGTCATTCCGTCCGAAGGCCTGCTGGTAGATGTAGCGGACCATCGAGAGACCGATGTCCCCCGGCGTACCCTCCGTCCAATAGACATAGCTTTCCGCAAACATCGCATATCCACCGTAGATGCTGATTGTCAGGACGTAGACGATGATCGGCCTAAGGAGCGGAAGAGTAATATAGACGAACTTGGAAAGCGCTCCGGCACCGTCCATGTCCGCGGATTCATAGAGCTCAACCGGGATGTTGTGAAGCCCCGAGAGGAAATAGATGATATTGACACCCATCCATCGCCAGCTCGCGAGCACGACCATGATGAACATTCCCGTACTGTAGTTCAACTGCCATTTCACCGGGTGAACGCCTATAAACTCCATGAGCCGGTTTGCGGGCCACGCCGCAGAGTCGGCAAATATCAGTCTGAAGGCGACGCCCGCGGCTATGACCGACGTGAGTGCCGGCACAAAGAGAATCGAACGAAAGAGATTCTTGCCCAGCATACTGCGCGAGCTCAAGAATACCGAGAAGATGACCGGAATCGGGATGAGCACAAGTATCGTGAAAAAGGCATAGAGCGTGCTCGTTTTAATCGCCATAAAGAAATGCACGTCGATGAGGCGCTTGTAGTTCTGCAAGCCAATGAAGACATTGTTGTGCATTCCGAGGACTCGCTCGAAACTCATGAGAATGGTGCTGATGATCGGATAGACGAAAAAGATTGAGAACGAAAGGAGAAAGGGAAGCACGAAAACAAATGGTGCGACACGTGGAGAGTAGAGAATGCGTTCAATGAGACTCTGCCGTTTCGTTACCGTGCCGCTCATCACCGCTCCTGTCTCATGAGCCGGGTTCGCCAACGAACGGCGAACCCGGTTGCTTTTATTGATTTTCCTACTGTTGCTTTCGAAGCTCGTCGGCGGCTGCCTTCAAAGCCTCGGCCGGCGTCTGGCTCCGGTCAGAGAGTGCCTTGAACATGACCTGATTTACTACGAGGTCCTGAGCGGCAGCGCTGAGGCTCGTCGTCTCACTCAGCGGCGACGGCATCTGGTCCGGACCAAGCTCGCGAAGCAGCTTGAAAACGTCCTCGTTGCCGAAGTACGGATCGGGAGCCGTCAAGGCCGGATCGGTCCAGGCCTCAAAGCGCGCGGGATCGAAGCGGAGCTCTTTCCAGATCGTGACCGCAGCCTCATGAGAGAGCTTCGCGAAAGCCAGGAAGTCGATAGTGAGGTCCGGCGACTTCGTCTGTTTCGTGACCGCGGTGCCCGTGCCGCCCATGCCGGCCGATCGAAGGTCGCCACTCTTCCAGATAGGCATGGGGCGAACGTAGATCTTGCCTTTGAGGTCCGGCATGTAACTCGTGAAGCGACTCATGTACCACATCGGCATGATAAGGCTCGCCGCACCGCCCTTGTCCATGAAGGTCCAGAACTGCTCGCTGCCCGTGTTTCCTCCGGGCATCGCGACGGCGATCTTGTCCTTGTACATCATGTCATACATGGCCTGCAGGGTGCGGACGTTGGTTTCGTTGTCGAGTATGACCTTTCCGTTTCCGTCTACGTAATCGGAGTGCTGCTGCACGATCATCGGCCAGAAGGGGCGCTGGTTCGTCACTTCGAAGCTCGTCATTGGAACGCCGGCAACTGCGACGACCTTCTTGCCTGCCGCAATGAAGTCGTCCCATGTTTTGATCTGGTCGATATTGACTCCTGCTTTGTCAGTTATCTCCTTGTTGTAGTAAACAACCGTCGCGCCTACATGAGTTGGAAGCCCGTAGACCTTCCCGTCCTTGGAATAGATGGCGAAACGGGATTGGACGAAGTCCTTGCGCACAGGGTCAACTATTCGATTCAGCGGAAGAAGCTGAATGTCTCCCTTCATGAAGTTCGTGAAGTAGTTGATGTTGATGTCCACGAAATCCGGCGCACCAACTCCTGACTGCAGGGCGAGGAGCAGCTTGTTGTGCATGTCGGCGTTTGGATAATCGGTTGACGAGATGTCGATCTGCCGCGTCGGATTCTTGTCGTTCCACATCTTCAGCATGTCGGCATAGAAGGCCTTGTGGATCGCTTGGAAGGTCCAGAAGACCAGCTTGGTCGGCGTCGACGATGCGCCGGTGGAACTCGACTCGGCGTTTCCTCCGCCAAACGCAGGAACAATAATGGCGATTGCCAGCACAATGGCAGCCAGAGATAACCTGTGCAATTTCATACCCACCTCCTAGACCAATGATATACCAATTCTAAATCATCATAGATCATTCCGTCAAATGAAAATTGTGGCAATATGTCCGAAAGGTTCAGATCGGCAAGAACGGATCACCTTCCCAGAATGTCGCAACGAGTCGTCCACTCCTGGAATTGCTCCTCGGCTTCACGCGGCGGAGGGCACATCTGATGCCAGCCCCACAGGTACCTTCGGACTGACGGTTGCGAGTTGTTCCAACCGGACTTTCGTTAGTGGCAGGCGCATCCCAGAACGCCAAATAAGCTGGAGCCTGTCGGACGTATGTGTCGAGTCAGCTCGGCGACGAAGTCCGGTGGGGCGAACAGGTGTACGTTTTCGGTAAAGTGCCGCCAGTAAGTCGTGGGAAACGCCACCCGTGCCTTGATCGAGGCGCAGCGGATCTTCTTCACGGAATTCAAGCGATGCAACGATGCTGGGAAAGGTAATCCTGCGCCTGGCAATCCAGGATTTAGACGCCGGTGTCGACGCTGAACCCAGCGACAGATTTTCAACTCCCGGCCAGGAACGGCAGGTAAGACGGCACGGCCGGTCTTCGCATGAATCACCCTTTCGGCTTCATCCACGCGAATAGGAGAAACGAGTGAATGGTCCTGCCGGATTCATTCGATCGAAGGCCTCTATGCGCGTCTTTCCCTGCTTGAAGGGAGTGCGAAGGTCGGAAGTTCGTCCGGGGACCGAAGGGTCCGGCGGAGTCGCACCGTCCACATGGTTTGTGTTATACTCCCCGCGAAATGAAACGGATTTCGCTTCTAACGAAGGTCCGTCAGACGTTATGCGTGTCAAAGATCGAAAGCATCGAATGGCCGGTGACTGAAATGGTTGACCGCGACGGCCGCCTGAGAAGCGGGTTCTGATTCGCGCGCAGAGAGTCGGAGTATCGATTCCAGATGAGCCCGCCAATTGAATTAGTTGTAGTAGCCGACGACATCACCGGATCGCTCGACACCGGTGTGCAATTCACCCGGCTTGAAACAGGGGTCGTGGTGACGGTCTGGCCCTCCTTTCCGTCGGGCGACATTCCGGGAATTGTGGTTGTGGATACTGAATCGCGTCATCTGTCCTCCGACGAGGCCCGCCACCGAGTCGAGGATGTAGTGCATTCCGCGTGCGAACGGGGCGCGCGCCTTCTCTACAAAAAGGTCGATTCTACCTTGAGGGGCAACGTAGGAGCCGAGCTCGAAGGGATGCTTGCGGCGTCAGGGAGAGAACGACTTGCGTTTGCGCCGGCCTACCCCCGAATGGGTCGCACTACTATCGAAGGTTGCCAGCTGGTGAACGGCACCCCCATCGATCGGACCTCCTTTGCCGTTGACCTTCTCAACCCGTTGTGGACGAGCAGCATACCAGAAATCATTGCGGCTCAGTCACGAGTTGCTGTCGCCGTGCGCCGGCCGTCGCAGCAAGCTGCCGAGGTCGATGCGCGCATCGTAGTGCTCGACGCCCGGTCCGACGAAGAGCTCCGCGCGGCCGCGCGCGAGTTGCTCCCTCAGCGGGATCACTGGGTCTTCGCCGGCTCAGCAGGTTTCGCGGACGCGTTGTGTCGTGAGATGTTTCAGGCACCCGGCTTTGCCGGAGTCACTGCGGCGGACGGACATGCGGCGCGGTCTGGCGCGGGCACCGGCAGGCGCAAAGCGCTGGTCGTCGTAGGAAGCATGAGCCCGGCCTCCCTCGCACAGGTGAATTATGCGATAGAATCGGGAGTTCCGGCGTTTCCCGCCCCGGATCTCGATTCCGAGCTACCGGAGGACCGCGCCCACAGAGGCCGCGGCGACCTGCTTCGGTCGACCGGTAGAGCCTTCGCGCTCGGCGATGTGATTATCTTGCGAACGACCGCCGCGCCCCGGACCGGCGCAGACAACGGGGACGGCCTCTATCGCGCAATGCGGTTCGCAGAACGGTTCGGACGGCTTGCCCGCGAAATTGCGGTGCAGGAGAGGCCGGACGCAGTTGTGATCTTCGGTGGCGATACGTTCATCGCCATGATGCGAGCGTTCGCAATTGACGCTCTTGCGCCGGTCGAGGAGATACTTCCCGGGGTCCCTGCATCCCTGACCGTCACATCCGGAGCTGAATGGCGACCCCGGATGTTTGTTTCGAAGGCGGGAGGTTTCGGCCCCCCCGACGTGCTGGTCCGCATACTAGAACACCTCGGCATCGAGCCGGGAAGGAATCGAGGCCCGCGATGATAGCGATCACAATGGGAGATGCAAACGGGATTGGCCCGGAGCTCGTGCTCAAAGCATGGCTGCAGCAGGAGCTCCGTTCGGATTTTATCGTTGTCGGCGACGCCGCGGTCCTCGAGCACTGCGCCAGGTATCTCTCGCTTCAGGCCTCGATCCGGGCTGTCAAGTCAGCATCAGAGAGTGAGCGCGGAAGATTGAACGTCATCGATCTTGGTATGATGACCGGCGAAAATCTCAGAATCGGCCAGCTGGCTGAGGACGCCGGAAGGGCCGCGATCGCCTACGTCCGAACGGCAACCCGCCTGGCAATTGAAGGTCGGATACAGGCGGTGGTGACGCTACCGGTGAACAAAGAAGCTGTGCGATTATCTGAACCCGATTTCTCGGGGCACACCGAGCTGATCGCCGAAATGTGCGGAATCTCTCGGTATACGATGATGCTGGCGTCTGAGAAGCTGATTGTGACCCATGTAAGCACCCACGTGTCGCTGGAAGAAGCAATTCGCGCGGTGCGCCGAGAGCGGATTGCCGATGTCATCGCGTTGACACACGAAGCAGTGTCGAGATTCCATCCGCATCCGAGGATCGCGGTCGCAGGGCTGAATCCGCACGCGAGTGAGCATGGGGCGTTCGGTGCGCAGGAAGCGGAGGAGATCGCGCCGGCGATCGCCGACGCCAGAAGTGCAGGGATCGACGCGATCGGTCCGGAGGCCCCGGACACAGTATTCCTGCGAGCTGTCCACGGAAGCTTCGACGCTGTGGTTTGTATGTACCACGATCAGGGGCACATTCCGATGAAGCTTCTCGATTTCGACGCGGGAGTCAACATCACCCTCGGCCTTCCGATTATCCGCACATCGGTCGATCACGGTACCGCATACGATATCGCCTATCAGGGAACTGCGACGACCAAGAGCCTCGTCGCGGCGTTCGACTTCGCTCGGAAGCTCACCGGTGACCGCTCCCGTTGATCGCTTGACATCCCCGATGAATGAACGTATTTATCTGATATACTAATAATATAATTTGGACTGCCGAATGGAAACGAAGATGAACAAGAAGGGCTGGGTCTACGATACTCTGAGAAGACAAATCATCAATGTCGAATTACAGCCGGGCCTGCCAATCAACGAGGCGGATTTTGCCGCCCGCCTCGGTGTGAGTAAAACCCCGGTGCGTGAGGCGCTCCGACAGCTCGAGCGGGATGGATTGGTCGAAAACGTTCCCTCCCGTGGATCGACGATATCTCATATCACCTCGCAGGAGATCAGCGACGTGTTTCAGATTCGTGAGATCATTGAGTCAGGCGCGGCGAAGCGAGCGGCATCTCTGGGTGGAACCGAACTGTTCCGCAAGATGCGCGACGACAATCAACGATACCTCGAACGGGTGAACACTGCCGAGGAATATGTGCACGAGTGGGGGTCCTGGGAGGACATGCACCTGCTCATCGTCTCTTCTCTCGGTAATCATCTGCTGGTAAATGTGTACGGGGGCCTTATCGATCGGATCTTGAGAATACGGAATTACTTCGGTAAACGACTGACGCGGCGACGCATCCTCGATGTCGTAGCTGAGCACACGGCCATTCTGGACGCGATTATTGACGGCGATGCAGAGCGCGCGGAACAGTCGATGCAAAGACATCTGAAAAACGCAAGTGTCTTCCTCATCGGCCTCTCGGGCCCGGTTCGGAACTTCGAAGAAGTTCACGCGGCGCCGCCGGCGCATCGTCAGTAGAATCTCCGGAAAAAAAACCGGACGTCAGAGCTTCGCCCCTGCACGATTCGCCATTTCGAGCGGCGCAACTACGGGGCCGAATTGAGCCTTCAGTTCCCGAAGAGCGTTCCGCTGCTCGGCGTAGATCTCGAACAATCGGGAGGGTATCCCCTCTTCCTCCCGGTATGATTCTTCCTGGATGTCGATCCTATAGAGGACCTTGTCCACGTAGAGGGAGAATTGCTGGTCGTACACGCCTGCCGGATACTCCTTGCCCAGCAGCTCGATGAAGAGGGTCTTCAAGCTCCTGTATTGCGGAATATAACCTAACGGCGTTTCGATGAACGGCACCTCTGCATGACAGTAGCGCTCGAGCCACGACAACCAGACAACAACGTCTCGCTTTTCGCCGAGGAGCCCGGCGCCTTCGCCCCCGCGGGCGGCGTGCGTGAGGAAATAGTTCAAACCCGCAATAATAGGTGCTTCTTTCAGATCCGGCGAGTTGAAAAATGAAAACTGAGACTGCATATAGTCAGCCAGAGGCCCCGGGATGAACGCGGCATTGGCCCAGGGTTGTCGTTTCACGCCGGATACGCCTACCTCTGTCGCTGTGGCGACAGAGAGAATCGACGCGCCGATGACCACCCCTGCGTCGGCGGACGTTGCGACCCACACCGGCGGCATCGTGTCGCTGTCCCTGCCGGAATAGGTCACGACGCTGATTGGGACTCCCTCGGGGGCTGTTGCGAGCTTCCGGTTGTAGTTCGCTATGGAGTCGCTACGCATAGTGAAACGCGCGTTCGGATGGGACATTGGAATCGGCTTTCCACGTTCATCTACCGAATCGGGAGTCCACTCGCCAAGCCAGTTTCTACCGTGGGAGGGTGGCGCCTGTCCGTCACCGACCCACCGTGGCCTGTCATTATCGTCAACGAGCAGATTCGACCAGATCACCTCGGCCGACTCGCGTCCAAAGCTCTCCATCAGGCCCGGATCTCCCTGCCGATTCACATCCTGCACGATTCCAAACACGCCGATCTCGGGATTTATGGCGCGCAGGGAACCGTCTTTCTCGATCCACAACTGGGCGAGGTCGTCACCGATCAGGTCCGTTCCGACCATCGCCGTGGTGGTTTTCCCGCACCCGGAAGGAGCGGCTCCCACGAAAAAGGTTTTTCGTCCGCCGGGGCCGGTCAACCCTGTAATGAACATGTGCTCGGAGAGTTCCTTTCCCTTTCGCACGTAGGTAGCCCTGTCAACAGCGAATCGATGGTTCCCTTTCTTGAGCATGAGGGTGTTGCCGGCATAGGTACAGTGCATACTGAATGAGGTCGACCAGTTTCGGTCCATGAAGATGCGCGCCTTCGAGATGTCGGAGGAGCTGAATCTTCCCAGGGAATGCAGATTCGTGAAGAACAGCCCGGCCCGCCGCACTTCGTTGGCGATTTCCTGAAAGACGCTTGCATACAACATGTCCGCGCTGTGAATGACGTAGAAGGAATCGGAAATTTGCAGCGCCGGCACGGCGGCCCGTGCGCCGACAGGCCCGCGGCTGTACATGCCGACGACCATGGTCTTTCCCGCCATTATCCCGGACATTTGTTCTTTCACGTACCCGCGAGCCTCTGCGCGAGCTATTTTTCGCGAAAGGACACTGACTTTTTCATTTTCATCCACGATGTAGAAAGTCTTGTCCACCATTCGGCCCTGGTCCTCCGGCAAGTCGAAATGGCCGGTCTGATTGGGCGTGGCGAGAGGGAACTCTTCCCCGTTCTGCAGTGCCATCGACCTGATGAACTGTTTATCTGTGTCCGAACCCGAGCTAATGAATACTCTTTCCGGACGACACAGCGCGATTGCGTTGGCAATCCTCAGCACCACCTCGTCGTTGTCGACGTGGTGCATCTTTTCGAGATTCAACCCGTCAAGTGATGCCGCGAATATCTGTTCTGCGGCGCGCCGGGATTTCACCATTCCGACGTCCGCAAGAATATCGATACCTTTCTGAAAATCGACCATCTGGCCCTCCGAACAGCCTGACCTGGTTGCCGTTCATTTGTAAACCGGAACCATCTCTAAGTTACACGTTACGGACAGGTTCTCAAGAAGGAGAAATGATCCAGGAATCTGCCCCCGGACTGATCACATCCCCACCGTCTTTTGTGACAACCACCATGTCTTCAATCTTGATATGCCCTGCTTCCGGCTGGCGAAACTCCATTTCGACAGAGACAACCATGCCCGCCTCCAGTAGCTGTGTTGATTCAGGACTGATAACCGGATCCTCGTGGTGGACCATCCCGATCCCGTGCGCGATGAACTTCCCATAATCACCGAAACGACTTTTCGAGAGAAACTCGCGTGCGCGAGCATGCAGCGTCTTCGCTTCCACGCCGGGCCTCATTTCAGGGATCACCGCGGTCTCGAGCTCGCGGCACGCGTGAAACAGATCGTCCACCAGAGTCGTGGGTTGTCCGAGACACCCCATCCGGCACACCTCGACCACGTAACCATCCGTCAGAGCGCCTGAATCGATATGCAGCGGCCGTCCCGCGTTCCATGTGCGCTTGCGCGATGGTGCCCGGAAGTAACTCGGTCC
>DATKUF010000051.1:0-13743 GCA_035530755.1 Spirochaetia bacterium | reverse complement strand
GTGATCTTCGAGCAGCACCTTTCCGATAATGTGCTTTCGCACAATATCCCTTGCGACTGCCGCGTCCACGTTTCCATAAATGACCGTAGGCATGCCCGGCATGGAAACCTCGACTGTCGGCTCGGCGAAATCGAGGCCCAGACTTCCAGCCTGTCGCACAGATACGTTTGCGAGCCCCTTGTCTTCCAGCTCCACGAGAAACGCGTTGAGCGTTTCTTTGGCGCCGGCGGCGATCCCGCTCGTCCCCATGCCGACGACAATCAGGATTGTCTTGTTCTCCGGGTCCCTCATATCCATCTGCCGCTTCTTCTCGGCGCGCAGTTTCTTCAGATCATCCAGCGTCATCTTGCCCATTACGGTCCCCCCTAGCAGAAAAGCTCGTTCGCCTCTTGCGAAACTATAAAATCTCTGAGCAAGCCAATGCTCGCCACACTAAAAAGTTCCCCGAGCGCATCACACAGCTCGCTCCGCCGCAATACGTAGGAACACTCGTTCTTCTGCGAATCCACTCGACTGCGGTGGACCGTAAGCTCATACTCGTCACCGAAGGTCATCGCCTGGACAAGCGTTCCGACAAAGTCGCCGACCGGCGGCGTGTCAATGTGATCCAGGTTGAACCGGAACCACACGGTCGTTCCGGGCGAACGCGCCGTACGGGATTCCATCCGCCACTCCCCGCCAGTCTGCGACAGAAGCTGGGTGAGAAAGGGAATTCCAAGCCCGACTCGTCTTCCCGGATGCTTTCGTCCGTCGGTATAGAATGGGTCCTGGGCCTTCGAAAGCTCAACCGCATCCATTCCCCGTCCGGTGTCGGCCAGTGTCACCATCAGCGAGGAGTCGGTTTCGTGGATGGTCAGATCGGTATTCGCGGAACCAGCCTCGATCGCGTTCTGGACGATGTCGAGTATGTAATCACATATGGCGTAATGCACGGTTTCCTCGCTGTGCTCATCCCAACCAGCGGTGTCTCCGGTCTTTCCATTACTTGATCTCGCGGTGCTTCGCGAGAATCTCAGGTAGACGCGCTTTTGTAACTTTTCCATATACTTCGCCATTGACTGTGATGACCGGTGCGAGACCGCAACATCCCACGCATCGCACCGCCTCTATCGAGAACTCTCCGTCTTCCGTCACTGCATTGACCCCGATTCCAAGAAGGCTCTCCATCTCTTCGAGCACGTCTTCGTTGCCCTTGAGGTAGCAGGCCGTGCCCATGCAGACCTGGACCTGGTTGCGGCCTGGCTGAGTCAATTTAAAAAAATGGTAGAACGTGATAACGCCGTAGATCCGCGCAAGAGGCACGTCGAGGAGCTGCGCAAGCCGGATCGCGACCTGCCGCGGGATATAACCGTACTCCTCCTGCGTCCGGTGGAGAATCATGATGAGATTCCCGGGTTTGTCCCTCCACTCTGCCACGTACTGCATGAGGCTTTCCGGCAAAACCACCGGATCTTTGGTTTCCAACGGCATACTTCCTCCCTGCGCTGTCAGGTCGAGATCTTCGTTAGGTTTCGCGTACCTGACCGCCCTCGAGCGGGCATCTGCAACCTGATTTTTCCGTTCGTCGAAACGAGCCGGAGAATAATGACCTTCTTGTTGTTTAACCGAGTATAGAACGGAGTTAAAACTAGTTCAATAGGGTATATTGCATCTTTTTCAAAATTATAATAGGTTACAAGGGTGAGTAATGTGACAAAAGGTGCAACAAATAACGGCCATACCACGAGCCACGCAACAATCCTTCGGTTGGCGCGATACCTCCGAGTTCTCCAGAAACTCAAAGCCGTCGGTATAGTGAATGTTTTTTCGAACAATCTCGGGGACGCGGTTGCGGTCACTCCGGCAATAGTTCGCAAGGATTTCTCCCTGCTCGGGATTACCGGGAACAAACGCGGCGGCTACAATATCGACCTGCTCATAAACGAGCTGCGCCGAATCCTGGGCAAGAAGGATAATCAGCGGGTGGTGCTGGTCGGCTGCGGCCGGATCGGTAGTGCGCTTCTCGAATACAAAGAGTTCGTGAAGGACGGAATTGAAATCGTCGCCGCCTTCGACATAAATCCACAAAAACAGAACCGGGAGGGTCGAGTCCCGATTCTCCCAATCGAAGAGTTCGCCGATTTCGTATCCCGCGAGGCCGTTCAAATCGCGATACTTGCCGTTCCCGAATCGGCCGCACTGCCGGTTTTCGAGACGACGGTCAAAGCAGGGATTCGCGGCTTTCTCAACTTCACCACAGTCGAGCTCAAGTGCACGGGCAACTGCCAGTATGAAGAGTGCCCGCACCGCTGCACCGTCCAGAGTGTGAATCTCAGCCTCGAACTCGAGAGTCTTTTCTACCTCGTGAACCTGAAGGAACAGGGAATGGTCTCATGATTCCTCTTCCCCTAAACACTGAAGAGTCTCCTGCCTACATTCTGGAACTTATTTATCGACTGAAAATCCGCAATGTGATGACGACCCGGCTTATTGTGGCAGCACGTGACGACACGCTTCGGCACGTCCAGAAATTGATGAAAGAGAATGCCATTACCGGGGTGCCGGTCGCCGAGGGACCGCGGCTCGTGGGGTTGCTCAGCATGGATGACATTATCCGCGCGCTCGACGGCGGATACATCGATGACTTGGCGGGTAAGTGGATGACACGAAACCTCATCGTTCTCGAAGACGATATGCCGCTGTCATTTGGCATCTCCTATATGGAAAAATACCGCTTCGGACGTTTTCCCGTACTCAGCAAAAACAAGGAGCTCGTCGGAATTGTCACGAGTCGCGACATCATCGTGGCGCTGCTGCTGGAAATCAACAATGAAATGGAGCGCATAGAGCGCGAAGTACTGCCTCGGCCCGAAACCGCGGGCGGGAGGACGCGCCGTGTCTACTCTACGCGCCGTTTTGATTTCGAAAATGCAGGACGCGCGTCCTCTGAGATCAAACGGCTGCTCAAAGAACAGGGAGTCGCGGCCCCGATTGTCCGGCGCGTGTCCGTCGCGGCCTACGAGCTGGAAATGAATCAGGTCGTTCATTCCGTCGGCGGCCGTATCACCTTCACATCCGACGCCGACACTGCCGAGATAGTCGCAGTGGATATGGGACCCGGAATCGAAAACGTGGAGGCCGCGATGGAGGAAGGATTCTCGACCGCGACTGAATGGATTCGTTCCCTCGGTTTCGGCGCCGGAATGGGGTTGACCAACGTAAAGCGGGTATCCGACGAGTTCTCGTTAGAATCCAGGATCGGCGCCGGGACGACCGCCAGAAGCCTCGTGCGACTGCGGCCGTCCGTCGGAGAACAGCCTTCCAAAAAAGACACGGGAGACTAATCATGCGAATAGGTGAACTTGGGACGATCCTCGATGCGTCGTGCATCCAGGACCAGTATGATGACCGCGAGATCACAGCCGGATATACCTCCGACCTGTTGAGCGATGTGATGGCAAATGCGCGCGCGAGCTCGGTGTTGATTACCATCCAGGCCCACAAGAACACGATAGCAGTCGCGACGCTCACCGAAATCGGCGCCGTCGTCATCTGCAACAGCCGACCGGTTCCCGCCGATATGGTTCAGGCCGCGCGGGATGAACGAATCGCCCTGTTTACTACCAAAGCAAACCAGTTCGAGACTTCCGGCGTTCTATTCGGCTCCCTGGGATCGACATCGGCGCCGAAGTAGGAACGAGACGCGGCATGCCAGAAACACCAGCGATGCCGGCAAACGGAACCCCCGGCCGGTTCCTCGTGGACCTGCATCTGCATTCCTGCCTCAGCCCGTGCGGCGATCTGGATATGTCGCCGCGTCGGATTGCGCGGGAAGCACGTCTGCGGGGCCTTTCCGCGGCAGCGCTGTGCGATCATAACAGCGCCCTCAACTGTCCGGCGTTCGAAGTCGCCTGCGAAAGCGAAGGTATCCTCGGGATCTATGGAATTGAGGTCACCTCGCGCGAAGAGGTCCACCTCCTGTGCCTTTTTGATTCGGTTGATGCCGCGCTCGAAATGGGCGATTACCTCTACCGCCTCCTGATGTCCGGTGCGTACGACGCCGCGCGCTTCGGTGACCAGATATATGTCAACGAGGACGAGGTAATTCTGGGAAACGTCGAGAAGCATCTGATCGGCGCGGTGGATCTCAGCCTTGAGGAGATAGGAAGGGAGGCTCAGCGGCGCGGCGGACTCTTCATACCCGCGCACATCGACCGAGCAGTTTACAGCGTGAGCTCGCAGCTCGGTTTTCTTCCGGAGGGAAACTACGATGCAGTCGAAATCGTTCGGTCCAGCTCCACCCCGATGGCACGGGGCGTTCCGATCGTGGCCTCTTCGGATGCGCACTTTCCCGGCGACATCGCCGCCAGGCACAGTGTCGTCGAATCGACGGACCTCACTCTTGCGGGGATCAGCCGGGCGCTATCGGCCGGACTCGTGACGCCGGTATTTGCTTCCCCTAACCTACCCGATCGGGAATGTGGATGATTTCCCTCGCCTTGCTGCCGTTCTGCGGTCCGACGACACCGATACGTTCCAGCTCCTCGACAAGCCGCGCCGCGCGGTTGTAGCCTACCTTCAGGCGGCGCTGCAGGTATGAGGCCGATGCCTTTCCGGCAGATACAACAATGTCGATGGCCTGCTCCATGAGCGGATCCTCAAGGTTCTCCTGCAGGTAAGTCTCATCGTCGTCCTCAATGAAGATCTCGTCGTCGATGTAGTCCGGCTCACCAAGCGTCTTCACGTGGGCAACAATACGTTCTACCTCCTCCTCGGAGACGAACGCACCCTGCATCCGGAATGGGAACGGATCCCACGCAGAGGCGAAAAGCATGTCTCCGCCGCCGAGCAGTTTCTCCGCCCCTCCGGTATCGATAATGATCCGAGAGTCGATCTTACTCGCAACCATGAAGGCTATCCGAGACGGGATGTTCGCCTTGATCAGGCCGGTGATGACATCGGTCGACGGGCGCTGCGTCGCGAGCACCAGATGGATGCCTACGGCGCGAGACATCGCAGCGAGGCGCGCAACCGTAGACTCGAGCTCCTTCCCGGTCGTCGCCATCAGATCGGCAAACTCATCCACCACGATTACGATATAGGGCACCTGCTCGGTGGCGAGATTGCGCTGGCGGATCTTGTTGTTGTACGACCGGATATCGCGCACTCCAAGAGAATCAAGCAGGGAATAGCGCCTCTCCATTTCATAGATCGCGTACTGCAGTGCCTGGAATGCACGCTTCGAATCGGTGATCACCGGAGTAAGCAGATGCGGAATGTCGTTGTAGAACTTCAACTCCACGATCTTCGGGTCGATGAGGATCATCTTCACCTCGTCCGGCCGTTTCCGGTAGAGGATGGAACAGATAAGTGAGTTGACGCAAACCGATTTCCCCGACCCCGTTGCTCCTGCTATGAGAAGATGCGGCATCTTCGCCAGGTCCACAATCTGTGCCTCGCCGGGAATATCCTTCCCGAGAGCAACCGGAATTTCGATCTTAGGGTTCCAGAATGAGTCGTTGCTCACAAGCTCCGCAAAGGAGACAATTGCGCGATGCTTGTTCGGGATCTCGATTCCGACTGCGTGTTTGCCCGGAATCGGAGCAACGATACGAACGCTCTGTGCGGCAAGGCGCAGGGCGATGTTGTCGGCGAGGTTCACGATCTTCGCGAGCTTCACGCCCGGAGCCGGAAGGATCTCGAACATCGTGATTACCGGCCCTTTTCGGATTCCGGTAACCTCTGCCTGGATCTGGAACTCTTCGAGAGTGAACCGGAGGGTTTCGGCAGCCTTCTGAGTCCCCGGATCGATCTCCCAATATTGCCCGTCTTCGTATTCGCTGAGAATACCGGCAACGGGAACCTGGTAGTCCCGTGCGTTTTTTCCGCGGGGTCGTGCAGTCCTGGCTCCGGTGCGTACTGTCTTCTTACTCACCACCGGCACGGCTTCGATTTCGGGGCTCTTCTGCTCCGGCAATATCTCGTCCAGTTCGCCAACTTCGTCATCGCTTTCCGTCGTCGCGGAGGCCGCCCCCTCCCGGATCGTTCCGTCGTGGAAAAAGAATACATCATCCTGCGCATCAACCGGGTCGATGAGCTCGACCTCCTCGTCGGCGAAGGTCTCGGGAAAGCTGAACAGTCCACCAACGGCGGTTGGATCGGAGCTGGTGATCATCGATGGAGTTTCTTCGGGCGCTTCAAATATCGCCTCCGAATAACCCTGGTCTTCGCGAACGTGCGACTGAGTATCGACGAACGTTTCCGAAACCTCCGACGGTGCGGCAAGGAGAGCGATGGGTTTCACGGATCGAGGATCATCTCGCTCCGCGCTCGCAGATGTTGCCCGTTCGGCTGCTCGCGCGCCTGTCGGCCGGAATCCGGCTGCCACCGCAATAAGCAGACCTTCAACGAGCAGGAGCACCAGACAGAGAATCACACCACCCGCGGGCGTGAACGCGTGGCCGACGGCGGCCGCGAGCGCGCCGCCGGACTCCGACGGTCCCCGACTTCCGGTGGCCAGCTGCAGGAGAAGACCGAGGGTGAAAAACGGGATGACGCTCAGGTTGAGTACGAGAAATGGCGTCCGTTTGAAGCTTCGACTCGCAAGAAGTGCGCCGGATGCAATCACGTATGCGGGTACGAACAACCCCGCTATCTGAAACGCGCCGAAGAAGAATCGGCCCGGAACCGCCGCGAGAAGCAGCAGAAAATCGTCTGCCGGTGCACCGACAAGGGCGACCAAACAGGAAATGAGGAGCATCAGTCCCGCGAGAATGAGTGTTCCCCCGAGAAGAAGCGACATATTGCGATTCGGCAATGCTGGAGATGGTCCGCTCACACTCCATTATCGGAGCGGGTGGAGCCTCTCTTGAGGACGGTCGATGCGATCGCGCGGCCGATGTTCGACTAGCGGTCGCGCTCTTTTCGAGTATTGGACATGAATTCGGGAAAGAACGAGCTCACGACTGTTGTAAGGGAGGTCGAGTCATACAGGTAGGCGTAATAGACCGCGGACACCAGAATCTTCTGAATGTAGAGGCGTGTCTCGGGAAGCGGGATTGACTGGTGAAACAGCAGCAGCGACGGAAGATCTTTGACCCTCTGCCACTGACGTACGCGACCAAGCCCGCCATTGTAGGCGGCCAGCGCGAGCACCGGCTGTTTGAACCGGTCGATGAGATTCCGCAGATACCAGCCGCCGATGCTCAGATTGGTGGCCGGATCGGCCAGGTTGGGCTCGTGCAGTCCCATCCGGTGTGCGACATCCGCCGCGGTATCCGGCATGAGTTGTGAAAGCCCCACCGCCCCCGCGTGCGACGCCACACCGGAGTCGAAGTAGCTCTCTTCCCGGACAACTGCGTAAAAGAGGTATCGGGGAAGCCGCTCTTTCGCAATCACCCGTTCCATGTCAGGTGAATAGGCCTGAGGATAGAGCAGGTGAGCCTCCCGCGGGGAAAGGGCGAAGTCTACCTTGCTTCGCGCCAAATCCATCGTTCGCAGCGACTCGGTTACGTTTTCTCGATCCGCGAATCCGCGTGCCGCAAACTCCAGCGTTCCCTGGGACAGGCTCTGCCACAATTCTCGTACCCGGGCGTATGCCTCGTCCAGCAGGCCGTATTCGAAAAATCCCTGCACGAGCTTGTCGGCAGCGGAAATGGGCCTTTCCTCGATCGCCATCGAACTATTGCTTTCTGAGGGCCCGGCCCGGCCTGGTGTCGAGGCGCTGCCCGCTCCGCCGACGATCTGGAGAACCGACAGGTCGGGCGCGCCATACCCGAGTTTGTCGAGTGCGGAAGCGGCAAGAAATCGGTAGTAGAGGTCGGAGGTCTGAGCGGATGCCTGCTTGAGAAGCGAGACGACGTCGTATTTCACGGGACTCGGGTCAGAGGGTTGCGTTGAATTGTTGACATCCCCTCTCACCGGAGTCTGAGCCGGCGGAGAATAGAGCCCCTTGTCGATTGCCTCCGCAAGCACGACACCGTAACCCGCCGCAGACCCTGCGTCGCCGGCGTCTATCAGCACCTCATAGACGTGAGCGACAGCAGACCAATCGCGAGAATCCACCAGGGAAGAAAGGAGATTCTCTTCGATGTCGGAGAAGTAGGATCGGTCGAACATCACCGGAAGATTTCGTCCGAGTTCCGCCGCAGCGGCGGAGCTGTTCTGGTGAAATCGGCTCTCGAGCAGGTACCAGAGAACCCGGTCCCGTCGTTCGCCGTCGTACCAGGTGGAGTTGCTGCCGACTGCCAACGCATAGGCGGCCCGCAGGACGCGCACCGCGTCGCCATATCTGTTGGCATGCCGGTAGAGGCGCCCGGAGTTGTCGAGCGCCACCACGCGAGCGTCTCCGGAGAGTCGGGAAGCGAGCCTTTCGAGCCGTTCGGCACCACGGGTGAATTGACCGAGCAGGCTGTAGGTTCTGCCGATATCCTCTATGGTCTGCGACGACAGAAGCGGTGACAGATCCGGCTCGTGTACAGTCCCGCCAGACGATTCCGCGAGGTCCATCAGCTTCTCGTATGAGACAATGGCGTCGTGGTATTTCTTCTGAGTCTGATCGTACTTGCCTTCGATCAACGACAGCTCCGCTGCGCTGAACGGTCCGTCGAGCTGCTTGCGGTACTGGAGAAAAATGTAAAGCCGCGCGTGAACATCGGATGCCGGGTACCGCTCGAACAGATCAAGCGCGGCCTGCTTCCAATCCGGCGCGCCTAGTCGAACCGACGCGGCGGTTCGCCACAAATCGAGCTCGCCGTCCTCCACCATGCGCCGCACTTCCGGATCCCGAAGAGGCCTCGGACCTCCGTCTTTGGTCAGCGTATCGAGTTTTCCCAATGTCTCCCGGTCTTTTTCCATCCAGTAGAGCGCCTCTGTCTGAAGCACCGAGAAATCCTGCGAGTCGGTGTAGGTGCGGGCCAGCTCGGCGCCCAGGTCCGATGCCTTCTGGTACTGCTGGTTATCGAGCAGATCCCGTACCAGCGAAACCCCTGCCGCACGGCGCCATGGCTCTTTGCTGCGGTCGAGTGCCAGCCGAAACATCGACTGAGCCTCCGGCTCCATCCCCAGGCGCTGATAGATCAATCCCATGTAATAGGGCGCACCGTTGCCAAGTCGCAGGATTTCACCGGTATCGATGTGGTCGTAATCGACGCCTCGCAGAAACTCATATTCGCCGTGATAGACGCTGGAAACGAACTTTTCGCGGTCAAACCCCCAGACGCGGCGGTCGGCAGCGCAACCGACGCTGAGCAGAGCGAGAACGACAATCACTACACGTACGGTAGAAGTCACGATTTGCCTTCGAATAAGAATTACCGGCTCCTCTCCCAGGATTTCAGGCTCGCGATGCATAGGGCGCTGCCGGAACGACGCACGATCAGAGAACGGATTGAAATGCAGAGGTTACGGACACGCGCGGCACACCCCGGATAAGGGGCGCCGACGCCATAAGGGCAGGTTGCGCCGGGGATTGCGTAGTCCGAAAGATCAGATAACCTGCAAGACCAATAATCAGGAGACTAAGCGCCAGAAAGATTATGACGAGAACCGGGTTTGCCGGTCGATCCACCCTGTCGGCACTCTCTTCCTGGTACTCCGCTGCCCCGCCGTCGTAACCCGAAGTGTCCGGCGACGATGAGAAATCAGCACCAAATGCCGTGGACTCCGCGTCGTCGGGACCCGCGTCGGGACCCAACGCGCCGAAACCTTCTTCAAGCTCCAGGCCGAGTCGCTGCTCCGGCGTCGCACCGTCGACTGAGGGCAGTCGCAACAGACTGACCGAGAGACTCTGGTACTCTCCGCTTACTGAATCAGAAATGGTCGCATTCAGATTTCCGGCCGGATCGATGCCCATGATGAGCGAAATCTCCGGAGTAACCGACGGCGACCTGCCGACGCTTTCGATGTGCAGCGCGGCGATGTACTGAATGTTCTCCCCATTCTCACCGTCAGCGCGAAAGAGATCCACCCTGACGCCTGACTGACCCTCATTTGCCGGGGAGAGCACGAGTTTTTTTTTCTTGCCGATGAGGGTGGTGTCGAGTACCGGAAAAAAGCTTCCGTTTGCTATCTTGATGCCGATGGTTGCCCTGTCCACGAGTTCTCCGGCCTCCGCGTGCCGATTTCCCAGCCTATGGGTTTCGCCCGGATTTGTCAACGCTGTGCCCGGAAAAGGAACGATGCCGGCAACGGCAGGCGCGGTCGCCGAAACGACCTTTCCTTGACACTCCATGCGGGCGTCAAGATAATAACTCCATGCCGGGAATCGTCACGATTGTAGCGGTCCTGATCTTCCTGATCATTCTCCTCGTGAGTTTCACGGTCTACCTTCTGGTGTTTCGTCGATCGGACCGGGACCGCAGAGCGGGTTCACTTGGCACACGAGACCGGGAGGCGGTGGTCAGGGAGGCAAATCGTCGTCTCTCGCAGAATCCTAAAGACTCGGACGCGTTGTCGATTCTCGCGGACCTTTACTACAATGAAGAGGCATGGGACAAATCCCTGAAGACATATGCTCTGCTGATGAATCTCTGTGCTACCAACCCGGAGCTCGACGAGTTCCTCATTACGCTTCGTTACGGACTTTCGGCTATCAAGCTCGACAATCTCGAAGAAGCCTACAAGGGGCTTGTTCTCGCGAGAACCCGGCGGTCCGACGTTTTTGAACTCAACTACAACCTCGGATATCTCGAGTACCGCCGCCGGGCGTACGAAAAGGCCGTCCCGCTTCTCACGGCCGCGCGAGAGCTCCAACCGGATCACCTGGACACGCTCAAGTATCTCGGGCACGCCCTCTACCGCACCCGCAAGTACAAGGAAGCCATTGCTGCCGTTCGCAAAGTGATCGATCAGCGACCCGATGATAAAGAAACGCTATTCATCATGGGTCAATGCTTTTACGAGCTCGGTCAGACCGAACAGTCGGTCCGTTTGTTTTCCCACCTTCGCCCGGATCCTGTTTTCGGACCTCAGGCCTGTCTCCACGCCGGAACGCTGCGCATGAACGCGAGGCAATACGAACAGGCGCAGATGGACTTCGAGATCGGTCTGCGTCACAAGGAGATCAACCCGGAGGTCTCTCTGGAGCTCAGGTACCGGTTGGCGGTGGCCTACGAAAGAACCCAGAACATGAATCGGGCGCTACCGCTTCTGGTCGCGATTCACGAAGTGAACCCGGACTACAAGGACGTGGCAACGCAAATCCGGCGCGTCCGGGAGCTCGTGGGCAATCAGAACCTGCAGACTTATCTCATTTCGCCGATTTCCGATTTCGTAGCGCTCTGTCGAAAAGTGGTGTCGAGTTACTTCCCCCAGTCGAAGGTGAAGATCTCCGACATCCTCGTAACCAAGAACGATTATGCGGATATTCTCACCGATGTGGAAACAGTGCAGTGGCAGGACATTATACTTTTTCGGTTCTTTCGGACCACAGGAGCGGTGGGCGAGCTGCTTCTACGGGACTTTCACTTGCGGCTCAAAGACGTGAAGGCCGGCCGGGGGCTCTGTCTTTCTGCAGGCACTTTTACGGAGGATGCGAAGAAGTTCGTGGAAGCTCGACTGATCGATCTCATCGAGAAGGACGATCTGCTGAAGGTGCTCAATCGGTCCACATGAGTCGGTAAAATGCTGTAAGCGGCAAAGACGGTGCCTGCCCGCTCATTGCGGGTGTGTCCTCGGATCGGGCACTGGTTGAGATCGGCGTCGTGCCAGTACCAGATGGCGCTCTTCCGCCAGAAACGGAACCGTCAGGCGCTCCACGGTGCAAGATTCGAAATCCGTGGCCAGAGTACCGATCTCCGCATCGATGGCATTACGGGTGCCCTTATAGGCGACCAGGAACCCGCCTGCGGCAATGATGCGCGAAAGCGTCCTGACTACATCCGGAGTAAACGGCCGAAAAGCGCGGAACACGGCTCCGGGAAAGCAATGCGTCATACGGCCCACATCTTCCTCGAGCACCTCGACGCGATCGCTCAGCCGCAGAACCGCGACGACGCCACGCAGAAATGCCGCTCTCTTGCCCGAACGCTCCACCAGCGTGAACCGGCGATCTGGAAGGTAGATTGCGAGCGGGATCCCGGGCAGACCGGCGCCGCTTCCCACATCGATCCACGAGGTCGCCGCAAGAGATGCGAGGACCGGCGCCGCTGCCAGGCAGTCGAGCGCGTGGCGCAGCACCAGCTCACCGAAATCTCTCACACGGACCAGGTCGACCCGGCTGTTCCACAGCTCGACTTCCGAGAGGTAGAGGTCAAGCAACTCGCGCTGCGAACCACTTCTGGCAAGTCCGAGCGCGACGAGACCGGAGGCCAGCAGATCGTTGCCGGCCTGTTTCAGGTCACGGGACATCGTCGCGGGCCTTATCCACGGCGGGACCCGCCTTTGCGGCCGAGCCGGTCCGAACACTCCGACCAAGCAACACAATGAGAACCGCCACGTCTGAGTTCCGAACGCCGGAGATCCGCGACGCCTGCCCGACCGACATTGGTCGAATCCGCTTCAGTTTCTCCCGGGACTCATTGGAAATGCCCGCGACGAGGTCGTAATCGAAATCATCCGGAATTCGAAGTGTCTCCAACTTCTGAAAGCGATTCACCAGCTGTTCCTGCCGAACGACGTACCCTTCGTACTTTATGTCGAGCTCGACCTGCCGCAGCCAATCGACCGGATGCCCGGCCTTCAGAGACGGCTCGATGTCGGCGAGAGTCTCGAGGCTTACATCGGGGTTCTTCAGAATCTGATAGAAAGTCCGCCCGACAAACTTCGCATAAGAGGCAGATGTCCCGCCGCGACTTTCAACGCGAGCCGCATCCTGTTCGAGAAATCGCCGTTTGTTGAGCAGCTCTTTGATTTCATCGATACTTTGCCTCTTTTCGAGAAATCGGTGCAGCCGTTCCGCGGAATGAAGGCCGACCAGATGCCCCTTCTCGAACAGCCGCATGTCGCTCGAATCGTGACGGAGCGAGATGCGATGTTCCGCGCGCGAGGTGAACATCCTGTAGGGCTCCTTCGCGCCCAGCGTGACAAGATCGTCCACGAGAACTCCTACGTATGCCTCCGCGCGGCTGAGAACCAACGGCTCCCTTCCCTGGAGCGAGAGCGCCGCATTGATGCCGGCCATGAGCCCCTGCGCGGCCGCCTCTTCGTATCCGGAGGAGCCATTCGTCTGTCCTGCCACATAGAGACCGGCTATTCGTTTGGTTTCGAGAGTCGGGAGAAGTTGCGACGGATCGAGATAGTCATACTCCACCGCGTAACCGGGGCGCATCAGTTCTGCGTGCTCCAGACCGGGTATCGTATGAATGAACTCGGCCTGGACCTCTTCAGGCATTGAGGAAGATATCCCGTTCAGGTACATCTCGTCGGTTTCGAGCCCCTCGGGCTCGACGAAGATCTGGTGACGAGTCCGATCGGGAAACTTCACCACTTTGTCTTCGATCGACGGGCAGTAGCGGGGACCGGATCCGGTGATTTTTCCGGAATAGAGGGGTGACCGGTGCATGTTATCCCGCAAAACGCGATGGGTCTCCTCGTTGGTGTAGGTAATATAGCAGGGCAGCCTCGGGCGATGGACCACTTCATGGGAAAAGCTGAACGGGACGATGTCGTCATCGCCGAATTGAGCTTCCATGCGATCGAAATCGAGCGTCGAGCGGGCGACCCGCGCGGGAGTGCCGGTCTTCATCCGGCCCATCGTGAATCCCAGGCGCTGAAGACAGAGTTCGAGCCCGTGTGAGTCAGGCTCGCCGAGTCTGCCACCTGCCA
>DATKUF010000050.1:0-3409 GCA_035530755.1 Spirochaetia bacterium | reverse complement strand
TGAAGCCGTGATCGCTGTGTCAGATCGCCCTCCTTGAGGTTGACGATGCTGGATTCGATCCGGATCACCGATCTGGCAATCCCGCCGGCGAACAGGACCGAGACAAGCAGGGTGCCGCAGACGATCAGCAGCACGATAATGCCCGAAGTTCTCGTGGCGTTGATCCTGACCGATCTCACCTCCCTGTCCATGATGGCAAACTGCTCGGTGATCGTGGTTGCGGTACTTTCCAGTGAATTATCCAATACGGTGATGTCCGAGATGAAACGGGCAACGTTGTCAGTGATGAGCCGGGACTGGACCTGGGACTGCGCGGGATTGATGAATTTTCGAGTATAGATTTCGCTTATGTTGAGGAAATTCTCAAAGGGGAAGATCGGCTTGGCTTTCGCTATCAGCTCCTGGTAGTCGGAATCCAGCTGCTTGATATTGGCATCCGAAGCCGCCTTGAGATTTGCCACGATTTCGGCCGCATTTCGGAGATCTGCGTTCACGGTCGAAAGCGCTTTGACTTTGCCGAGGTTTTGAAACGCAGTATCGACTCTCGCGGTTTTGTCCGCCAGATCCTTGTAGGAGGCAACAAGGCGATTGAAAGGCAACCTGTTCAGGGCCACCTGCTGTGCTCGCACTGCATAGCCGAGATCTGAATAGTAATTCTTCTCAACCTGCATCCTATCCACCGGCGAGAGGAGGAAAAGATACGACGCGCCGGCTACGATAAGCGAAGAGAGAATCCCAAGGACAAGAGTGTTCAGTTTTGCGCGAATCTTCATCTGTACCCTCGTTTCTCCAGCCCGGCATCTCTGCCGCCCTTCGCCTCTTTCAATTCGGACCGGCGAAGTAGACGGCGCCAATTGCCTGGGCGAACTGCGCAACAGTCAGGCCCGGATGCTCCTCAAGCTGTTTCATGAGCGGCGTGTGCGCCATGCCGGTGCCGGCGTCGACGAGGTTAATGCTCTGATCGACACTCCGTGCTCCCTCGAGCAGCAGCTTGAAACAGGTAGGACTTTTGACGAGGCGTCCGAACAGAAAGCATCTGTCCGTACCGTTATCCAGTATGCGCTTCGTCTCCAGCAGCGTCACCGCGAGGGATATCCCGACCTCGCGCCAGATCCTGCGGCAGCTTTCATCCCTCTCCCGATCGGGGAGCATCATCATGTGCTCGACAAACGGTTTCCGCTGGTCGAGCGGCTCGGTCGGGACGTACCAGCCTGCGGCGCTGCCGTTCGTACGCCGCTCGACAAAACCCTTCTCCCGGAGCTCCTGCCAGAGGTCCGGACGTTCGGTCGGGAAGTATTTGAGGGCGAAGCGAAACAGGCCGCTCTGGCTGCAGTACTTCTGCAGTGTTCCCGGTAGACCCGTGTTGAAATTGTTGACGCTTCGCAGGTCGTCCGGCTCGTAGGCGCGCTCGGGCCAGCTACCGAGGTCGATTATGAAATTGTAGACCTCGAGTGGAATGTCCGGGATCTCTCCGGCTTCGGTTACCCAGCCGGTGCCAAGCTCTGTTCCGAGCGTATGGGCGAGGACCCCCTTTGCCACAGCTCCGGCATCAGTCGAGGCGGCGATCTCCACCGCGGCAGTAAAGGAGGCCATGGGCCCGTCGTTTATTATCCGGACCGTACCGCCAGGCCGCACCCAGGTCTTCAGCCGCAGGTCGAGATCGGTGAGCTCGGCAAAATCCGCTTCGTAGTCGATCCCGGGGTTGTTCCGGATGCCGCGGGTCTTGTAGACCTCGCCCCCGACTATCTTGTTTCGGACTACGACATCGGGAAAACAGAGCCCGATTCCGTCGAAGCGTAACTGGTCGTCCAACCCCTCGGTTGCAAGGCGGGAGAGGAGCGACAACATTTCCTCTTCGGTTGCGTTCACATCCAGTGCTTTCGCCATGAGGCCGAACAGCTCCTGTCGGCGTCCGCTCTCCCCGGCCGACAGTTCCGGCTGTCGGTCGAGCCACCATCGGGCCCGCATCAGCCTGACAATCAGGCAGATCGGATCGACGAGCTGACGCGACCGAAGGAAGCCGGCGGGAAACCAGTCATACTCCTTGTAGTCGACGACACGGCCGTCGACTACAAGGACGACTTTGATATCCGTGCCACCCACGTCCATACCCACGAGCGCCCTGCCGCGCAGGTGTTGCGTCCGCCCTCTGAAAAAGTTGACGACATCCACCTCGGGCCGGGACTGCCGCCGCGGGAACGGCGCCTGCTCGATGTCGCCGAACTCGAAGGAAAATGGCGCGCCGCAAGGATTCATCGCCCCGATCATACGGTCGATCACATTGACCGCCCGACCGTAACCGACACGTGCTGAGCGTTTCAGACCGAGCCCGAACAGATCCGGAAGCCTCCCGACGGTCTCTGCCACCTCGGGCCGTCCGGGATCGAAGTAGATGGTCATCGCCCTCCCGCCGAGCGCCGACAGAATATTGTAGATCTCTGCATGGATGTAGCTCTCGACGAAGTTGCGTTCCGTGGTGTCCAGACGGTCGAGCCGGGGCACCCTCAGGTCGAAGCGCCGCGATTCCATCCCGCGGGTTGCACTTCCGTCGAGCAGCTGGACGACGAAGATCAGCCGATCGCTGTCCACGTCCGCAAGGCGTCCGAATCGGGCGTGGAGGTCGGTGATATAGACGCTCTGACCCGATTCCGCCCGGGTGATCAGTTCCCGTATCACAACCTTACCTCCTGCCGCCCGCGCGGGCGTGTTCCCTGACTACCGTAAGCCCCTCGGACTCGAGGATCCTTCCGAGCGCGTCCAACTCCCCTGCGGCCAGCGGCGCCATACCATCGAAAAACTCAGTGCTCCTGTTCATCAGCTCATACTTGTTCCTCGCGAGCGGGTTGAAGTTGATGAGCTCGACCCTTCCGCCGGGATTCACCTCCCGGATGAACCGCGCCAGTGCGGCAACATTCGACTCCGTCGCCGTTATCCCCGGTATCATCGGAATCCGGGTGAGAAGCTCGACACCCCGCCGTGCCAGGGCAGCATAGTTGCGCTTGATGGCCTCGTTGGGTCG
Source organism: Spirochaetia bacterium (assembly GCA_035530755.1). Lineage (GTDB taxonomy): Bacteria > Spirochaetota > Spirochaetia > DSM-27196 > DATKUC01 > DATKUC01. Next base: position 390 of record DATKUF010000050.1, on the reverse strand, counting down.
ATGGGTGTACTGCAGGTGTATGGCGCTGGAGTCAAGCTTCAAGTCTACGATGAACAGGTCGGTAAACGGGATGAACCGCTCCAATGCTTCGTATTCCCCGAAAAGAGCGGTCTCGATTGCGGTGTGTACTCCTGCCTCCTTGCAGCGGCCGAGGACCTCGATAGTGAAATCAGGCTGAGTCAGCGGATCGCCGCCGGAAATGGTGACGCCCCCACCCGACTGGCGATAGAACTCGAGGTCGCGCAGAAGCGTTTCGGCAGCATCGGCCGCGGATATCGACCTTCCGTCGAAGGAGAGCGCAGTAGTCGGGCATGCGGTAACGCAGGTACCGCACTTCGTACACCGCTGCCGGTTGATCCGAATGAATGGATGCTCTTCGGCGGCCATTTG
>DATKUF010000049.1:0-17904 GCA_035530755.1 Spirochaetia bacterium | reverse complement strand
CCGGCGGCCCGGTCGGCGCCGAGACGCTCGCAATTTCCATCGGGGAGAGTATCGACACGCTCGAGGACTTCTACGAGCCCTACCTCATCCAGCAGGGCTTTCTAAAACGAACCCCTCGAGGACGCGTGGTCACTCCGCTTGCCTACGAGCATCTGAAAATCGACCGAAAAACCGATGAAGACCAGGGAATTCTTTTTTGATCTTCCGGAAGAGCTGATCGCTCAGCGACCTCCGCAGACCCGCGGCGATTCGCGACTCATGTTGCTCGACCGCGGGAACGGCGCGGTCGGTCACCATCGCATGCGTGAACTTCCCGAGATTCTCAAGAAGGGGAGTCTTCTGGTATTCAACGACACGCGTGTCCGACGCGCCAGACTTTACGGCACGCCGCTTTCCCCGGGGCCCGCGTCAGCGGTCGAGTTTCTGCTTCTCGAGCAGCACCCCGGAGACGCCGGACCGTCCACCTGGCGCTGCATGGTGAACCGGAGCAAGCGACAGCGCGTCGGCCGCAGCTACGAGTTTCCCGGCGGCGTGAAAGGGATTATCTCGTCAGCCGACGGACAGTACCGTACGGTCGAGTTTACGCCGCCGGTGGACGACATCTACCTTGACACCTACGGCCACGTACCGCTTCCGCCCTATATCCGGAGAGAGGACGAACCGGCGGATGCCGACCGCTACCAGACGGTGTACGCCCGCGAAACCGGGTCTGCGGCTGCACCCACGGCGGGTCTTCATTTTACCCAGGAGCTCCTCGATTCTCTTGCTTCTGCCGGATTCGAATCCTGTTTCGTCACATTGCACGTGGGGCTGGGCACTTTTCTGCCGGTTCGCACCGAAGAGGTGGCTGATCACCGCATGCACACCGAACAGTTACACATTTCAGAGGAAACCGCCGCGGTTGTCGACCGGGCGCGTCGCGAAAAGCGCCCGATCGTCGGGGTCGGAACGACTTCCGTACGTACCCTCGAGTCGGCCTGGAACGGGTCACGGCTTCTGCCCGGCAGCAATGCGACCGATATCTTCATCTACCCCGGCTATGAGTTTGGAATCGTGGACGCGATTTTCACCAACTTCCACACACCTGAGTCGACTCTTCTGATGCTGGTGTGTGCTTTCGCGGGAAAAGAACATACGCTTTCAGCCTATCGTGAGGCGGTCGACAATCGGTATCGATTTTTTTCCTACGGAGATGCGATGCTTATTCAGTAGGTGGACCTGTTCATTGCCTCGAAGGTTTTCCGTACGCCCTCAAGCGACGTGAGATGACGATTCACAATGAAATTGTAGTCCAGTTCGCCGTTCTGAATGCGATAGCTTTCGTCCTGCCAGAAATGAACTCCGTCGAGATTCATCCATCGGAATCTGGCAGCGGCAGCCTTGTCGGACCAGCTCTTTGCTTCGGTCCAGAAGTTGAGCGCATATTTGAACAGCGCCTCGGCCTTGTTCAGACTGTCCAGATTCTCCTGTTTCCAGGGGTAGTTATAGAAATAGGCAACCTGTTTGTTGAATTCGCTTCCCCATTCCAGGTACTGTTCCACCAGTTTCAGGTTCAGGTGCATCATGAACAGATCCCGGTAAAACTCCCATTCGTCGGTATTGTCGATCTTCGCGAGAGCGTACAGAGGATTCGCAAAATCGGCCTTCAGGGCGAGGTCGAGCCATTGAATGTTCTCTGCCCAGTCGCGAGGGTACATGTTCAGCTGGTACTGGATAAGCGGGTAGAGCTGCTCTTTGTAGAGCAGCCGATATGCATGCACAGGTCCCGCGACGGCGAAGGCGAGGACAACCAGCACCACTGAGAAGCGTCTCATACTCCTCTTATCGGTCGACCGGCCACCATTTTCCATACCATCTCGGCAATTTCGCCGGCGCTCACAGTCCCATCGACACGAATGATTTCCATCCCACAGTCCGCGTACGTGGCGAGAATTTCCTCGTAGCGCTCCTGAACTCGCGCCTGGAAATCCACAAGCTCGTAGATTTCCCGGTGAGTCCGCTGGGCAAGCCTCCGAACGCACTCCTCGACAGGCACATCGACGTAGACTAACCGCCGTGGGAACGGAAAATGACTGTTAGCGGCCTGAACGAAGTCCGAATCGCATGCGATAGTCTGATAGGCGAGGCTCGAAAACAGATACCTGTCCGAGATTACGAGCTCGCCGAGCTCACATCGAGCACGGATTCCGACTTCGGGCGCGTTGAGGTGTTCGCTTCGGTCGGCGGCGAAAAGCAGCGTCATGGTGTCGGGGTGAACAGGCTCTTCTCCCCGCAGGAACCTGCGTATAAGGGTGCCCACCGGCCCGGTAGTCGGTTCGCTGGTCACATGGTACGGAATACGTTCCCGTTTGCACCGATCGGCCAGTAATCCAGCCTGTGTTGTCGTGCCGGACCCGTCGAGCCCTTCGAGAACCATGAAGTTGTCAAGGATTTCGCGTAACTGTTCCATACCGGGCCGCCTTTTTATTATGGACCTCGCGTGGTAGAATAGAATACATCATTTTGTTTGGGTTGTCATTGAGCCTTTGCATCGGAGCACAGCAAGTCCATCGCGTATGAGCAGGAAAATCGTACACTACATCGCGCAGACGCTAATCGTCGCAGCTCTGCTCGTGGCAACCGGATTTGTGCTTCGACCATTGCAGCAATTCGTCCGTCTGCGAATGGAAGCACTGAAGCATCAGGTGGTACTCGATCTGGAGTCTGCGACGGGAAGGGCGATCTCCTACTCGAGCATTTCGCCGTCAATTTTCCGCTACATCGAAGTTCGCGATCTCGTTGTCTACGGAAAACCGGGAGAACGGGAAACACTGCTGCAGATCAAACGGCTGAAGATCTACTACGACATATTTGCGGTGCTCGGGGGAAATATCGCGCAGTCGGTCACCAACGTCAGCGTGGAGAATACCCATATCGTACTGGACACGCGCCGCGACACCGATGTCTTACGATTTATTGAATCCATGGCCAGTCCCGCGAGGGGGACCACCGAAACTCCCGGTATTCCGCGTGTCACCTTTCAAGGAAAGAATCTTTTCGTCAGCGTTGCCGGGCCCGATGGGACGGTTCAGGCGGATCGAATGTTCTTCACCGTGGCGCCAAACGGTCGGACTCTCAGCGTAAAGTGGAGAGGGGATATCCGACTGACGCTCGCCGATTCGGTTGTTTCGGTGAGAACAATCGAGTCCCCCGTGAGCATAACCGCGACCCTGCAGCCTTCGGGTGCGCCTCCGCCGGGAACCAACGACGATCTATCGCCGGCCTCGAGCTATCCGGACCTTGGCGCCGATGCAACGGTAGTTATAGAACGGCTTCACGCGAACACTTTTTCCATGGTTCGCCAGGCATTTCGGCTGAACTATCGACACGGGAACCTTGTCTTCCGCAAAGTCGAAGACCGCGCTCCAATCGATCTGGCGGGACAGCTCGATCTGCGAAACCGGACGTTTTCGGCGAACTTTCAGACCGATGGATTCGTTCCCGGGCAGTTCGTAACCGTGCAGGCGCCGCTCGACGCCGCGGCACCCTGGCTCCGGACTTCCGTGACAGGCAAAGCAAACGTCCGCTATTCGATAGGGGACGCGAAAGCAACCTACTCGGCGGACTTCGAAGCCACGAACCACAACGCCAGCTTCGCAGATCTGCAAACGGTAAAGGTGGATCTCCAGGGAAATGAGAAGCTTGCCACGGTCAACCGATTTGAGGTTCGAACGACGGTCGGGTCAGGGAGTTTCACCGGAGACGTACTCCTTGCCGGTTTTCTGCCCTCCGGACACTTGGTTCTTTCAGATGTTGCCGTCGGGGGAATGGCACCACTTGACGCTCAACTCACCGTTGCGCGAAACGGAAATTCCATCGAGATCACGGACCCGACCCTGTCCTACGGGCGCGCGGTCTTTCATGACTTTCACGTGAGGCTCACGCCGGGCTCTGATGAAACTGCGTTCGCCGTACAGTTTTCGACGGACGGTGCGAAAGAAGCCGGCATGAAGCTCACCGGAAGTATTCCGCGCACGAACTCTCCGCTTTCGCAAACGCGCCTGGAGGGACGAATCGACAGCCTCCCGGTCGCCCAGTTCTACGGTGCGTTCCGTGCCGTCGCCCCGGGACTCGCCGCGCTCGGTCTGCCGATACCGGCCGGATTTCTTCCGCCGTCAGACGTGATCTCCGACTCTCTTATGCTGGACGCAGATTTCGCTGTTGCAACGGGCCCGCGAAGCCTGACAGTCAATGCACCCAGGTTTCACCTTTACGACGCCGCCGTGTCCGGGAACAATCTGGCGTTGTCAGCTGCGGCGAGCAACAGCGCAATCACCGTGAACCGCCTGGTCGCGAACTACGCAGGTTACTCGGCAGCCGGACAGTTGGACGCAAGTATCGGGGAGGACGGGAGCGTCGAATTCTCCGGAGGTCTCAGACTGCAGAACGTGCCCTATTCTTTTCGAGGATCCTACGCCCCGGGTAAGGATCTCGTGATCACCGAGTCCCACGGCCTGGAGGCTCGAGTTTCTTTCAGCCGATTCAATCAATTTGCGTTTCAGGTCAGCGGCAGCGATATTCCCATCCCATTCGACGGAAGGAACACCACCCTCACGCTCCGGGTATCCGGCCTCTATACGAACCCGGAAACCTGGGAAGTAAATGTAAATGATTTCTCGGTGCGCAATCTCCCGTTTGTGCCTTTGCCCAACAGCGATTTTGCCGTCGTTGGGCGGATCACGCCGGGACACGGCGCGATCGAATCGATCACCTACGGCGACGACGCGTCCAGGCTCGCAGGAAGCGGTTCGGTTACCTATGAACCGCCCGCCGTGAGCGGCGGCCGGTTAGACGGGAGAGTGTTCCTGCAGCTTTCGACAGGGAAACAGGATGAAACGTATCGGATCGACGCTTCTCTGAATGCGGGGACACTCGGCGGCGAATTGCTCGTACGCAATCTGCCGTTTAAACGAATGGGAATCCGCCGCGTCGACGGCGGAGTGGACGGACAGATTCGTTTTGACGGCACGACCACCACGCCGGTCATCGATGCAGAGCTGACCCTCGACGGGGCAACCTACGGAGGTCAACCGATAGGCGGGAGTGCCACGTTCCACTGGGCTGACAATGCTCTTCGCGTCGCGCCGATAAACATTACCTACAAGCAAAACGCACTTATCACCGCGAATGCCACGGCGGACCTCGCACACGGCACCGTAGCGATCGACGCGGCATTGAGCGACCCGACCACACAACCGAAGCCGCTTAACGTTGGATTGAAGTTCAACGCCACGTACACTCCGCCTGCAAACCCCCTGGACTTTCGATCCATTCTCGAAGGCGACATCAGCGCGGATCTCGGACTCAGTGGTCTTCCGGTTCAACAGAACCTGGCCGCGATATGGCAGTTCACCCTCAACAAGAAGGGAAAAGCGATCAGTATGGGCGGAGGGCCGTCAAACAGCCTCAACGGCCACATTCAGGAGAATGGAGACTTCGTCGTTTCGTCGGCCGCACCTCTGCCGATAGTTTTTCAGGCTGACGGCCGCATCAAGGGCGACGCGATAGAAGCGAACATCAACAACATTAAGTTCAACCTTTCTCTTTTCAAGCGCTTTCTCGATCTGAACGTCTTCCGTCTCACTCAGGGCGACGTCACCGGCAGTCTCCGCATCAACGGACCCGCGGCAGATCCGGATTTCTACGGGACGCTGGGCGTGGAAAACGCAAAAGGACAACTTGCCTTCAGCCCCGATCCCCTGGGGCCCTCGAAGACCTTTCTCGTATTTGAAGAAAAGCAGGTAACGCTGACCAGGTTCGCCGTACCGATCGGCAAAGGAAACGGGACGGTGGAGGGCAGCTTTGTGATGAATCGCTGGACTCCGGAGTCCGTGACCATTCAGGTTGTCGTGCCGGGTGACGAAGGGATGCGGGTCGACTATACGTTCGGCAACGTCGTGGTCAACGGCTATACCAATGGTGTGGTAAAGATCGTCGGCACACCGACCGAGACAACGGTGACCGGTAGCCTGCTGGCTTATCAGACAAACATCACGCTCGCCGATATCGGAGGGCCGGTCAATACCCCGTCGACCACTTCGAAAGACCTCCCGGTGAATCTCGATATGACAATCGAGTCAGGCAAACGGGTCGAGTTTTTGTGGCCGACCAGTACGATTCCGGTTCTCCGGGGTTACGCGCGTCTTGGACAGTCCATCCACATCACTCTCGCAACCGACACGGGTAACTTCTCCCTGCGCGGGGATGTTGGAATTCAGAGCGGTGAGATTTTCTATTTTGAACGCTCGTTCTATATCAAGGATGGAATGATCAAGTTCAACGAGAACGAAAACTATTTCGATCCCCGCCTTACCGTCAACGCTGAGATTCGCGAGATTTCCAATTCCGGTCCTGTGCGTATCAGCCTCGTTGCAACCGACGAGCGGCTGAGCAAGTTCACTCCGCGATTTGTGTCGGACCCGGCAATGACCGACGCTCAGATCGCCTCACTTCTCGGGGGGAATCTGTTCGGCGAGCTGGGCACCGACCAGAACGGCCTTTCATCGGCTGTCTTTCTCACGAGTGATCTGCTAGGCCAGTTCAGCATTATCCGATCTTTTGAAAATATGGTGCGTGATGGACTGTCGCTCGATCTGTTCTCCGTGCGCACGCAGCTTTTTTCGAATCTTCTTCGCGGGGCAATAGGAGGGGCAGCACAGACGGTCCCTTCGGGGACGGCCACAGGCGCAACCGGCACCTCGAGCACCCAGTACCCTCTTGACAACACATCACCATCTCTTGGAAAGTATCTTGACAATACCACGGTCTTTCTTGGGAAATACCTTGGCACGGACCTTTTCCTGGAGCTCCTCGTGCAGCTTCAGGCCCAGAATCCGTATTCAACCGCGGAACAAACGAGGAGTTTCGGAGGATTGGTGATAAATCCGGAGATAAGTCTCGACTGGCGTACGCCGTTCTTCGACTTACAATGGAGTTTTTTGCCGCAAACTCCGCAGACGCTGTTCCTGACCGACAACACAATTTCCCTTTCCTGGGGTTTCACATACTGACGAAGAGCCATCATCCAAGGAGCTGCAATGCGTAGGTTCGTCTTTCTTGTGCTGATCATAGCGGGTGCAAGCCTGCCCCTTTTTGCCCAACAGTCCCCGCAGGCACCGGCGGCGCCAACGGCACCGGCGCCGCAGACCTCGCAGAGTCAGCCGCCTCAGGATGCACCCAGCCCCGAGTGGTACGTCGACAAGCCGATTCAGAATATCGAGTTCACGGGCCTGAAGACCGTCTCCGAGAGTGAACTTCGTGGAATCGTCTCGCCGTTCGTCGGCCAGAAATTCAGCGATGCGCTTTTCCTGGATCTGCAGCGAAAGTTGTACGCCCTCGGTTACTTCGATCAGATTATCCCACGAGCGGTCAAAGCGGACGCACAGGGTAGCGCGGTAATTCTTCAGTTCGAGGTAAAAGAACGACCGGTCGTCTCCGACGTAAAGATCGAAGGCAACCAACGAGTACGCACGAGCGACATACTCGACGTCGTGCTTCTCAAGCCCGGAGACATGATCACCAACTCCAAAATCCGGCTTGATGAAGATGCCATCAAGAACCTCTACCTTCAGAGAGGTTTTCCAAACGCGACAATCAATGGTTCGACGCAGACAGACACGGCCGGCAAAACTACCCTGATTTTTGCAGTCGACGAGGGCAATCAGACAATCGTCAAACAGATCAAGTTCTCCGGAAACACCTACGCCTCGGACAGCACCCTCCGCGGTGTACTCAAGAGTAAAGAGCAGTCGCTTTTTAACAGTGGAGTGTACCAGGAATCCCTGCTCGAGCAGGACAAACAGCTGATCCAGAAGTACTACGAAGATCGCGGCTATATCGATGCAAAAGTCACCGACGTGACGAAGGATTTTCAAAACGATGAGCCGAACAAGCGAAGTTATGTCACCCTGACATACTATATTGACGAGGGACAGCAATGGACCTTCGGGGGCGTGAAGTTTGAAGGCAATTCGATTTTCACCTCCGAGCAGCTGGCCGCCTTCTTCAGACTCAAGCCGGGCGATGTTCTCAACAAGTCAAAAGTGACCGATGGGTTCAACCAGGTTGCAAACCGTTACGCGGAAAACGGCTACATATTCAATCAGGTCAACATGGAACAGAGCCGCGATCCAGCCACGCGCACGATTTCCTACACCGTCAAAATAGTTGAACTGAACCGCGCTCACATTGAAAACATCATCATCAAGGGTAACACCAAGACGAAAGACTTCGTAATACGACGGGAGCTTCCTTTCGAACCAGGGGATATCTTCAGCGCTGCCAAGATTCGGGAAGGGTTGGCAAATCTGACCAACTTGCAGTTCTTCCAGTCGATTTCGCCGGAGACGCCACAAGGGACTGTCCCGGGACTGATGGACCTGGTAATAAACGTCGAGGAAGCGAACACCGCAGACATACGATTCGGCATCAGCTTTGGAGGCAACACCAGCTTTCCCATCGCCGGGCAGTTGAGCTGGCAGGACCGGAACTTCCGCGGACTGGGGGAAACAATCGGCGCTCAGCTTTCGGTTTCGCCGGCCGAACAAACCGCATCGTTCAACTTCACCCAGCCGTGGCTCTTCGACAAGCCCATATCCGCGGGCATCAACTTCAGCATCGATCGGGCCACCATCACCGGTGTTCCGCAGGATGTTCTGTACCCACAGTTTCCGAACGCGACCGATTCCGGGTCGGTTCCCGATCCGTTCACCGGCGCCTACGTTTTTTCGAAACCGACAACCTATTCCGGCGTAAACTATCCTGCCGGCGCGGTATTTCCCGGCCCGGTGAACTCGTCGAATATCAGCACCTTCGGCCTGGAAACCGACTACGCATACGCCGGCGGGACTACCGCGGCGATCCCTGCGGCCTATCTGATGTCCTACATCAACTGGACCGTGAGCCTCGGTACCAGTCTCGGGTACCGGTTGCCAACGAGGGTCGGCCGTCTGGGGCTGGGCACCGGTCTTTCCACCAGCATAAATGACGTCGAATACGATGCGTCGGTCTACCGTCCGTGGGACGATGCGATCCGGCAGGGTCACGGGTCCTGGTACTTCACAAACAAATGGAGCCTTACCGGCTATCTCGACACCCGGGACATCACTTACAGCCCGTCGAACGGTTACTATCTACGCGAAGATCTGACCCTCGCCGGTGGATTTCTGTTCGGGACTTCCCAGTTCATCAATACAACGACAACTCTCGAGAGTTATCTTACGCTGTGGAATCTTCCCGTTTCCGATAGCTGGAGCTGGAAGATGGTGCTTGCGGCCCATTCGGCCCTATCGGTATTGCTTCCCCAATTCTGGGTACCCGGCTCCGTATCGGGTAATGGAAATCCCTACGTGCCGAACGCTATCGATCAGCTGTACGTCGACGGAATGCTCGTCGGACGGGGTTGGCCACGGACGGCAGGACAAGCGCTCTGGGACAGCTGGCTCGAGCTTCGCATGCCGATTTCGGCGCAGATCGTCTGGTTCGACATGTTTCTTGAGGGCGCGTCCCTTTGGCAATCCTACAGCGACGTCAACCTGGGAGATATCAACAACTTCGACTTCAGTTTCGGCGGTGGCATACGGTTCGTCATACCGCAGTTCCCGATCCGGCTCTATCTCGCAAAACGATTCCAGATCGTCAACGGCCAGGTTGAGTGGAAGCAGGGCAGCCTGTTCAACGGGGGCAGCCCCACCGGCGGGGTGGATTTCGTCTTTTCGATCGGTACCGGATTCTTCTGACCGGTGGACCAGGGGGACTCTCTGAGCATCAAAGGAGTTGACGAGATGAGTAGGTTTGGCTCTGACGCCGGACAGGCGGTCCGAAGCTCTGGCGCGCTTCCGGCAGGCGCCGTGGCACGCAAGTGGATCACCGTAGCGTTGGTTGTGGTCGCCGCCGGGTTCTTCGCTGCGCAATCGTTGTCCGCCCAACAGTTGACAACGGTGGCAGTTGTCGATCTGAGCAAGGTTACTTCGACATTTTTCGCCGAGTCGCAGGCGGTGCGTGATCTCAAAAAGAAGGCCGACGATCTTCGGGCCGAAATTGCGAGGCAGCAGTCGGACATTCAGCAGTTGCAGCAACAGAAACTCGCAGCCGACCAGCGTGGAGACAACAGCGCGTCCCTGCAACTCGAAGACCAGATAAGCAAGAAACAGGCTTTTCTCGAGGAGTTCCGGCGAATTAAACAGGAAGAGCTCAATCGCCAGCAGAAGGGACTGTTGCAGTCTAACTCCGCCTTCTATACGCAAATGTATACTGCGGTAAGTTACGTTGCGGAGAGCCTCGGGTACAGCGTTGTGTTCGACATCAGCAACCCGAATCTGTTGTGGTGGAGTCCGACCGTAGATATCACCAATCAGGTCATCGACCGGCTTCGATCAACGAACAATCAGTAGGGGGACGCAGGCGGGGAGAGGCGCCATGACTGATACCACCCCTATGATGCGCCAGTACGCGCAGATAAAACGGGAGCACGGCGACGCCATCCTCTTCTTCCGACTCGGCGATTTCTATGAGATGTTTCGCGCGGATGCCGAAGAGGCGTCCCGCATTCTGAACCTGACCCTTACGCAGCGAAACGGGGTCCCGATGTGCGGGATTCCCTACCACGCCTCGCACAACTACATCGGCAGACTTCTTCGAGCGGGCAAGAAGATCGCCATCTGCGAACAGATCAAGCTGCCTCCCGGCGGGAAAGGCCTCGCAGACCGACAGGTGATCGAGGTAGTTACCCCCGGGACGGTCACTGAAGAGGACTATCTCGAGACGGGGACAAATAACTATCTGCTCTCCGTCGGCAGGCACGACAAAGGGATTTCGGTAGCCTGGATCGATCTTTCAACGGGCGAACTGTACGCAGGGGAAGTTTCCGCGAAAACCGCCAACGGGGCCGGGACTGCGACAGATTCTGTTGCCGCTGCGGACGCGGGCGAAGGCCTTCGCCGCCACCTCGCACGCGTTCGACCGCGGGAAATCCTCGTGCAGGAGTCGCTTCTGGAGGAGGACGCCGCGGTGGGCCGGATCCTCGGCGAACAGAACGAGGTCGTGGTGAACCGGTTCCCCGACTGGAGCTTCGATCAGATCTCCGGCCGAGAGCGGCTCAAGCAGCTGCTCTCGGTAACCAGCCTCAAAGGCTACGGTCTGGCAGACGACTCCCCCTGCCTGGCTGCGTGCGGAGTGCTGATCCAGTACGTCGAGGACACCGCGCGGTCCCTGTTGACCCATGTCCGGTCTATCAAGTTCGAACGCGAATCCGATTTTGTTGCGCTCGACGAATCCACGCAGAAGAACCTTGAACTCGTACAGAACCTCAACGACGGCGGAAAAAAATTTACACTCCTCATGGTGATCGATCAAACAAAAACCGCAATGGGCGCGCGCCTTCTGAAACGTTGGCTGCTCGCGCCGCTGCTTGATCCGCACCAGATACTCGATCGGCAAAAAGTCGTTGAGGCGCTGTACCGCGATCAGATGACGCTTGGCGAGCTGCGATCCCGGCTTTCGACCATTCTCGATATCGAGAGACTTTGTTCGCGTGTCGCGCTCGACAAGGCGCATGGCAAGGATCTCGCGTCTATTGCGGCGGCTCTCGCGCGGGTTCTTGACGTCGCCGCGCTCCTGGAGGTCTCCAGAAATACGGACGCTACCCTCGAAATCTCGGAGGATGAAAAAGCGCAGATCGTCTTCGTCCGCGATCTCATCGACCAGGCGATTGTGGACAATCCATCGGTGGTCCTTACCGAAGGAAACCTCATTCGCCCCGGCTACAACCCCGAGCTCGACTCACTGCGCGGACTGCGCGACAACAGTCGGGCGGTACTGGATGAGTATCTTTCCCAGGAACGACGATCCTCTGGAATTTCGAATCTCCGGATTCGATATAACAGAATCATCGGGCACTATCTGGAGGTCTCGAAAAGCAACGTCGGTCTGGTTCCTGAACATTTCATTCGGCGTCAGAGTCTGGTGGGTGGCGATCGGTTCACCACTCAACGCCTGGGAGAAATAGAATCCGAGTTGAACAGCGCATCGGAGAGAATCACCGATCTGGAACGGGAGCTATTCATCGAAGTCCGCGGCCGCATCCGACAGCACACCGGGACCATTCTCGATGTTGGAGCGAGAATCGCGCAGATGGACTGCCTGCAGAGTTTCGCCTACGCGGCGACTCTCCATGGGTATGTCCGGCCGATCATAGAGGAGACGGGCGGACTTCACATACGCGGCGGCAGACACCCGGTAGTCGAAGCCTATCTTCCTGCAGGATCGTTCGTCCCGAATGACCTCGTGCTCGGCGCCGACGGGGAGAACTTCGCGCTCATTACCGGCCCGAACATGGCGGGGAAGTCCACGTTTCTTCGGCAGACTGCGTTAATCGTCCTTATGGCGCAGATCGGCGCGTTTGTCCCGGCCGAGGAAGCAAAGCTGTCGGTCGTCGACAAGATCTTTTGCCGGGTGGGCGCGTCCGACAATCTCGCGAGGGGAGAGTCTACCTTTCTCGTCGAAATGAACGAGACTGCGTTTATCCTTCGCACGGCTACGGCGCGAAGTCTCATCATTATGGACGAGGTCGGCCGGGGAACCGGGACGAACGACGGTCTGGCCATCGCCTGGGCCGTTACCGAACACATCATTCAACAACTCCAATGCAGAACGCTGTTTGCGACTCACTACCACGAGCTGACCGCGCTCGATTACCAGGGGATGTTCAACCTCTCGCTCGCTGTTCGCGAACGGAACGGAGAGATTGTATTTCTCAAGAAGGTGCAACGCGGCCCTTCGAGCAACTCCTACGGGATTCAGGTAGCGCGTCTCGCCGGACTTCCCGAAAGCGTCATTGCCCGCGGTCAGATGCTTCTCGCGCGGCTGCAGGAGGCACGGGAGGTGGATCCAACGCTGCGCGATCCGCCCGCCGCAGAGGACGCTCGGCCGAAAGGAGCCCGCGAAGCCGAGGAATCAGTGACGTCGCAACCGGGACTCTGGGACAACGGTGATCTCGTGATCCGGGAAATTCTCTCCACCGACATCGCGCGACTTTCGCCGCTTGACGCTTTGAACCGACTCGCGCGCTGGCAGAAGGAACTGCAGTAGAGCTCCCGCGCCGGGTCACGTGCGGTGGCGCTGTTGCGTACCGGATCGCGTGAATCACCGCGGATTTCCGGCAGTAACCATTTCCGTGACCAGAAACAGGGAAGGCCGCGGTACCCGGTTCGCGGCTGTAGTTCGCCGCTTCTTCCTGCTCGATTACGTCGCGGAATCGGCTCTGCCCGCCCGCTGTGCTTTGTGCGGCACGCTACTTCAATGGAATCCATGGCGCCAGGTGCCGATCTGCGACGAATGTCCTTCGGCCGTCCCCATCGCGCGGGAAGAAACCAACCGTCTCGTGCTCTCCGGTGCCCGCGCCGGCGGTCTTGTTCGCAGCCGGACACCACGGTGCCGCGCGTGCAGCCGACCTCTCATTTCCGAACGGGAATTCTGCACGCGCTGCAGGAATCGTGAGTTTCTCTTCGACCGACACATCAGCGTCTACCGATATCGCGGATCGGCCAAAGCGTTGGTTCAGGCCTACAAGTTCCGCGGTCGCGCAGATCTCGCGCCACTGTTTGCTCGTGAACTGGCATCACTCTATCGCGAACACTTCTCCGGCCTGCCGCTCGTTCCGGTTCCGCCTCGGCCCGGCGCCTCCCGCGATCGTGCATTCGACCCGGTCGGGCTGCTTGTTCGCCACCTTTCCCGGGAGACCGGAGCGCCGGTCCGGCGACTTCTCACCCGCCGGCGGGGAGTCTCCCAGAAGAGTCTGAGTTACACGGCCAGGCTGACGAACCTTCGCGGCCGGATCCTCCTGCGCCGTGCCGCTGGAGATCCCGTCACCGAAACCCGATCCGGCATAGTTCTGGTTGACGACGTATTTACAACAGGCGCGACTTCACATGAGTGCGCCCGCGTGCTGAAGCAGGCGGGCTTCCCCTCCGTCTACGTTCTCACTGTCGCGATGGACTGAACGTTGCACCCCGTGCAGCGCACAGCTTTGACCTGTTCCCTGTTTCTGTGTATACTCTGTGGTGAACGATGAGTTGAGTCTGTTGCCTTGCGGCTCCGGTTCACGCCTGCCTTTTTGTTTCTCTTCGACAGCCGCCAACTACTTAAGCGATCGGTGACGGGCGTTGACACAAGAATTCCATCTTGTTACTATTACCGGGCAGCGTTCATGATTCTTAAGCTCGGCAACGGGCTTTGGCGAAAGAGTCGACTTACGGCTCTTTTTTTATGGGTAGGTAGCGAGTTGTCGGTCGTTCGGTCAGAGGAAGGTCTGCTGGAAGCTCTTGAGCCGGTGGTTCAAGGGTTGGGGTATCTTATCGTCGACCTTCAGTACAGTCGCGTGCGCGGTACCTTCCACGTGAACCTTGTTATTCACCGGCCGGAAGGCGTGAGCGTTCAAGGTTGCGTCGACGTATCCCGAACCATTCACCCGCGGCTGGAAATTCTTCTCGACAGTCAGGACATCTACCTGGAGGTTACCTCGCCGGGAATCGATCGCAAAATCCGGCAAGCCCGGGAGTATGCGATATTCGCCGGCAGGGGCATCGGGATCTGGTTGAAAGACGGAACATTCCTGGGCGGGGTCATCGCAAGCTGCGACGAGAGTTCGGTGTTGATCGATACCATATCCGGGAATACGCATATTCTATACGGGCAGATACAGAAAGCGAAATTGGATGACACACAGGAGGCCAGGTAGGAACATGACTTCCGGACTGAGCGAGGCGATTCGCCTCTTGGTACAGGACAAGGGAATCTCAGAAGAACTGGTGCTGAAAACCATTGAAGAGTTCCTGCTAGCCGCGTACAAAAAGAAATACGGTGCAAATGAAAATGCAGTCGTCCGTTTCAGCGAAGACGGCTCAGAGGTCACATTATTTGCGCAGAAGAAGATCGTGGACGATGTCGACGATCCGGTGACCGAGATCAGTCTCGAAGAGGCGCTTCTCTATAACGAAGAGTGCGAGCTCGGCGACGAACTGCTCATCGAAATCAACCCCAAGGAATTCGATCGGATAGCCGTCCAGAGTGCCAAACAGAAGGCACGGCAGACCATCCGCGAGATACAGAAGGACACGCTGTACTCGGAATTCAAGGACAAGGTCGGTGAGATGATCATCGGCTATTATCAGCGCGAACGGAACGGCAACATCTATGTCGACCTCGGAAAGACCGAGGGACTGCTTCCGAAGCGATACCAGTCTCCGCGTGAGACCTATCGCCCGAACGACCGGATAAAAGCGCTTATCTACGAGGTGAACAAGACTCCGTCGGGTCTTCAGATCATCCTCTCGCGAACGCACACCGAGTTCGTCAAGCGAATCTTCGAGCTCGAGGTTCCCGAGATCTACGACAAGACTGTCGAAATCTACAAGATCGTTCGCGAGCCCGGCTATCGAACAAAAATCGCGGTCTACTCCAACCGGGACGATGTGGATCCGGTCGGCGCCTGCGTTGGTTTGAAGGGCGTGCGCATCCAGGGAGTCGTCCGGGAACTCGAAGGTGAGAAGATCGATGTGCTGAAGTTCGAAAACGATCCAAGATCGTTCATCAAGAACGCACTTTCGCCGGCTGAGGTCGCCCAGGTCGTCGTTCTCGACGAGTCGAAACATCAGGCACTTGCCGTTGTGCCCGAAACGCAGCTTTCTCTCGCGATCGGGAAACAGGGACTCAACGTACGGTTGGCCAATCGGCTCGTGGACTGGAACATCGACGTGAAGACCGAAGCGCAGTTCCTCGAAATGGATATTTCGGCGGAATCGAAGAGGGCGGTTTCGGCACTCTTCCGCGACTACGATGAGGAAGAAGAAGAGATCAGTCGCGTCGAAGAACTCCCTGACGTCCCGGCCCCGCTCGTTCAGGTTCTTGCGAAAAACAAGATTGAGCTCATCGAAGACCTTGTCAGCCTGACTGAAGAGGAACTCGAGGCTCTCGACGGTGTAACAGCGGACGACGTTGCAACATTGAAGAAGATTATCTCCGAAACAATTGAGATCATTGAGGAAGGGCCTCCCGAAGCCGAACAGCTCGAGGCCGATGAAGAGCCGGTCGAGCCCGAAGCCGATGATGCCGCACCGGAGAGTGCGCCGATCGAAGCTCCGGCGACAGAGACGGTTCCCGACGAGGTTGCGGAAGAAGAACCCGAAGAAGAGGAAGAAGAGATAACCCTCATCGCGGAACTTCCCGACATTCCTGAACACATCGTCACCGCGCTTACGAGTCACGGTATCGAAGACATCGTGGACTTGATTTCGCTCACCGACGCAGAGTTAACGCGCATTCCGGGTGTCTCGAAAGATGATGTCGAAGCAATAAAAAACATCATCGCCGAGACTGTCGAAATCATTGAGCAGGATGACGAGGACGAATGAACGAGAACTGATTAATTCGGGACGGAAATTGTCTTCAGGGTGCGAATCATCAACGATTGTGGGCATTGAAGAACGAAGGAAAGCAGGTTAAGGTATTGTATGGCAGAGGATAATAACAAACCAAAGGCAACTTTGATCAAGCATAAGAAAGATGAATCGCCCAAGATAGATCGACCCGACGACTCTCAGGACAAGAGGAAAGTGCGCGTGGTTGTGAAGAAAAAACCCGCGACAAAATTTGCCGTTCCAATGGAGACTGCCGAAAAACCGGCGGCGGAATCACGTCGCAAAAAGGCAACTCCGGTTCATGAGGAGGCGGTCAAGGCTCCTCAGGAGACCTCTGTGGTACAGACGCAGAAAACAGCCGAAGCCTCACCAACGGAATCCACAGTCAGCGAACCGCGTGAGCCAAAACGAGTGCCTGAAACGGCCGGACCCGAGACGCCTCCGGTGCGTTCACGATCAGCCGCAGGTACCGCAACCGAGAAGTCGGGAAGCGAAGTCGCAAAAGAAGAGCCGCGCGCACCCGCTGCTCATATCGAACGCAAAGAGGCCGCGTCCAAGTCGGGGGCAGAGGATCGCCCCGTTTGGACTCCCGAAGGGAACCGGGTAGTGCGGTCTACCGGCCCGCGCGTCGGACAGGGGGCGATTCCCCAGTCGATTCGCGAACGGGCTCGCGCCGGTGAAAACGTCGGACTTCGCAACGGGGGCAAAGTAGAGCGGGAAGCTCCTCCCTACCGAGGACCGGCACGCTCACCGGAGGGTTTCCGCCCGCCGCAGGGTCCACGGCCCGCTGAGGGAGGGTATCGCCCGACCGGCGGCGCCCCCGGCACAGGTCGCACGTTCCGTCCTGCAACTCCTTCCGGCGGCCCCGGAAGACCGGGCCCTCGACCCGGTGGTTTCCGGCCGGGTGGGCCGCCTCGCACGGGCGCTCCGCGACCGGGTTCTCCGCGTCCCCCGGCAGAAGGCGGCGGATCGCCGGAAGAAAAAAAGGGCGGCGCCAAAAAATTCTTCAAGGCTAAAAAGAAAGAGAATTACCCCAAGAAAGAGCGTCATCAGGAAAAATTTATCCAGGTCAAGCAGAAGAAGAGTTCACCGAAGGCGAATCCCGTACCAAAGTCCATCGACATCATGGAGGTTATTACCGTCTCCGAGCTTGCCCGGAAAATGAATCTCAAGGCTTCCGACCTCATCGGAAAGCTGATGGGAATGGGAATGATGGTCACGATCAACCAGCAGATCGACGCCGAAACCGCGGGAATCCTCGCGGGCGAATATGACTGCAAAGTGAACATCGTCTCGCTCTATGACGAAACGATCATCGACACGCCCGACGACAAAGAGGAAGATTTGCGACATCGACCGCCGATTGTCACGATCATGGGTCATGTCGACCACGGCAAGACCAAGCTTCTCGATGCCATCCGTTCGACGGACGTCGCCGGAGGCGAGTTCGGCG
>DATKUF010000048.1:0-3079 GCA_035530755.1 Spirochaetia bacterium | reverse complement strand
ACCATCGCGCCTTCGACGGCTCGAACTACCCGCAACGCCCCCATCAGCGCTGATATGACGTTGAAAAAGCGCACAGATTTCGGTTTGACTCCCTGGTTTTGAAGATACTTGACGATGGTCACGAGGCTCCCGCCGGTTGCGTTCATCGGATCGGCAAAGATAAGGTCCTTCCCATCGAGTGAGTGAAGGTCGAAGAAGGATTTGTCGAGGTTAAGGATGTATTCCATATCGGACTCTTTCCGTGTGTCGTCGCGGGAGATTCGGAACAGGGCGAAGGGAGTAACGTACCCAGTGGAGGTGTACTCCTGAATCTCTTTGGACATGATCATCGACGGAAGAAGGGCGCCGCGAAGCATTACGCACATCATCGTATTTTCAAGCTCAGCGTCAACGTCAGGGATCTTGTGAACCGCGAAGTTCTGGACCGGAAAAGTCACCGGAGTGCGCACGATGAGATGATTCTTTCGATGGTTTTCCGGGTCGGAAAATGCGAGATTGAAGAGCAACTCGTACGCACGCTGAATGTAGTAGACGAACTCGTAATGTTGCGTTCGAACGTCGCGGAGCTTCGCGATCAACCTTGAGGCTTCGCCGTGGATCGTACGCGGCGTTTGGAAGGAGTAGACGTTGATCGCCGGTTCTGCAGCCGTGATCTGTTGCATGAGATCTCCCATGTCGCTGTAGAGACCGATGAGCCGCTCCTTCTCGGATTTGAGACGGCTCTCGTTCTGCGACGACGAAAGCACTTCGAACGCCTGCCGTGCCTGCTCGTAGTGTGAGTCCATTTCCCGAAGGTGATCCTTATCGGCGTCATTCAGGTAGCCGTCCAGATCCGCCGCCCGCAGTACAACCCGCTCCATAATGCTGCTCCTTTGACGTCACTATACTTTGCGATACACGCTTCGCCAACCCGCGAAAAAAGCTCTTTGTGGCGAGGCAAGCTCATGCTATCTTCTCTGAGTATAAGAAACACACAAGGAGCGGCTATGAAGAGAAAGATCATTATCGCGGTACTGATTTCACTCGTGCTCGGTGGGGCACAGGCGTTCTCCTGGGGAATTGGAGCGGAAGCGGGCATTGACGCCTTCGGCGGTCTACCCGGCGAGTCGGTTATGTTGACCGTCCAGTTTCCGAAATTGCCCATCTTGTGGGGAATCGGAGCACATCTGAACGGAAACGAGTCCAACGTCGGATTGACTGCAGACTGGTGGCTGATCAACCAGAATCTAACGGGTATTCTGAATATCTATGTTGGACCGGGCCTCTATCTTGCAGCGCCGAAACCATTCGAAATCGGCGGCAGACTTCCGGTCGGTTTGAACATCTTCCCGCTCAACTTTCTCGAGCTCTTCATCGAAGCAGCACCCGCTCTTGTGCTCTATTCGTCGGCGTCCGGCATCTCAATTCCGAATTTCCGCCTGCAGGGCGCTCTCGGTCTGCGATTCTGGTTCAAGTGACAGGTAACCGCAAACACAAAAGCCCGAAGGATCTCCTTCGGGCTTTCTCTACTTGGCATCTCCTACGGGAGTCGAACCCGTGTTGCCGGGATGAAAACCCGGTGTCCTAACCACTAGACGAAGGAGACGCGCCTCGCGCAACCGGACCGGCAGAAGACACCACAGTCGCCCCTCCGAGCCCGCTCATACGCGCTTGGAAAGTACCGCAAACGCATTAGTTCGTCAATACAACTAGGGGGACTGCTGTGGACGCGTCGTATGATCCGGTGCGTTTCATGAGCCGCACAGGATTCGAACCTGTGACCCACGCCTTAAAAGGGCGTTGCTCTACCACCTGAGCTAGCGGCCCAGTATCAGCGAATCTATCAGGATAGCCCGCCAATGTCAAGCAAAGGCTAGTACGCGAAGTCCAGGCCGAAAGTGATGTGGTAGACCGACTTGAAGCCGGGCTCCGTCGACAGTTCGTCACCGTAAATCGCCGCGTTGAGCGTGAATGCGGTGAGATTGAGGCCAAAGCCGAATGCCGGCAGACCTCGGGCGAACCCGGCACGGAGCGACAGAATATCCAGCATTCTTACCTGGGCGCCGATGCTGAATTTCAGCACGATATTTTCCGCCGTCCCGGGATAGAGCAGAAAATCGAAAATATCCCGGTAGTCGAAATAGAGGCTGATAGCATCGAAGTAACGGCGGAGATTCCCGAGCGGTGGGTTGTATTCCACGCCGAAAGAAATGCTCGCCGGAAGCACCGTGGTGGTTGGAGAAGCGATCGTACTCCCCCCACCCGCGAACGATGATAGAGAGGAATAGTGGTTGGTCACTGCCGGCGTGTAGATGTTCGTGCCGGTGAGCCCAAATGCCAGCATATTCTTCCAGAGTGAGAGGCGCAGCCCCGCATCGAGACCTATACCGGTAGTCAGATCGAACGGATTGTTCAGAAAGGTCGAAATGTTCATCGACGACAACAGGCTGTCTATGGCAAGGATGGTCCCCGTCACGGTGATCCTGCCGATCATGAAGCCCTTGAGCAGAGCGCCAATGTCGAGCTCTCCGTCGATGGGGGCGAGCGGAACTCGAAACGCATATCCGCCGGAGAGCAGCATGCGTTCAGAAGCCTCGAGGCTCAGATTACCCGGCGTGGTGGTCCGCAGAAGGATATCCGACCCATTGAAGATACCGACCCCGAGTCCGTTGCCGACGTAGCCGAATCCGATGGGGCCGACTATGCTCAAACCTGCGTACAGGTTTGTGATCAGCGTTGCCAGGGTTGGTGAGGAAAGAACGTTGCCTTTCCCTTCGATAATCAGGCTTGCTATCGTGAACACCGGGCCTTTCAGGTCAAAGTTGAGTTCAGCGATTCCCAGAGTAGGCTTTACGGAAATAAACGTGGCGGGATTCGTAAAGAGCGTAGTGAGGCCTTCGGTTGATGCGGCATGAATCCCTCCGACGGCGGACGTTCGTGCGGACGCGAAAAGCAGGTCTCTACTCGAGAGGGACTGTGCCTCCATCACCGCGGGAATGAGGAGAACAATTAGACCTGCCAGAAGATTCCGTCTCATCGGCGTGCTCAGTTCCTTGATTTACGTGCGTGCACGACCCACGTTATGCGTTGAACAGTCCGG
>DATKUF010000047.1:0-7993 GCA_035530755.1 Spirochaetia bacterium | reverse complement strand
GCCGCGATCCGCGAGGGTCGCTTCGACGAAGCGTATCGTATCAATCTTCGCGACAACGTCTTTCCCGCCGTCCTCGGACGGATCTGCACGCGTCCCTGCGAACCGGCGTGCCGCCATGGCAGGCCGGGCCTCGGGGATCCGGTGGCGATCTGCTTTTCCAAACGATCGGCCGCCGACTACAGGCCCGATCGCGCGCCGATACGGCTCGAGCCGTTCTTCGGAGCGAGCGGCAATCGGGTCGCTGTCGTCGGCGCGGGCCCGGGCGGGCTTGCCGCGGCACGGGATCTGTCCCTCCTCGGCCACGCGGTTACCGTTTTCGAAAGGAACGCCGTGCCGGGCGGACTGCTGGTCCGCGGCATACCGGAGTTCAGGCTTCCCCGCGAAACGGTAGCGGCCGAGATCGAACAGGTCCTCCTGCAGGGTGTCGAGCTGCGTACCGGCGTCGCTGTCGGGAGCGACATCCCCCTCGCAGAGCTTGCCGCCGAATATGACGCAGTCGTCGTCGCCTCGGGCGCCCACCTCCCTCACATGCCGTATTTCGAGGGCCAGGAGCTTGAGGGCGTTCGCCACGGATTCGATTTCATCGGAGAACTGAACGATCGGCTCGACGTCGCAGTGAACGACCGGGTCATCGTCATCGGCGGGGGTTTTACGGCCGTTGACTGCGCGAGGGCTGCCGCGTTTCTCGGGGCACGCGATGTGCGGCTTGTCTACCGCGGCGGCCGCTCCGGGATGCGGTGCACTGCCCGCGAGTTCCAGTTGCTGGAACAGGAAGGGATCGCGGTCGAAACCTTCAGCGCGCCGTCGCGATTCGTCGGCGACGGTCACGTCGAAGCGGTGGAGCTCGAGTCGGTCGGAGGCGAGCGGACGATCCGGACAGTGGCTGCCGATACCGTGCTGGTTGCGACCGGACAGACGAGGAGCTTCGCTCCGCTCGATCCTGCGCTCGGGCCACTGCTCGACCGCCTGGTCGCAGGCGGACAGCCCGCGCACCGGACAGGCATCGGCAACATTTTCCTCTGCGGCGAAGCCCGGCTCGGTACCTCCTCGGTTGTCTACGCGGTCGGCGACGGCCGCGCCTGCGCCACGGAGATCGACCTGTTTCTTGAAGGGCGCCGGAGGCTCGTTCCCTCGTTCGACGTTGAGGAGCGCGAGGAGACCGGCCGCGAGCGTGCCGATAACGCGCTGCCCCGCCTCGAGGCTGCCGAACTTCCGGTCGGGGAGCGCACGGTTCGGAGCGAAAGCTTCACGGGCTTCACCGAGGAAGAGGCGCGTACCGAGGCCCGGCGCTGCTACATGTGCAATCAGAAGATCCAGATCGATACGAACCGCTGCATCTCCTGCGGGCTCTGCCTCATGGTGATGCCGGTCGAAGACTGCATCGTGCAGTTGAAAAAGATGCTCCTTCCGAACGGACGGACCGTCCTGAAGAAGATCCGCGATTTCGAGACCTACGATGCGCTCGCCGTCGACCAGGACGCCTGCATCCGGTGCAACGCCTGCCGCGAGAGCTGTCCGGTCGCCTGCATAACGCTCTCATCGGTGACGCCGACAGTCCAGGTCGTGGAGATCGGGCCTGCGGTACGAATGAAATGACGCGATTTATCGCGAACACTACTCTGAGAAAGGGAAGGAATGATGCTCGTATCTTATACGGAAAAGAATACCGCCCCTGAACTTGAATCCGCCGTCACCGACGGCGAGCCTCCCAGTCCAGCCGCCGATCCCGTGGAGGTCGAAGAGCCTCCGTCGCGTGCGCGCGTCGCTCCTACCGACGCGCAGTCCCACCGTGTTTTCCGAAATGACGAATTCTGGAAATTGATTCCCGCCTGGAGCGAACTGTCGGTTGAACAGTTTTCCGACTGGAGGTTCCAGGTCCGGAATTCGGTCACCGACTTCGCGGGCCTCGTTCGGCTGGTCGGCGGGATAACCGATGGCGCATTTCTCGAGGACGTCCGGCACGGCATCCTCGCAGCTCCCATGGTTATCCGGTTGAGTCCCTACATCCTCTCCCTGATCGATTGGGAACACCCCTACGACGATCCGGTCCGCATCCAGTTCCTGCCGGTCCTCTCCCGCAAAGAGCCGGACCACCCGATGCTGCGCCTGGACTCGCTGCAGGAAAGGCGCGATTCGCCGGTGCACGGATTGGTTCACCGCTACCCCGGCAAGGTCCTTTTCCTCACCCTCGACGTCTGCCCGGTCTACTGCCGTTTTTGTACCCGCAGCTACGCGATTGGACAGAACACCGGCAGCGTCGAGAAAGCGACGATCAAGGCGAGCGTCGACCGCTGGAACCGGGCTTTCGCCTACATCGCGTCGCACCCGGACGTGGAGGACGTAGTCATCTCCGGCGGCGATACCTACATGCTGCCTCCGGTGCAAATCAGGTTTATTGGCCAAAGCCTGCTCGCCATCCCCCACGTCCGCCGCATCCGCTATGCCACAAAGGGAATCGCGGTCATGCCAACCAAGATCCTCACCCACCACGAGTGGCGCGAGGCTATTTTCCACGTCACGGAGCTCGGCAGGAAGATGTCTAAAGAGGTCTGCATCCACACCCATTTCAACTCTACCAACGAAATCACCGACCTTACCCGACAGGCGGCCGATCTCCTCTTTCAGGGCGGCGTGAAGGTCCGCAACCAGAGCGTCCTTATACGCGGCGTGAACGACGATCCTGCCCGACTGGTGAAACTGATCAGTCAGCTCGCCTGGATGAACATCCAGCCCTACTACGTCTATCAGCACGACATGGTCAAGGGCGTCGAGGAACTCAGGACCACCGTGGCGACCAACCAGGAACTGGAGCGCAGGGTCCGCGGGTCTCTCGCCGGTTTCAACACGCCTCTTTTCGTGAACGACGTTCCCGGCGGCGGCGGAAAACGGGATGTGCACAGCCATGACTGGTACGACCGGAGCACCGGAGTGAGCATCTACCGCAGCCCGGCGGTAGATTCCGACGCGGTCTACTGTTATTTCGACCCGCTCTCCCGTCTCGACGAAATCGGCCGCGAACGGTGGTCCCGTCCCGAGGAGCATGGACGCATCATCGCCGAGGCGCTCGAGAACGCCGGGCTCTCGCATCTGCGGCTGACCATGTAGGAGCTCGAGCCGGAGGAGAAGCTGGTTTGGCGTGCAAGAGAACGCGGCCCTTGAAAGGCTTGTTGAGAATGTTCGTCATCGGGATCGGTCGCCGGGCGATGTACCCGGCCAGACTTTCCCGGGCAGATACGTCGGGGATGCGTACGCTCTCGTATAGACTGATCCCGGAAGATCTCGGCCATCGACTGCGGCACCGGGAGACCGTGATTCCAGTCCGGCCATGACTCGTGTATTTCATGCGTCGAGTGTACGGACTGAGGCTCAACTGTTCCGCCCCGTGCAGGCATACCGGACGTGCATACGACGCGCACTTCAGCTGCGCGTGCCGGGCGGCCGAACCGCAGCGGCTTCTGCCTGCCGAGCTGCTGCCGCGCCGCTTGTGATCCGCCGGCTTCGCTCAGTGTATCGACGCCCCCAGCGTCACCGCTAGCGTCGCGAGCCGGTTGTCGGTGAAGGTGCTTACATTGTCGGTCCAGTTGCTGCCCGCGTTTTTCGAGTTGCCGTTTGAGGTTCCTCCGATGAAGCGAACGCCCAGGAAGGCCTCTGCGCCGCGGGTCAGGGCGACTCCTGCCTGGAGCGACGCGTCCAGAATCGAGCCTTCGAACTGGTACTGCGCGCCGTTAAAGAACGCGGAGCTTGCGTAGAATCCGTCGGCCGTCGACTGCACGAAGAAGCCGCCGTCTGTCTGAAAGCGGGCGTGCAGCTTGATGATCGGCACAATCCCGAGGTTCTGGCCGACCGTCAGCTGCGTGCCGTCGCCGGACTCAAAGCGAATGGAAGCGTTTCGCAGCTGCAGGGAGGCGCCGGCGCCGACGATCCAGTTCTTGTTCCTGACGAAATCATACAGGTAGCTGATCCTCCAAAAGGGGAATGAGTATGTAACATTCACCGGAGTGCCCTGGGCGAAAGTGGTGCCGTCGATCGTAAAGGCCTGGCGCGCTACGGTCTGGGTTTCCAGCAGAAGCGGCTGGTAGAGAAAGATGACGTGGTGGCGCTGGGCAAGTGAAAGGTCCAGGGTGTAGCGCGAGTAGGGGAAAAGGATATCCTGCCCGCCCTGGGTGACGTAGTTGAAATTCGAACCGGTGTCACCGATCTTGATCGTGTTGTTGAGCACGTTCACAAAACCGAGCTCGGCGGTGCCGGTGATCGTGTAGTAGGAATCCGAGGAGGTCAGAAGACCCCCGCTCCACACGGTCTGCGCAAATCCCGTCGCTCCGACGACCACAAGAACCATTGAGAAAAGAGCACTCCTGATTTTCATTCTGCAATCCTTACACATTACGAATTACTTGAGCCCTAAATATACTCCCAATATCACGATTCGTGTAGTGCAATCCGAATTTTTTGTGTCGTTATCTCGGAACGCACGGCCCTGATCTTCCCCCAGAAAACTGGACAGGGGTACTGCCACAATTGGCCGTTCGGTTCATACTGGCAGAACAGGGGGACCGATGAACAAGTCGGCCTACACCGACGCGCAGATATCCTACGCGTTGCAGAAAGCAGAGACGGGAACACCCGTGGCGGAGGTGTGTCGGAAGATGGGAATCTCCGAGCACACCTTCTATCGCTGGAAGAAGAAATACGCCGGAATGCTGCCGAGCGACCTGCGTTAACTTCGGCAGCTTGAAGAAGAGAATCGGCGGCTGAAGCAGATGGTGGCCGACCTCAGCCTGGACGAGCACATGCTCCAGGAAGTGCTCTCAAAAAAGTGTAGCGCGGCTTAGGCGGCGCGAGCTCGCTGATTGGCTTCACGACGAGTACGGGGTCGGTATCAAGCGCGGCTGCAACGTGCTGATGCTCAACCGCTCGTAGTACTACTACGATCCACACCGAGAGCAGCAGCTGATGCTGCGGATCCACGTGCTGTTGCGACGAGAGGGCCTGAGGGTCAGAAAGAACCGCGTGTATCGCCTGTACGGCCTCGAGGGATTGAATCTCAGACGGAAGTACACGCGACGAAAGTCGTCTCCTCGCCTCGCATAGATCCGGCCCGTGAGAGTCGCCCTAACGAGTCTTGGGTCATGGACTTCGTGTCTGACCAGCGATTCGACGATCGCCGATTTCGCAGCCTGACGTTAATCGATTGCTACACCCGGGAGTGCATGGCGACTCACGTGAACAAGACGATCCGCGGCACCAATGTCGTGGAGACCCTTGAAAGGTTGAAGCAAA
Organism: Spirochaetia bacterium; assembly: GCA_035530755.1. GTDB lineage: Bacteria > Spirochaetota > Spirochaetia > DSM-27196 > DATKUC01 > DATKUC01. The sequence continues at coordinate 2,713 of DATKUF010000047.1, read as the reverse complement.
GCCGAGGGGCTCCGGAGTTCATATCGAAGACTGTCGACCTATGGGCTTACCAGGAGGGAGTCAGACTACATTTCTCGCGCCCGGGTAAGCCGACCGACAACGCAATGATCGAGTCATTCAACGGGAGTTGCCGGTGCGAATGCTTCGAAACGAATTGGTTTCTTTCACTGGAAAATGCTCGGTCCAGGATCGAACGATGGTGGATCGAGTACAATCAATTTCGACCGAACAGCTCGCTCGGGTACAGGACACCAAGCGAGTTCGCACAGGAACACGAGCTCCTGAACCCGGCCTTTTAGGCCGGGCTGCTAACATTTTCCGTGTCCACGAAACCGGGGGAAGTCCACCTTCGCGGTGGAGGCCTTCGAGTGGATGCGAACCGTGTTCAAGCAGTGTGCCCACGAAAAGAAAGCGTTCCACGATCGGGCAATCGAACGGTTGAACGCGCAGGCCGCGAAACTTCGCAACCGTCTCGATCAGATTTATCTGGACAAACTGGACGGAGAAATCGACGAAAGCTTCTGCCGCATACACGTTCCAGCGTGGCGCAAGGAGCACGACCAAACCCTCGACCGTATTCGACGCCACCAAAAGGTCAACGAGAACTACATCGACCAGGGAATCCGGCTCCTGGACCTTGCCCGAAACGCGCTTGAGTTCTTCCGTATCTACGGCCGGGACGAGCGTGCGATCCTGCTCCGGTACATTCTTCAGGGTTCAACCTTCCACGACGGAAAGACTGTTGCCGCCTTCAAGTCGCCGTTCGACATCATCCAAGGGCTGACGGCCTACGCAAGGCAGGCAGACCTGGACACAAAAAAACAGGCCGCCTCTACTGAAGCGACCTGTTTGTTTAGGCTCCCCCGGACAGACTCGAACTGCCGACCCGCTGGTTAACAGCCAGCTGCTCTACCAACTGAGCTACAGGGGAATATGAAATTCTACCGCGAATATATCCAAGAGGTGTTTGTGTGTCAAGTGTCCGCGCGCGTTCCGGCCAGCTCGGGAACTGTTTCGCGTCCCACCTCGAATGAGTGCATGATGATCCCGGTACTCCCTTTTCGGACCCACATGTCGATCATCGGGAGACTTTCCCCGTTGACCATGACCAGGTTCGATCGATTTTCCGCGTGCAGAATGTCGGAGAGGCGAAACTCATAGAGAACATGAGGAGTCGCGAACGGTGGAGGTATCAGGAGGAGCTTCTGCCGGTCGTAGGGATGTTTTCTGGCAGTTCCGGAAAAGAGGACTCCTTCCCGTTCGTAGTCGCTTTGCGCCGCGTAACGACTGATTTCATGCAGCGGCGAAGTTTCCAGGTAGTTCTGAACGCTCATGCTGCCTCCATCCGCAATTGTAGGCAGTGCTCGCTTGACTTGTCAAGTTTATCAGGAGTTTTGCGTGCCCGAAGTTCGGGGTGCGCGCGAGCGTGCCGCCGTATGCAGTTCCCGGGTTACGTGATCTGATAGATAGCGGGTGATAGATGCACGGTCGGTTTCTGGGAGGGCATTGAAGAAGATATGAACATTTCCGTCGTTACGGATAACCATCGAGTTGACGGAGTAGATTTGGTCACCGACGCGAAGCGAGCAAACCGGAAGCAAGGTTCCCGGCATTATATCGGCCACGAACTCGGGAACGTCCGGTTCGAGTTTCAGGCCGCCGCCTGAGATATCTTCCACGGTACCGGTTATCATGCGCAAGGTATCCGGGTGCGAAAACAGGAAAGCGATTCGATCATCCGGTCCCGGAATGTACCGACGTTCCCGTCGTGCCTCCATGATATCCTTGTATCTGCTTACCAGATCTTTCAGCCTGCCGATTTCCCGGCGGTTTTCGAGGTCTTCGTGCACAATTCCATTCGCGCCCAGATGGTGAGCCTTCGAGGCTTCCTCAAAGGGGAAATTGTCTCCTTTCAGCAGAACAAAGACCGTCGAATCCCGGTCACGACTGCTTCGGAGGTAGACAAGAAACGGCTTCCAGTGGCGGGGGAAATCCAGTGCGGAGAAAAGTACTAGGTCCGGCTCGATCTCGTCGATGTTATCCATCGCCTTTATCGGGTTCAAGTATTGAATGATTTCAGACCCCTGGGAAGCAAAGTACTCCCGGATATGGTCTTTGAGTTCGCTTCTTTGGGCGACTAGGACGATTTTCACTATTCAGTACCTACATTTTGAACATCGTAGTTTACAATGTACCAGATTCGGTCGCGCCGTTCGAGTGTGTAGGTGTACCGCTTCACTTCAGTGAAACTACCATTGTTGAATTTCTCCAGAACCTCGACGGTGCCGCGGTCCGGGGTGTAAGCGGTTCTGACTACCTGAAAGGAGCTCGGAACAACGACAATATCGGAGACGGCAGTGGTCTGCCTCTGCAGGTCGTTTCTGAACTTCGTGATGTAGGCCTGTTGATCGGTTTCGGACATGCGAAGAAAACTGCGCCCCCGCTGGGCATCCCGTTTGATGAGACTGGTGATATCGAGGTAGAGAAAGAACCTGTTCCAGTCACCTTTCTGGCGCGCCTGAAGGGTGAAAGCTACAACCTGATCCGGTGGAAGAGCTTCGCGCGAAAGAACCTCCTTCGTCTCCTGGTTGAGTCGTTCCTGCACGGCTGGCATCCCCTCTGCCGAAGGTTGCACCGAGAGCGTGAGCCGGTTTGAATTGAGCGTTTTCGAGTTTCCGGCCGACATGCCCATACCCACATCCGTATGCAGGTC
>DATKUF010000046.1:0-4729 GCA_035530755.1 Spirochaetia bacterium | reverse complement strand
GCGATCAACGTAGCTTTTCGTCCAGAGCGTTACATTGGCTGTCTTCTTCAGGAGTATCGGGCGGAGGATGCGGGTCTCCGCGTCCCCCTTGGCGCGTACCATGCAGGGAAAGCCGTCGCACGGGCTGCCTTTCTGGCAGCGGCCCTTCGGCCCCTGGTCGATGGCGAGCGGCAGGTGGATGGCGTGAAGCCCCTGTTTCCCGATGCGCCCGGCGAGCCGGTCGATCTCCGCCTCGTGCTCGATCGGTGGAAAGGGAAAGGCAGCTCTCATCGGTTCGGACGGATCCTCGCCGATCTGACCGTGCACTTCGATCAGTGCTTCAGCCTTGTCGTAGTAGGGGGAAAGCTCGGCGTAGTCGAAGGGCCAGGCGACAGTGCGCCCGCCGTCGTGCTCGCGCGAGGCAAAGTCCTGCTCCCGCAGCCGAAGCGCAGCCGCGCCATAGACCTTGCTGTTACCGCCGACATTGTAGTAGATGCGCGGATTGAACGGGCGGCCTTCGCCGTCATACCACACCTCATCGGCGTCGTAGCGATGCTTTTCGGCCACCTCGGTGAGATCCCAGTTTTCCCTCTCCTGCTTGAGAAAATCTCCCCGTTCCAGGATGAGTATAGTTCGGCCGGTCTCTTTGAGAACGTGGGCCACCGCTGAGCCCCCCATTCCTGATCCTATGATGACGAAATCGAAGACCTGTTTTTCTTCCATAGTGAGCCCCGGTTTATCCTGTGAAAACGTACACGGTTTTCGTATGAAAGTCAATTTTGTTACAGACGAAATGCCCGTTACCGGCTTTTCGCCTATTGCGAAATGTATGCGGCCAACAGCGTGAGCGTTGCCCCAATCCCGTCGCGATGCGCACGCTCATACCCGTGCGAAGCGGATACTCCGGGACCGATCAGGCCGTGCGCCAGATCGTATCCCGCGCGCAAGCTCGCCTCCACGTCCGAACCGTAGAGAGGGTAGATGTCGACCGCGTGGGGAATATCGTGTTTTCGGGCGGTCACGATAAGGGCGCCGGTGACCCCATAGTCGTAGGGGCCGCCGGAGTCCTTTGCGCAGATCGAGACCACGTGCTCGTCGGCCGCAAGGTCATCCCCGATCGCCCCCATGTCCACCGAGATCATCTCCTCGGCGTCATCGGGTATGCCGGCCGATCCTCCGTGGCCGACCTCTTCGTAAGTGGTAAAAAGCAGATAGACCTTCCGGCGCAGTTCCGCGCCTCCGGAGGCAAGGCCGCCGAGGGCAAGGAGGATGGCGGCTCCCGCCTTGTCGTCCAGGTGGCGGCTTTTTATGTAGCCGGTCTCCGTGACCCTCGTGCGTGGGTCGAGCGAGACGATATCGCCGTTCTCGATGCCCAGGGCACGAACGTCGGCCGGTTTCCTGACCGGGGCGTCGAGAACGATCTCGAGCTCCTCCTCAGTTGGCCGGTAATCTTTGAGCTTGCCGTTCACATGGGATGCCGGGTTGACCGGCTGGATGGTGCCGGAGACGCTCGTCCCGTTCCGGGTATGCACGGTGCAGTTCTCGCCGACGAGGTAGATGTCCGGATACCCCCCTATCTTGGTGAGCCGCAGGCGACCATTTGCCTTGATGGAGCGCACCATCGCACCCAGCGTATCGATGTGCGCGGCAAGTACGAGCGGCGCGCCTGTTCCGCCAATCTGCGCGACAATCGAATGCTTTCTCGTTCTCACCGGGGCCTGGCCGGCATCGCGTAGCCGGGAAGCGACGAGCTCCTCTGCCGCCGCGGTGAAGCCGCTTGGGCTGGGCACGGCGCAGAGCTCGGCCGCAAGGGACAGGCAGTGGTCTACATCGTTGGCAGTAACTTCAAGCACGGAATCCTCCTCGATCGTGATACGCCGCATCGTACCACATCGCCCACGGTAGCGAACACTCCGGGCATATCGCGTCGAGGCATTCGCGTACGCTCGTTTGGAAGCAGGCCACTTCTTCCAACCTGATCGGATTGTGCGATCCATCCCAGGGCGGTCTCGTCTTTGAGGGTGCAACGCGGGACGACCGCCAACATCTGTCCACCTGCCGAACAAGGCACCGCCTCGGCGCTAGGATTCTCCCGATCACTGCTCACAAGGAGTGGACCCTTCCTGTCGTGCTATACTTTTCTCATGCTCACCCATCGCCGCAAAATCATCGCAACTGCCCCGAGGATATGCCTGGTAATACTTCTCGCACTCGGCTTTGGAGCCTGTGGAGTTCCAGGGAACTCGGAGCTCCAACCTCACGCGGCTCGAAAGATTCAGGTGATGGCCTCGGACGGCTGGATCTACGATGTGATGGGCGAGCTGGTGAAGAGCTTCGAAAAGGAGAGCGGGATTAAGGTTTCGTTTACGATCTACGCCCCGCATATCTATGATCGCGCGCTTCGAACTCTGCTTGCCTCCGGCGAAGCGACCGACGTCTTTCTTGCGCAGTCCACGCGATGGACGCTCGGAACCGAGTTCGACCCGTCGAAGTGCTGCATCGACCTTACGAATCAGGAATGGACAAAGCGCCTGAAGCCGGAGTGGCTTCCCGCGGTATCGTACAAGGGAAAGATATACGGTTTGGTTATCTGGGACGATAGGGTTGGCTGGGTCTACACTTACAACTCGAAGATTTTTCAAAGGCTTGGATTGAGCCCGCCCAGAAATGCTGAAGAGTTCCTGGCGATCTGCGCCCGACTTAGGCAATCGGGCATAGTCCCAATCTACGAACCCGGAGCGAGCCGCTGGCATTCGGCGCTTACCTTCTTTGAAATGGGAGCCGCCTTCGAGAAGAATGATCCTGGCATCTACGAGCGGCTCAATTCGAACCGCCAGAAATTTGCAGAGTACAAACCGTTCTACGGTGCATTGGATCAGATAATAGTGGCAGTGCGGCGCGGCTACTTCGGCAGCGACTTCATGGCAAATACAATCGAGGGAGCAAAAGACGCACTTCTTTCAGGCGCAGCAGCGATGACGCTGAACAAGATTGGATTCGCTCGAAGTGTCCTGAAGGTGGATCCTGACTCAGGAGCTCAATCGTGGGGGATGTTTCCTATCCCGTGGCTGGACAATCAGACCGTGAGCATCGAGCGTTCGGCTCCAGTCTGGTTCGGGAACGAAAAAAGCCACGACAAGGAAGCGATTATCGATCTCTTCAACTTCCTGACGAGACAGGACAATCTTGATCGATACGCATTGGAGCAACCGGAAGGCACGAGCCTTTCGTTTCCCACGAAATCGGTGCCGTTGCTGCCCAACGAGCGATCATTCCTGGAATCTGCCCACCTCGGCGGTGAGCCGATTCAGGGCGGGGTCAAGTACATCATGGGGCAATGGATGGAGATCGAGGCGGACTTCGAGCAGGTGTTGACCGGAGCGATGACTTCGCACCAGTTTCTCGCCAAAATCGACGAGCGACGGAACAACATGGCTGCTGCCGTTTCGGATCCGGCTTGGCCGCACGTCGCGGGCAGTGCAGCTGCCGGCACCATTGACGGTAGTCCTTCCCGCGTCGCCGATCGTGATACTGCGGCCGAATAAGCTACAGTCGGCTCATCGAATCCCTGAATGTCGAGGGGGTAAGACCGGTCTCCCTTTTGAAGAGCCGGGAAAAGTAGAGCGGGTCATCATATCCTACCGCCATTGAAACCTGCTTGATTTCGAGGGCCGGGTGTCCAGTCAACAAGCGTTTTGCCCTTTCGATTCGAAGATGAATAAGGTCTTGCGTGGGAGTACTTCCCATAACCTTGCGGTAAAGACGAAGCAGATACGCTTCCTTGCATCCGAAGGCGGCAGCAAGACGTTCCAGTGAGTAGGGCTGTTGATAGTTTTCCTGCAGGTACAGCAACACGGTTTTCGCGACCTCGGCCTTGGCAGCATCTATCGAATCCAATCCGAACTCAGCTTCCACAATGCCCGCCGACGCCTCCAATCGTATTCTGGTCCGCAGAAGGATTTGCCGGAATTTCCCGACATCGATTGGCTTGAGGAGATAATCATCGACTCCCAGCTCCATGGCTCGCTGGGCAAATTCGAACTCGCTGTATCCGGATATTATTACTATTCGCATATCCGGATTTGTTCGGCGAATCCGGGCGATTAGATCCAGACCACCGAGCACAGGCATCTTTATGTCGGTGATAAGCAGATCGGGCAGGTGCCGCTCTACCTGTTCCACGGCGTCCTCTCCATCCGCGGCCATGCCAACACAATCGAAGTTGCGGTCGATCTCCATCGTCTTGCGAACCAGGAAGTCCCGCATTCGCTCTTCGTCCTCGGCAACAATGAAAGTGAGCCGTCGCTCAGCCATTGTACATCGCTCCAAGAAGGATCCGAGCTCCACCCTCCGGGCGGTTGGTGATTTCAAACACCACCTTCTTCCCGAACGCGAGTCTGAGCCGTTCGTACGAATTGAGGACTCCCATTCCGGAGATCGATAGAGGGATCGGCCCGCTCCCATCCCGCCTTGCCGCCAGCTTATCCAACATGTCCGCAAGAGCGGACCCGTCGAACCCGGGCCCGTTATCGAGGATCTCTATTGTCCAGCGGTCGGGCGTCAATGTTCCGCGAAGCTCTATGCTCCATGGCGGCCGAGTGCAAGTTACGTATTTGAAACAGTTCTCGATAAACGGCTGGAGAATCAATCTCGGAACGACAATTTTGTTCATGGCGTCGGGGATGTCGATTAGGTATTCCAAGCCGCAGGCAAAGCGCGCACGCATGGCGGATAGGTAACTGTTTACGTA
>DATKUF010000045.1:0-2511 GCA_035530755.1 Spirochaetia bacterium | reverse complement strand
CGGCTCTCCTCTTTCGAGCAGAGATCCGCCAGTTGCAAGTTATGAATGTTGAGCATTCGTTCCTTTCTGAGCGTCCTATATCTCGCTCACCCTGCCCACTCTCAGGAATGGGCAGAGCGCGCGGGACTCAAGGGTTAAGGGTTTGGCGAGTGAGTCACGCGCTAAGCCTTTTTCGCCGGGTAGCAGAGCGCCTTTGCCTTTGCCAGTGCAATGCGGGCGTCGATAACGGTTCTGCATTCATCGGGATTCGCCCCGACGCCTCGCAGATGCTCGCAGTAATAGGGGAGCATCCGCTTCAGCGCCGCGTATAACTTCGGCGCCGCCGCATGGAGCGGGCAATGCTTGATGTGGATACCGGAGAATTGCTCTCGTGCCTCTCCGTGGTCAAGCTCCCGAATCCCAACAGCCCCGCAGCCGCACGGCAGCGGGTTTGGAGTCTGCTTCGTTTTCTTCGTCATCGTTCCCTCCGTAGTTCGATTTCGTGCTGGCGCTGTGCCCGCTCCAGATCGCGGAGCTCGAAGTCGAGCACCTGGGCCTCGACCACGGAGACGATTTCCGTATCGCGTTTCACCGCCGCTGGACATTCGCGGACGTTATCTACCGCTGTCAGGATTGCGGCGCTGGTGGTGAGCCGCTGCCGGAGATTCGTGATATCTTCAATACCTTTCATCTCCCTTAACCCCTTTCTTTTCTATTATATCGCGCCGAGGTAGTGCAGCGCAACACTTCCGAGAAGTTTTTTTCGCTCTTCTTCGTTCGCGCCGATTCTGTTGGTCGATAATCCGCTGCTCGATCATCCCGTCGTAGCGATCGCTCTCGGCATCGTAGAAAGCCTCGACGTCAAAATCTTCGTCATCGCGGAAGCGCATCAGATCATCTCCTTCCGAAGCAATCGGAGCGCCCGCGCGTGCAACTGTGATACGCGGCCTTCGCTGACGTCGAGACGTTCCGCGATCTCCCGCATGGTGAGCTGGTCCCGGTAGTAGAGTTTCAGGATTCGTCGGAGTCGCGCCGGCAGCTTGCCGACATGTCGCCAAACGTCAGCCTGGATCGCCAGCCGCTCGGGGCTTATGGTTCGATCCGGCAGCGTGCGCGTCGCCGTCTCGAAGTCCGTCCGTTTCGGCTTGGTTCCGATTCGTCGCGTGTGGTCGCTCTCGCGAATCGTATCGAAGATTCCATACCGAATCTTGAAGATCAGGTAACAGGCGAGTCTGTCCGATCGTTCCGGTTGATACTTATCGAGCGCCTGGAGCATCGCAAGCGTGCCGATCGAGCGGAGATCCTCCCGGCGCTTCCGCCAGTGTTTCGGCAGACGTCCGTTCAATTGATTGATCGCGATCTCGATGAGTGGCCGGAACTCCAGTATGGTTTGATTCCGTTCAATTACTGTCATGATGCCTTCCTGCCTCCCTTTCAGTCGCCCCACTCGTTTTGAATGGGGCCGCTGAACGGGAGGGGCCGAAGCCCCTCGCTTCAGTTCCGAACCACGCCGAAGTCGAAAATCACCGGGGTTCCATCCTGCCGGATCGCCCAATTGGTATGAGCTTCGATTCGAGCGCCGATATAGAGGGCGCCGAGGTCGCGGATTCCGTAGCGCGCGGCAAGCTTATAAATCTTCGTGAGCGACGCCTTATCAGTCGTGGCGTTTTCCCGAAGCTTCTCGCGCTTCTCGATGATCCAGTGATGCTTCACGCCGTCCCGGTCGACGAAGCCCGTTTTGAGGATGCGCGGGAAGTATTGCCGATCCTCGGGCCGGATGCGCGCCAAGGTGTCAATTTCCACTTTGCATTGATCGGTCGCCCACTCGCCCTCATGCGCCCGGTGATCGATTTTCAGAACCAGATCACCGATCATTGAGGTGAGCCGATACGCCCGCCGCAGTTCCTCGCCGGTCTTGCCGTTCAGTGTCGCCTCGCCGGAGTCGTCCAAGGTCACCCGGTAGCCGCCGGCCCGCCGTGTCTTCCACGCCTTGTGTGCTGCGGAGCGCCCGTTATCGCCCCGGCTTATCCGGGTCGCCCAGGCTTTCAGTGCTGCCGTAGGGGTCGCCATCACGAAACCGCCTTTCGTGGCCGACCGAAGCGCCGGGGTCTGAGCGCCGCCGCCATCAATTCAGCTCGGCGCCGTTCGCAATCGCGGCAGGTGCCTTTTCGTTGAATCGCCGTCCCGCAATATGAGCAGTGCTCGCGCGGGATTTTCGAAACGATCAGGAACGTCATGACGCCGCCCTCAGTTCCAGGTGCTCGGCGACGAGTCGTTCGCGGACCCGCCCCAAGATCAGAAAACCCGTTTCGGAATGCTCGCCCTTATGCGTCGGCGTGTGGTACATCCCGTTATGTAGTGCTGTGAGCAGGTGATAGGCGCTGAGAACCGCCGCTCGGTTGATTCTGTTCAGCTTCTCGTTTGCCATTCCCTTAACCCTTTCATTTTCTATTATATAGGAGAATGTCCTGCACTGCAATAGGTCACCGCGCTATTTCCGAGAATATTTCTCGTTTGTTTTGAATGCTTTAC
>DATKUF010000044.1:0-4900 GCA_035530755.1 Spirochaetia bacterium | reverse complement strand
GAAGAAGCCGACGCGCGCTGCTCGTTAGGGGAGCATCAGGCATGCGAAACTAAATAAACAACTTTCTTTGACACCGCTTCAGTTCGGTTGTAGACTAGTGGCGTACTAAGGAATATCGAAGGAGCGTCGCGATGGATCCAGTCAGCATATCGTCGGAAGGCAAAGGGATAGTGTTCGTCAGGGGATTGCTTCAGAGCAAGGGCGCCGACATCTGGTCGGTGACGCCGGAAACCCTGGTCTACGACGCGTTGCGGCTCATGGCCGATAAGAATATAGGCGCTGTCATCGTGCGGGATGCTTCCGGCGGGATGCAGGGTATCTTCTCTGAGCGGGATTACGCCAGAAAGATCGTTCTGAAGGGAAGAAACTCCCGCGATACGCATATTTCCGAAGTCATGACAAAACGCGTCTTCTACGTCGAGCCAAACCAGAAGGTGGATGAATGCATGGCGCTCATGACCGCCGAACACATCCGGCACATGCCGGTCCTCGAAGACGGAAAGTTGATCGGGGTAATTTCAATCGGCGACGTGGTCAAATCCGTCATTTCCAAGCAGGAATTTCTCATCGAACAGCTCGAGCACTATATCATGGGTCGAGCATAGCTTCTTGTCGAATATACCCTCTTTGGGTTATAGCCCCTGCGAGGGAGGGATCACGAGCTTATACCCATGCCCGGACCAAACAATTTTCCTGTCGACGTATGGACAATCCCGGTCTACTTCGGCATCGCGTTCCTGCTGACGGCCGCGATCATCGTCATTTCATCCGTCCTTGGCGAAAAGGGAAAGCGGAGGAATGAGCAGCGTCCCTACGAGTCGGGAATAAACGCCACCGGTTCTGCACGCCTGCGGTTCAACGCTCAGTTTTATGTCGTGGCAATGATCTTCCTCGTGTTCGACGTCGAGACCGTGTTCGTAGTCACCTGGGCTGTCGGCGGAAAACGACTCGGATGGGCAGGTTACTTCGAGATAGCGCTCTTCATCATTCTGCTCCTTGCGACGCTTCTCTATGTAGCGCGCATCGGCGCGCTCGATTGGCGTCGACGAAAAGTCGAAACCGGCAGGCAAAAATGAGTGACTCACGATTTACGCTCACCCGTGGTGGTCTTCCGGTGCGGGAGCTCCGGAAATCATTCGCGTTGACCAAGCTCAGCGATCTCATCGCGTGGGGGCGCAAGTATTCGGTGTGGCCCTTCAATTTCGGCCTTTCCTGCTGTTACGTCGAGTTCGCCACCGCATTGACGAGCAAGTTCGACATGGCCCGTTTCGGGTCCGAGGTGCTCCGGGGATCTCCGCGGGAAGCAGATCTCCTGGTTGTCGCGGGTACCGTGTTTATCAAAGTCGCACCGATCATTCTGCGCCTCTATCAGCAGATGATGGAGCCGAAGTGGGTAATTTCCATGGGCTCGTGCGCAAACTCCGGGGGCATGTTCGACATCTACAGCGTTGTTCAGGGAGTCGACAGGTTCCTCCCGGTCGACGTCTATGTGCCCGGCTGTCCGCCGCGGCCCGACGCGTTTCTCCAGGGGCTGACGATGCTGCAGGAGAGCATCGGAAAGGAGCGCAGACCGCTTTCCTGGGTTGTCGGGCCGCAAGGAGTCGAGAAGCCGGCGGCGATATCCAACCGCGACAGACTCGCTGCAGAACGACGCCGCGCGACGGTGCTCAGGAGTCCTGATGAAATCTGACCAGCGCGTGCAGGAAGTCCGCGACGAGGTTACGAGCCGTTTTCCCGGCGTGAACCCGGAGACGGCCGCGGACTCGGTTCCCACATTTCGCGTGAGTCCACCCGATATCCTGGGCGTGCTGCGCTACCTGAAGGAACAGGCTTATCCGGGCTACCCGATGCTCTACGACCTTACCGCAATTGACGAACGTTATCGCGGCTCGCCCCGCGATTTTACCGTCGTGTACCACCTCTTTTCGTTCGAACTCGCCCAGCTGATCCGTCTGAAGGTCCCCCTGGAGGGGGAGTTCCCTCACATTCCTTCCGCGGTGCCGGTGTGGCCGGCCGCCAACTGGTACGAACGGGAAGTCTACGACCTTTTCGGAATCGTCTTTGACGGCCATCCTAATTTGCGTCGTATCATCATGCCGATGACGTGGAAAGGACATCCGCTGCGCAAAGATCACCCCGCGCGGGCGACGGAACTTGCCGACTACGAGCTTCCCGAGGCGCGTCTTGAAGAGGAGCTTGATAGCTACACTTTCAACCCGGAAGAGTGGGGGATGGAGAGGGAGAGCGAAGACTCCGATTTCATGTTCCTCAATATGGGACCCAACCATCCCGGGACGCACGGTCTGTTCAGAATCGTGCTGCAGCTGGACGGAGAGGAGATACTCGATGCGGTTCCGGAGATCGGCTATCACCACCGCGGCATTGAGAAGATGGCCGAGCGGCAAACCTGGCACAGCTTCATACCCTACGCGTCGAGGACAGACTACCTGGGCGGTGTCGTGAATGACCTGGCCTACGTTCTTGCGGTGGAGAAGCTTGCCGGAATCGATGTGCCCGATCGGGCCGCGGTTATGAGGGTCATGCTGGCGGAAATGTTCCGCATCTCGAGCCACCTCGTCTGGTACGGAACCTTTGCTCAGGATCTGGGCGCACTTTCGCCTATCTTTCTGATGTTTGGCGATCGCGAGGCAGTGCTCGACATTATCCAGGCCATCACCGGCGCCCGTATGCATCCCGGCTGGCTCCGGTTGGGCGGTACCGCCATGGACCTGCCGAACGGCTGGGAGCCCATGGTCCGGGACTTCCTGAAGGATTTTCGCAAGCACCTTGTTCAATACGACAAGATGGTCATGAGAAACCGCATCCTCAAAGCGCGGACCCGCGGGATCGGTGCCTACGACGCACACACCGCGATCGAATGGGGCGTCACCGGGCCCGGTCTGCGGGCGGCCGGCTACTCCTGGGACTTCCGGAAAAACATGCCCTACAGCGGTTACGAGAACTTCGAATTCGATGTTCCGGTGGGACAGAACGGGGACTGCTACGATCGGGGCCTTGTGCGGATTGAAGAGCTCGTGCAGAGCGCCCGCATCATAGAACAGTGTCTCAACAACATGCCTGCCGGACCCTATAAGTCCGACCATCCGCTTGCGACGCCGCCGCGCAAGGAGCGGACCATGAAGGACATTGAGACGCTCATAAACCACTTTGTCGGAGTTACCTGGGGGCCGGTGATGCCGGCGGGGGAGGCGATGGTGCCGATGGAGGCAACGAAGGGCAGCAACGCTTACTATGTCGTAAGCGACGGCGGAAACAGCTCCTACCGCACGCGCATCAGAGCACCCTCCTTCCCTCACCTTCAGCTGCTCCCGATCATGAGCCGCGGTACCTTCATCTCGGACATGATCGCGATCATCGGGAGCATCGACTTCGTGATGGGAGACGTAGACCGGTAACCCTCCGCAGGATAGCGGGCGCAGGATAGCGGGCGCAGGAGCGACAGATGCTGAGTGAGACAGAATTGCAGTTAATCGACAACGAGTTGCGGGATGCAGTTACGCCCCGATCAGCCTGCGTGGAAGCGCTCCTCGTAGTACAGAGAAGTCGCGGCTGGGTCAGCGATGAGGCGATGGAGGAGGTGGCGACACGACTCGGGATGCCGCTAGTCGAACTCGAAAGTATTGCGACTTTCTACAATCTGATATTCAGACAACCCGTGGGAAAACACGTCATTCACGTGTGCGACGGCATTTCCTGCTGGGTGACCGGCGGCCCGAAGGTGAGCGAGCGCGTGCAGGCAGTGTTGGGGATTCGGCCGGGAGAGACGACTTCCGACGGGAAGTTCACTCTCTTGCCCGCGGATTGTATGGGCGTCTGTGACCGCGCGCCGGCCATGATTATCGACCAGACGGTTTACGGACCGCTCTCGGACACCCAGGTCGACGAGGTGATCAACAACCTGGAGAACGACCGATGATAGAAGCCCGGCCTCTCACAGAGGCGATGCGTCCGGATGGGCTCGCTCTGTCCATAGACGAGTACGAAAAGTCGGGAGGCTATCAGGCGGTTCGGAAAATGCTCGCGCAGATGGCGCCCGAGTCGGTTATCTCGCTCGTCAAAGATTCCGGGCTTATGGGACGCGGCGGTGCGGGCTTTCTCACCGGGTTGAAATGGGGTCTGACTGCGCCGGTCTCCAGTTCTCCGGGACCGCGGTACATGATCGCAAATGGCGATGAGATGGAACCCGGAACCTTCAAGGACCGCTGGCTGATGGAGCGAAATCCCCACCAGGTCCTGGAGGGGATGATCTGCGCGTCGTTCGCCATCAGCGCCACAGATGCTTTCCTCTTTATTCGGGACCACTATTTCGAAGCACACACGCGTATGACGCGGGCGATAGCAGAAGCTTACGACAAGGGATATCTTGGCAAGGGCATTTTCGGTTCGGATTACGATCTGAAGGTGCACATCCACGGAAGTGCCGGTCGATATATCTGCGGTGAGGAGACTGCTCTCATAAGCGCTCTCGAAGGCGGCCGACCCGTTCCCCGCTCGAAGCCGCCGTTCCCCGGGGTCGCCGGTCTCTTCGGCCGTCCGACGGTTGTGAATAACATCGAAACGCTTTGCAACATTCCGCACATAGTTGCCAACGGTGCTGCATGGTTTCGCGATCTGAGCAAAACCGGTCAGGGCGGCACCAAGATCTTCGGCGTAAGCGGCCGCGTCAACAGGCCGGGGTTATGGGAGCTGCCGATGGGAACCACGATGCGCGAAACGATCTTCGAACATGCCGGCGGGATGATCGAGGGTTACGCGTTTCGAGGCGTGCTTCCCGGGGGTGGATCGACCGACTTCCTGGTCGAAGAACACCTGGATGTCCCGATGGACTACGAGCACATTCAGAAGGCCGGAAGCCGTTTTGGAACCGCCACCATGATTG
>DATKUF010000043.1:0-7877 GCA_035530755.1 Spirochaetia bacterium | reverse complement strand
CACGCCTGTCCGGACTGCGGAATAAGCATTCCGGAGCTTCAGCCTCGACTCTTCTCGTTCAACAATCCCTATGGTGCCTGTCCTTCCTGCACGGGACTCGGAATTACGATGGAGTTCGATCCCGATCTGGTTATTCCGGACAGCTCAAAATCGTTCAATGAAGGCGGAGTTGTCCCCTACAACCCCCAGGCCGCGTGGTATCGCAGCAAATTCGAGTCGCTCGCGCGCCACTACAAGTTCGACCTCGACACTCCGCTCTCCGAGCTGTCGGAAAAGGTCATGACAGCCATTCTGTACGGGACCGAGGATGTAATCGACGTCACCTACGTGAACCGGGAAAAGACCGGCCGGTTCGAGTATCAATCGAAGTTCAAGGGAATTCTCGACGAGCTCAAGCGTCGTTACCTCGAAAGCTCCTCGGAAGGCGTAAAAGAGTGGCTCGAACAATTCATGTCTCAAAAGGAATGCGCAGTCTGCCACGGCCGCAGGCTGCGACCGGAAGCACTGGCGGTGACGATTCGGGACCGCAGCATCTACGATGTGTCGGTCAGTTCGATTGTCGAGTGTCTGGCTTTCTTTGAAGATCTGTCCCTGTCCCCGGCAGAGGAACAGATCGCGCGCCAGATTCTCAAGGAGATCAGGGCCCGCCTTTCGTTCCTGCTGAGCGTCGGACTTGACTACCTCACGCTGGAACGAAAAGCGGGAACACTCTCCGGCGGGGAGGCGCAGCGAATACGCCTCGCAACGCAGATCGGTTCCTCCCTCGTCGGCGTTCTCTACATTCTCGACGAACCGACGATTGGGCTGCATCAACGAGACAATGAACGACTTCTCGGCACGCTTCGCCACCTCCGGGATATCGGCAATACACTCATCGTGGTTGAACATGACGAGCAGACGCTGCGCACCGCCGACTACATTGTGGATCTGGGTCCCGGAGCGGGTATTCACGGCGGAGAGATAGTGGCGCAGGGTACTCTGGAGGAGATTCTTGCGAATCCGCGGAGCCTGACGGGCCAGTACCTTTCCGGCAAGATGGAGATGTCGCGACGCGAATCTCGTCGGCCGGGAAACGGAAAACTGCTTACCATTCATGGCGCTCACGAACACAACCTCAAAGGAATCGACGTCACTTTCCCCCTTGGTACGCTCACCGTTATCACCGGAGTATCGGGTTCCGGAAAAAGTACGCTGATGTCGGATCTTCTGTTCCCGATCATTCAAAATCGCGTATCGCGAAGTCGGTTGCCGGAAGGCGCTTTCGATTCGGTGTCCGGCGTCGAAAATATTGATAAGATCATCAACATCGACCAAACTGCAATAGGAAGGACCCCCCGGTCGAATCCCGCAACCTACGTCGGCCTGTTCGGTCCGATCCGGGACCTCTTCGCAGCACTTCCTGAATCACGGGCTCGCGGCTACAAACCCGGGCGTTTTTCATTCAACGTGAAGGGGGGACGCTGCGAAAACTGCCAGGGAGCCGGTACCATAAAGATCGAGATGCACTTCCTGCCCGACGTCTACGTAACTTGCGACGTCTGCAACGGCAAGAGATTCAATCGGGAGACGCTCGATGTTCGGTTCAAAGGGCTCAACATTCACGACGTGCTCGACCTCTCCGTTGAACAGGCACTTGGTTTCTTTTCCGCAATCCCGCAAATTTCACGCAAGCTCGAGACTCTCGCTGCGGTCGGTCTCGACTACGTGACCCTCGGACAATCGGCGCTTACTCTCTCCGGTGGCGAAGCACAGCGGGTCAAGCTTTCGCTCGAGCTCTCGCGTCGCAGCACAGGCAAGACCTTCTACATCCTGGACGAGCCGACCACCGGGCTCCACTTTGCGGACGTCAAAAAGCTTCTTGAAGTCCTCCAGATCCTGGTTGATAATGGGAACACCGTGGTGCTCATCGAACATAACCTTGATGTAATCTGCCAGGCTGATTATGTGATCGATCTCGGTCCGGAAGGGGGTGACCGCGGAGGATCCATCATCGCCGTCGGGACACCTGAAGAGATTGTCCGGGTTCGCAAATCCTACACGGGCCGATATGTGAAAGAAGCACTCGCCCGCATGAGGTAGCGTCTCGTGATCACCAGGAGCCAGCGAGCATCCGGCCGACCCCGAGTTCGCCCACGACTTCGGATCCACCCAATGCTCCGGCGCAACCGAAGCGGAAATGTCGCCGGTCGCAGGCTCCTTTTCTCCCGTTGCGTCGCGTGCGTAGTATGGCTGCTGCTTGTTGCGGCCTTTTTGCAGGGGCAGGAAAGCCCACCTGTCGGCGGCGATCAACCCGGGACGACTCCGCCGGCTCCAACGGGGGCCGCGAACGAGGCGACGCCGGCCCCGGCTGACCCGGCAGCGGCAACCGCCGAGCTTCTTGCGAAGAGCATTCCACGCGACATCGACACGGCAAGTTTTTTCCAGCTTGCAGACTGGCTCAGACAGCTCGGCCTTTCGACGAAGGGCGACCGCCGTGAGCTGATGACTCGCCTTTATGAACACTACGGTCTGAAACCGCCGGTTGAAAAGCCTCCCGAGACCTCCGGGCGTATCATTTCGATCGAATCTGCAGGTGAATCGAGTTACTTCCGTATCGAACAGGCCGACCAGCGCTACCTGCGCCTGAGCGGTGGAGTCGACCTCAAGATGACGGATCGTAAGACCGGCGAAGTGCACGAGATCAAGGCGGACGAGATAGTATTCAACCAAACCGAAAACATACTTACCGCACGGGGAAATATCCGCTACACGATCACCCGCGGAACTCAGAATGAGCTTTTCACCGGACAGGGCCTCACATTCAGGCTCGACAATTGGGACGGTTTCTTCATCGACGGAACATCCTATCGCACTCAGCAGATTGAGGGAAAGCCATTCGATTTTTCCTACTCCGGCACCTACATCAGCCGCTCCAAGGACAACATTGTGGTTCTCGACGGCGGCGTAGTCACATCCTCCCAGGCCGACCCACCGAATTATGAGATTCGGGCGAAAAGAATCTGGGTGCTGGACGAGGGGGAGTGGGGGCTTCAGGATGCGCTGCTTTACGTCGGTCGGATACCGGTCCTCTACCTGCCGTTCTTTTTCAAACCCGGGCGACAGGTGATCTTTCATCCCGCGCTCGGCTTTCGCAGCCGGGAGGGCAGTTATCTTCAGACCACGGTTTACCTGGTCGGCCAGAAACAGGACACCTCCAGCCCGCTTTCTTTTCTTCAACTCGGAGAGGGCGGCCTCAACGCACCGCGCGAACCCAACGGGCTGTTCCTGCAGTTGAAAAAGAATCCGGCCACCGGCACATCACCGGCCACTGGCACGCAGACGACCGCTGCGACACCGGCGTCTCAGGCAGCCGGCTCGCCTGCCTCAGGGCAATCAGCGGGTAATCCGGCCACGCCGGCGTCACCTGCAACCGGCACATCACCGGCATCCGGACAAACCGATGCCGCGGCCGCCTCCGGACAGGCAGGCGCGGCGCAGACGCCGACCGGCGCCGCAACGACCGGTCCCGCCGCGTGGATACTCAAAGCGATGGCCGACGTCTATACGCGCCTCGGCGCGTTGCTGGCGCTGCAGGGTGATTTTCCCGCAGCGGCGCCAGGTACCAACATCAGCTTCTACGCCGGCCTCGCCGGGAGCCGAAATCTCTATTCGAGCGGCTATGGCGTGGTGTCAGGCTACTCGCCTTACTTCCAAACAAGCGATGGACGTCTGGTATCCAATTGGAACGACAGCTCGTTTCTTGGCCTGCCGATTCCGCTCAGGTATCGGTTGAATTTCGACGCCCAGACGCAGTCTCCAATCCTGAATTTGCATTTTCAACTGCCCTATCTCTCGGACAGGTATTTTCTCGAGGACTTCGGGAACCGGTCCGAGGGGATGGACTGGTCACAGTTTCTCGGGCTGGGTAGTTCCACAAAACAACTCCCACCGGAGATAGATTCGTTCACCTGGCAGCTCGCCAGTTCGCTCAACCTGCCCACCGCAGGGGCCTCCCCCGGACTTTCGGCGCTGTCTATAACACGTCTGAACGCGTCGCTCGCATGGCAGTCGAAAGCACTCGGGACCGGTGACCCTTCATATGTCACGCCACCGGAACTTCAAAACCTGGACCGCAGCCCGAATGCCTACTTCTTCTATCCTGACCTTCTGGTCCTGCCCGATATCGGGCTTCACGCAGCAGGCACAATCGCGGCTACCCCGACCGCTTCCACGACACCGGCGGCCAACCGCGCCGCACCGCCGTCGGCCGCGCAGATTGTGCCACCCTGGCACCAGGAGACGGCGAGCACTCCCGCGGTGGGCGGCTCACAGCTGGGAACCGCGCCTGGTGGAACGATTCTTCCGCCTCTGCAGCAGAGCATCGCCGAGGCGAATATTCCCAACGTCCTCACCGCGCGACTCGGTTATGACTTCGCTCCGGGGCTTCTCCTGCAGGCTCGCACGGACTCGGGAGGGTGGACCGTTCCCTCCCTCGTCGACTACACGACGCAGTACTGGACCATGCAGTCGCAGGATACCGCCACGTTGAGTTACGGAGTGAACCTCTACCAGAATATTCTGGCTCTCAACGGCAGCCTGGTCTTTTCGGGACAATATCGATCTGTCTTTGGACGTGCAAATTCCGTGGACGATCCGACCTGGACGAGTCTGACTCAGCAGGCAGGTCAGTTTTCCGGATTGGGTGTCACCGACAATCTTACGTTGACTTCGCAGCCCCTTCAGGCGCTTTCCGCTCTATCGCAGAGCACCGTCAGTTACAATCTTGCGGTACTCATCTTCAGCCGGGCCTACGCGAGCTCCGATGCAAACGGTAATCCGGTCTATGCAAACTCCTGGACGACGTGGGATCCTTCGTCCGTCAAAACCCATTCGCTTCAACTCACGCTGAATGCGAAGGCACTGGCGGCAAACCAGCAGCTCCAGCTGACCGCCGTGCTGCCGCCGCTGCAAAGGCAGTATACCGGTGCGCTGGACCTGCAGACAGGACCTTTTCGCCACCAGGTCAGCGCGGGAGTTCTCTATCCGCTGGCGTCTGTGCCGGACCAGCTTCCGACATTTCAGCCGGTAATCGCAGCCGAAACCGTCACGTTCGGGACGATCGGCAGTTTCAAGCAGACGGCTCAGTACGACCCGCAGAACGACTATGCGACACAGGCGGTCAGCACCTTGAGCCTCGGTCCTGTTTCCGCAGGGCTCACCCTGAGTCGCTCCGATTCATTTTCGTTCGGCGGCGTCGGTGTCGGCTGGATCGACAATCTCGATCCAACCTTCCGTCCGCAGGCATTTTCGCTCGGTGTGAACGGGACGGTTCAACCCGATCCGTTCTGGAAGAATCGAGTGACCATCGGGGCAGGTGTCACCTCGCAATGGCAACTCAACCTGCTCAGGTTCACCGACAGCACATTCACCTTCGGATTCAATTTCACGGTCAAGATCGCAAAATTTCTCGATCTCACCTTCGCCTCACTTTCGCAGAACAACCTCACCTTTCTGTACATCCCGGCATTCGCGCAAAAAGTCGGTCGACCGTGGAGGAATCCTCTTGTAGATCTCGCGAAATCCTTTAACTTCTTCAACACCGCAGACCGCGAGGAATCCGGATTCAAGCTGCAACAGCTTTCACTGTCAGCGGTCCACGATCTCGGCGATTGGACTCTTAGCGTCACCTATGCCGGGTCGCCCCAGCTGACCACACTGAGCTCCGGAGTCAAACAGTACCAGTGGAACAGCCAGGTGTCGATCGATGTGGTCTGGAAACCGATACCGGAAATTCGAACCACAACCCAGGTCGACCAGGGCGAGATTCAGTTCAATCCGCCGCCCAGCACAACCCAGACCACCACGCCGTAGAACGGGCGAATTCCGCGCCCTTGACTATTGCTCTTTTCCACCTGTACTCTACCTGTGAGGAGACTGTGGTAAAAAGCGCAAGTATTGTACTCGAAAACCGGGCTTTGCTTGCTGATGTATGCGGCGTGAACGACGGCAATCTCAAGCTGATTGAGGAGCTTCTGGGCACGCGGATACTTTCACGCGGCAATGAGATCTATCTTGAAAAGGACACCGACGAAAATCGTCGACTTCTGTCGTCGATGCTGAACGAGCTTCGATTGCACGTCGAACTCGGCCACTCGCCGGGGCCTGACCTGATTCGATCGGTCTTTTATACGTTGTCAGGTGTCGACAACTCTGATGAATCATCAATCGACAACGGCGGATCCTCGGTTCCCGACCCGGGAGCCGACATTCTACGGACGTCCTTTATCAGCATCCCTGGGGGCCGCACAAAGGTCTTCCCACGGAGCATCGGTCAGGCGACGTACATCGAGGCAATGACCGCTTACGAAATGTCTTTCGGCATCGGTCCGGCCGGAACGGGGAAAACCTATCTTGCAGTCGCCTACGCACTCTCGGAAGTCCTCGCGCGCAAGAAACGGAAGCTCGTACTTACCCGACCGGTCGTAGAAGCCGGCGAAAGCCTCGGCTTCCTGCCCGGCGACCTCGCCCAGAAGCTCAACCCCTACCTGCGACCGCTTTACGACGCGATGGAGTCGCTGATCCCGACCGAAACCATTAGAAGACTCGAGGATGGCGGCGTCATCGAAATCGCACCGCTCGCGTACATGCGGGGCCGCAGCCTCAGAGACTGTTACGTGATCCTTGACGAGGCCCAGAACACCACGCGGGAACAGATGAAGATGTTTCTGACGCGAATGGGAGAAGGGTCACGTACCGTGATAACCGGTGATGTAACGCAGATCGATCTTCCGCGGAACAGAGAATCCGGACTGCTGCACGCAGCAAAGGTCCTGGCGGATATCCCGGAAATTCATTTCAACTACTTCACGGCGCGGGACGTCGTGCGCAATCCTCTGGTGCGCAAGATCGTGCATGCCTACGAGGCCGAGCAGGATGAATAACCGATCTCCGGAACAGACGGCGGAACCTCCGGGCGACGATCCGCTTAACGGGAGACTCCCATGAACTTTGTGGAAGTCTCGGTTGAGGGGGTCGAGTCTCCCGAGTGGCTTGATCGATTACAGCACTTTTGTCTCGAGGCGCTGCGGAGAATGGGAAAGACCGGCTGGGAAGTCTCCCTGCTCCTCTGTGACGATAAATTCATTCACGACCTGAACTCGCGATTCCGCGGCATCGATGCACCCACTGACGTGCTCTCTTTTCCGCAGAGTCCCGGACAGGACCCCATTCCGCTCGAAGAAGAGGAGACCACCCCGTTCGTTGCAGGCGACATCGTCATATCGCTTGATTCACTGGCTCAGAACGCGGTCGATTTCGGGGTCGACAAAGCCGAGGAATTGAAACGACTCGTGTTGCACGGGCTCCTCCACCTTGCCGGGATGGATCATCCGTCAAACGAACCGGAAGAGGAGATGTTGATCTATCAGGAACGGGTGTTGCAGGATCTCGCACAGGAGCGGATACTTTGAAGAATGACGGTATATTGAGACGATTCCTGCGACCGCGACCTCGCCGCGAAAACGGCGAAGATTATGAAGCGCTGAACCTCGAAAAGCAGGATATGATCCGTGGGATCGTCGAGTTGTCGGACACCACCGTGAAGGAGGTGATGGTTCCCCGCATCGATGTCGCGTTCATTTCGATTTCCGCCGATACACGGAGCCTGCTTGAGAAGGTCATCGAAAACGGTCATTCGCGATATCCGGTCTATCGGGAAACAATCGACAATGTAGTGGGTGTGCTCTACGCAAAGGACCTTCTGCAATTCCTCTTTCGGGAAGACGAGATCAATATGGAGAACATCATCCGTAAACCCTTCTTTGTCCCGGAAAGCAAGAAGCTCGACTCTCTCCTGCGGGAAATGAAGCGGCGCAGAGTGCACATCGCGGTTGCGGTCG
>DATKUF010000042.1:0-2517 GCA_035530755.1 Spirochaetia bacterium | reverse complement strand
TTCAGGAACTTGGCAGGAGCGTGGCGCGCGCAATTCCCGGTTTGTTGTTTGTCCGATTCGACCTTCCGAGTCCCGTTCACGGCGACAGTGCGGCACCAGCGAAACTGGATTTTCGTTCCGTGCTCGCAGGAATGACTCCGGCTCCCGTAGACGTACAGCCGCCGAGCACGGTCGTGCTGGATATAACGGCCGCGCCCGAGGCGATTCTCGCCGGCATGAAAGCGAAGACCCGCTACAACATCCGGCTGGCCGAGCGCAAGGGTGTCGAGGTTGTGCGCGCCGCCCTCGACCGGTTCGATACTTTCTACCGTCTCTACCGTGAGACTGCCGGGCGCGACCACATCGCTATCCATTCCGAGGAATACTATCGCACCCTGTTTGAGCTGTCGAATACGTTTTCCGGCCGCAGTCCGCTTATCAGACTATACCTCGCCGTGCACGAGGGCGAGGAGCTTGCGGCAATCATCACTGCATTCTATGGTCGGCGCGCCACCTACCTCTACGGCGCGTCGTCGAACGAAAAGCGGAATCTGATGCCGGCCTACCTTCTGCAGTGGCGCGCCATGAACGATGCCAAAGAGGCCGGGTGCCGCGAGTACGATCTGTTCGGCATTCCGCCTTCGGACGATCCTCTGCATCCGATGTCGGGGCTCTATCGTTTCAAGACCGGATTCGGTGGGGAAATTCTCCATCGTCCCGGCTGCTGGGATGTCCCGCTGCGACAGGGCATGTACGCAGCATACCGGGTTGCCGAATGGGCGCGATCGTTCTATTTTCACCGGCTCCGAAAGCGGGGACGAGGCGAGCGATCTTGACTCGTGGAACGGTGATTCAGGCAGGTCCTCTGGAGATTCCACTGCTCTGGCTGATCTTTTTTGCATCCGCTCTCGTCGGTGCCGCCGTCGCAATAATCGTGGCGCGCAAGGATGCCGCTGTCCGAACCCGAACATGGGATTCCGGAATCAATGCACTGCTCATCTATTTTGCAGTCTGGAAGATATCACCACTGCTCACATCGACCGCAACCGTCATCCGGTCGCCTCTGTCGCTGCTCTACCTTCCCGGCGGTTTGATCGGAATCATTGCCGGGTCCGCTGCGGCCGCGCTGTTCCTTGCCGTCGCGATCGCCCGTACAGCCGCCGAAATCCGCTTATCGGTGGCGTTGAGCATCGGAACATGGTCCGCGACCGTGCTTCTGGCGTGTGGAGTTGCCTGGATTATTCTACCCGAGATTCCGAAGGCTCCGGTCGGCGCGCCTTCGGTTATCGGCAACGAAGTTGGGGACCGCGCGCCGACGCTTCAACTCGCCGATATCGCAGGTGTCGTACGAGTGTTTCCCGGTCCGGAGTCGTCGACCGGGGGCACGTCGAATAGGGCGGAAGTCACGTTCATCAATTTTTGGGCGACATGGTGTCCGCCCTGCAGGGCCGAGATCCCGGAGATTGATCGGTTTGTGCGCGAATCGACGACATCCGGCAGACGACAGGCGAGGCTATACGCCGTGGATCTTTCGAGTACCGAACAGGTGCCGGCAGGTGTCGCGACGTCGGAAGTGGTTCGGAAGTTTCTCCAGGAACTTCGTGCCGACGCGTTGATGCCTCACGTCCTGCTTGACTCCGACGGAAGAGCGGCGAGGGATTGGGGGGTCAGCTCCGTCCCGACAACGATAGTCATAATCGAAGACCGGATCGTGGAGGTTCACCGGGGCGTTGTTACTGCATCATGGCTGGAGAAGATGGCCGGGAGCGGACGTTGAGCGGCGATCGCGGGCAGGCAAAACGCTGCCTTGTCCGACGGCTTGTCTCCGGACGCCTCGAGGCGGCGGATTACTCACCCGATTCGCTCGCGGATGCCGCGGCCTATGAGCCCGATGATGGCATCTACACGCTGAGCAACACCAGAGCAGGCGGCAAGGTTGCGGGAATCGATTTTCATTTCGATCGACTGGAAGACTCGGCACGGCGGGAGCGAATTCCCCTCGCGCTCGACCGGTCTGCGGTCAGACGAGCCCTGCGTACGATGATGCAGGCAGCGGGAGGTGGTGACATGCGCTTTCGGATCACCGTTCCGCGGGAGGGCGATCCGATTACATTGTCGATCGAACCCTTCAACGGACTTCCCGCCGAGGTTTATGAAACCGGTGTTCGCTGCATCACGATTCACGACACGGTTCGCGACCGCGCCGAGAGCAAAACAACTGCTTGGCTCCACAAACGTGCTGCAATATCGGCGCATCTCGCAGGCGGGCTCGCCGAAGCGATCCTGTGCAATGCGGCGGGTCAGATGCTCGAAGGTACAAGTAGTAATTTTTATGCGGTTTACCGGCAGCATCCGCGTATCGTGAGGACCGCAGGGACCGGCGTTCTTCTCGGGATCGCGCAGCGTTTCCTCTTTGCTGCCGGCGGACCGATCTGCGAGATGACTCGCGAGGCGCCGAACGCTGCCGATCTGGATCTGTTCGAGGAGGCATTCATCACCTCTTCGAGCCGCGATATCGTGCCGGTAGTGGAGATCGAC
>DATKUF010000041.1:0-3395 GCA_035530755.1 Spirochaetia bacterium | reverse complement strand
GGCTGCGATCGATTCGAGGAGAGGGTCGTCGTTTGCTTCGATGAGCGCACGTTTCAGGTGCAATGCAGAAGCGATATAACGGCTCAACGCTCGCAGTTCGGTTGCCTCGAGAACGCTTCCCTCTTTCTCGAGGCGAGGCAGAAACGGGCGAATTTCAGGAAAGGCAAGGCCGGACAATTCATCAATTCGGACGAGACAGCGCCGGTACGACACTGCCAGCGACAGATTCGGCAGGAGTTCTGCGAGCTGCGTGAAGAAAGCCTGATTGCGAATCAGATCACGCGCGTCTTCGGTGAGCGCATAGGTGCACAGTTCTTCTCGGATACGGTCGAACTGAAGAAGCCGAATCGTATGTTCGTTCATGGCACAACGCGGGATCCGTCCCCGGCGGCCGGCATGGAATCCGGCTCGCCCGCGGTCCCGATCACCCCTTCGTATCGCATCCCAAATCGCACTGCGAAGGCGCGATAACTCTCCTCCTGATTTCCGGTCGACAGGTTCTCGAAGCCGGTCACGTAAAACGAATCGGCACGCTTTGGCGATTGCGCATCTCGTGCACGGGTGATGACGCGGGCGAGCTGCTCTGCGACGCCCTCACGCGAATCAAGTACTCGTACCCCCTGTCCGAGCGCCTCCTCGATCTCGGCCGCCAGATAGACGAAATGGGTGCAGCCGAGTACCACTGCATCCACCTTCGCCTCGCGGAGAGAGCGGACCGAAGCGCTGATTGCAGCTCTTTTCTCCTCAACCCCGGCGTCCAGAATCCGACTCTCGACGAATCTAACCAGGGCGCCGTCGGCGATCCGGGCGATGTTGCAGTCCATAGCGAAGTCCCGGATGAGTCGTTCGGTGTACTTGTCGGTCACTGTGCGCGCGGTGGCCAGCAGTCCGATACTGCGGCTTTTCGAGAACTTTGCTGCAGGTTTTATCGCCGGCACGACACCGACGAACGGAATCGGAAAGCTTCGACGCAGCGCAGAGAGCGCAACCACCGATGCGGTGTTGCACGCGACGACCACGACTTTCGGGTTCGTCTGTGCGATAAGCCTTCCCACATTCTTCACGACAATCCGTTCCAGCTCTCCGACTGGTTTTTCTCCATAGGGAAAATTCGCGGTGTCTGCGAGATAGACAAACCTCTCGGTCGGGAGTCGACCGGCCGCCCACTCGTAGTAGGGCAAACCACCGAGTCCGGAGTCGAAGAAAGCTACCGGTCTTTCACTCATTTCCGAATAGGTTGTCAAACTTTGATCGCGCCTCGGTCGATTTGTCGTTTTCCTGCGTTTTCTTCCCCGGCGGCGCACTCGTCTGCGAGAGCATGAAGAAGTCACAGAAGTTTGCCCGATCCTTGTCCCGTACCGGTTCCGAAATGGTTTCCCGGCAGTCCCAATGGGCGCCGGGCTCGTAGAAACGGCAGTTTCTGCACACGCGAGCGTCCTTCCCGCATGATGGACAGAGAGTGTTCCTGTAGACACGCCCCACCGTATCGAGCGACGCGCCGCATGCAAAACAGGTGGCCATAATCTGGATCTTAACGCAGTTGGGAACCGCTATCAAGCAGTCGTATTCTTACGGCACCCGCCTCTTGCAAGCCGGGTGTTCAACGGAGTACGTTGAACCTAATGTTTGCGTCTATCAGGTGTTCCATGGAAGGCTGCATGAACTACGCGTTGACCGGCGAAGAGCGGTGCGGGCTGCACATCGCGGAACGCGGCGCGTATATTGCCGGCCTGCCTGATCGGTTCGAACGGCCCGGCCGCATCGAAGAGCTCAGTCTCGGCTACTTGCAGTTCGACGGCAATGACTTTTCGCGGAAGGTCTTCATCAATTGCGATTTTTCACACGGCAGTTTTCAGTCGGTGAACTTTTCCGAGTCTACTTTCGTGCTCTGTTTCTTTGCCGAATCTGCCTTCAAAGCGTGCAATTTTCGCGGCAGCACCGTGCAGAATTGCCTGTTTGCGCTCGCGTCGCTGGAAGGCGTTGATTTCACCGGAAGCACGCTGGTTCAGGACAGCTTCAATTGCTGCAGAATACAGGACAGCGATTTCAGCGACTCCGACCTGATGCATTCCCGTTTCATCGGTGCCACGATTGCGCAGGTTCGTTTCTGCGACTGCAACCTCAAAGGCGCGGACTTCACTGACTGCGTGAAGGATCAGGTGGACTTCAAGTACTCGAACACGGAAGATGCGACGTTTGGCGAAAGCGGCGGGGGGGGGAAATGAAGCTCCTTTATCATTTTTCACCCGGAAGCCTGACAAACGTTTACGTTCTCGGACCCGACGAAGGGGGCGATGCGCTCATCGTCGACCCGGGTGTGATGGATGTGCCTCTCCTGGAACTGATTGAGCAGCATCGATTCTACATTCGCTCCGTGCTCATCACACACGAAAAAGAGGCGCACCTCCGCGGGATCAACACTCTGCTTCGCATTTACGACGCGAAGCTTTACGCGGCGAATCCGTTGGTGATGCAGCATCAGGCGACGCCGGTTGCAAACGTAAAGCAGTTTCGGGCCTCCGGCTTCAACGTGGTGCCCATTTCTCTCGCAGGATACTGGAGCGACGCGCTCATCTACCGCGTCGAGAATCTCCTTTTTGTCGGAGAGATTCTGAGCGCCGGACGGACAGGAGAGACAATCAACACCTACGCGAACGCTTTGCTCGTCGCGGACATCCAGGAGAAGATATTCCCGCTTCCGCCGCACACAATCATGCTCCCGACCGAAGGGCCGCCGAGCACGATCGAAGTCGAAACAAAGACCAACCGCGACTTGATGAAGTCCCATTGACGTCGGCAGGCAGTTGCCGCTCCGGTGTGCGTAAAGCCCTGGGGGAGGCGGCGTCAGCCGTGCGCAGTTTTTTGTGAGAGAAAATTGCGAAACCGTTCCGGCAGCGGTGCCTTAAAGGTGCGTGAAACGCCGTCGGGAGTCGTGATGAGCAGTCGGTATGCGTGCAGCATGAGCGGCAGGTCGGGATAGGTTGGGTCTTTACGGCCGTAGATCGGATCGCCGAGCACGGGATTGCCGATGTGCTGCATGTGGACCCGCAACTGGTGAGTTCGCCCGGTGACCGGCCTGAGCTCGACAAGCGTATAGTCGCCCAGCTCGCGCACTACCCGGTAGCTGGATCGGCTCGGCTTGCCCTGCGACTCGGAAAGGACGAACCGTTTCCGGTGTGCCGGATCGCGCCTGATGTTTCCTTCTACAATTCCCCGGCGACTTCGCGGTCTGCCCTTCACTACGGCCAGGTATATTTTTTTTGCGGTTCGCCGCCGGAACTGCAAAGCGAGGTATTCGAGCGACTCCGGATTCTTCGCGGCAATGATCACTCCGGAGGTGTCTTTGTCCAGGCGGTGCACAATTCCGGGTCGTTCATGATACGACGACTCGGCGA
>DATKUF010000040.1:0-9750 GCA_035530755.1 Spirochaetia bacterium | reverse complement strand
TCGCGAAGGTGCGGCGACTCGGGGCACGAGGAAAGATCGATGTTGCCCAGTTGCGTACCCGGATGGGCATCTCCAAACTCCAATACCCGAAGCCCGAATATGTTCCTGCATATGCTCTTAGCTGAGTTTGATCACCAAGCTTCGGGACACTACAGAAAAAACACGCAGAGTACTTTACACGGCAAAGTTCATTTGGTACATTTATACGTAAATCATGTGGCGTCGGTACGGCCCACGGAGGACGAACAAGTGAACCCACGCACTGTTGGTATCAGCGACATATCAGTCTACGTTCCCGAGCAGAGAATGGATCTCGTATCACTCGCGGCGTACCGCGTTCGCACAATCCCCAATCTCGCGCGACACTTCGAGCGCGCCCTCAGAACAACCGGGCAGCGGGCAATTCGATTCCCCCGGCCCTGGGAGGATAGCGCAACCATGGCCGCCACCGCGGCGGCACAGCTTCTCGAACGACGGCGCACGGCGTCCGGTCAGCAGACGCTCTCCGGACTGCGATATCTGGTTGCCGGCACCGAAACCGGTGTGGACCATTCCAAGCCGGTTTCAGCCTACGTACAGGGGATGCTGGGCCTTGCAGGATTCAATCTCCCCGAAACTCTGGCCAGCTACCAGTTGCAGCACGCCTGCGCAGGCGCAACGGCCGGCCTGATCACAACCGGTGCACTTCTCGCACTTTCGGGCAATCCGAACGAGTTCGGCATCGTTACTGCAAGCGACATAGCCCGCTACGAAGGCAAATCGACTGCAGAGGTCACGCAGGGATCAGGAGCCGCTGCCATTCTTGTGGAGCCGAATCCGAAACTTCTCGAGCTCGACCTTGCCTCCCCCGGCTACTACTCGCAGGACGTGGACGATTTCTTCCGACCCGTCGGGTCGATCACCGCAAAGGTCAAGGGCCAGTATTCGATGCAGTGTTACAAGATCAACCTGGACGGTGCATTGCGCGATTTCGCGGGGAGACACGACACGAGCGTGAAAGATATTCTTCTTGGTACCGATTACTTCGTCCTGCATGCACCCTTCAGAAACATGCCCGGAATGGCGCTGGAAAAGATGTTCGAGGAACACGCCGGAATGACGATCGCCGAGGCCCGTGCACATCTGGCGCGGGGTGGTTTCTACAGCGCGATCGAGCCGATCGCGGAATCCGGGAACAGCTATACGGCGTCCGTCTACATTAACCTCGCCTCCCTGCTGATCGAACGCTATCGGGAGGAGGGTGAGAAAATCATCGGAAAGTCGATCCTCATCGCCTCCTACGGATCCGGAAACACCATGATCCTGATCGGAGCGAAGGTGACCTCGGATGCGCCGGCTGTCATCGCGTCCTGGCCGCACGAGCTGATAGGCCGCGGCAGAAGGGCAACCATTCGCGATTACGAGCTGTGGATGGCCGGCCCGGAAATTGAAAGCGAAATCGCCGAACCGGACGCCGAATCGGTTCAAAACGAAACCGGGGCCTCATCCGACCAGCCGCCAAAGGCCTTCTATCTGGCGAACATCCGGAACGACGGATACCGGGAGTACCTGTATGGTGCACCGGTGACCGCCGGGGCCGCGGAAGCAAACGAGGTGTCCGCCTCGGTCGCCTCGCACGCTGCTAATTGATGTTGGCTATCGACTTCGTTCCCTCGCTTTCGATGCGGAAACGGACTTCGTTCAGCCCCTGCTCGCCCAGAGCTTTGCGGAGGCGGGTGCGGTCATGGGAATCCGGACAGTAGAGCATGAAGAATCCGCCACCGCCTGCTCCAATGAGCTTGCCTCCGAGGGCGCCGTTATTCAGCGCCACTGAATACCAGTTGTCGATCCTTGGATCGCTCATCTTCTGAGAAATTGTTTTCTTGATCTGCCAGTGCATGTCGAGGGATTTGCCGAACCAGTCGACGTCCCCGCTTTCGAATTTCTCGATGCAGGTTCTTCCGATTTCCTTAATCTGGTGCATGGCTTCCACGACCGCCTGATCTTCACTGGTAACCGATTTCGACTGGTGCGTCAGCACCTCCGAAGACTTTCGGCGAATGCCGGTGTGAAAATAGATACAGTTGGATTCGAGTTTATCCATCACATCCGTGGTAAACTGATGCCGCGTCACTTTGACCACACCGTCGGTTCCTATCTCCAGGCTGATGATACCCCCGTAGGCGGCGATGTACTGGTCCTGTTTCCCCACAGGCTCGTTCAGAATCTCGGCCTCGATATGGAAGGCCTCTTCAGCAAGCTCCTGCGGCGATCGCCACTCCCCGTTATAGGAGTGCAGCGCATTCAGCAGGCCGACCGCGAAGCTTCCCGAGCTTCCAAGTCCGCTTTCGGCAGGAAGGTCGGCCATGGACATGATCTCGATGCCCCGGTCAATATTCACCAGTCGCAGAGCTTCCCGCACTATCGGATGTGCAATTTCATCGATCGTATCGACGGTTTCGGTTCTTGAATACTTGATTTGATAGGTCGGCTCGAAGCGCCGGTTCACGAGGATATACATATACCCGTTGACCGCTGCGCTGAGGAGAAACCCGCCGTACTTCCGGTAGTAGGAAGGCAGGTCGGTCCCGCCTCCGCCGAGGGTGATTCGAAACGGCGTTCTGGTGATGATCATGTTAACCTCCGCTCGGAAACGTGCCTGTAAGACTACCAAAGTAGACTAAGCATGGATAGTTGGCTACACTTCATGGTCACGGGACAGCCATGAACCAGCTTATTGCGCTTCTCTTCGGCATTGCAAACACACTCGCCATCCATTTCGCCAAAGTCATGCAGCGGTTCGGCATTCAGGCGGTGACCGGAGAAGATAAATCGGTAAAACGACGCGTCATCTACTGGTCCGGGTTCATGCTGAACAACACCAGTTTTCTCTGGATCATGATTGCTAACGAGTTTGCCCCGCCCTCCTATGCTACCTCAATGTTCGGGCTCGGAATCATTGCACTCATGATCACATCACGCATAGTGCTGAAAGAGCAGGTGACCAAACGGCACTTTGCCGGAGCAATCATACTCGTGGCAGGCACGCTCGTGCTTGGGTACGACGGGATTGTGAACCCCTCGTCCTCGCTTTCGAACATACGACTGACGTCGGTCTGGATATTCATCGCGGCATTTCTTGTCTGTGCGTTTACCGGACTCTTCTTCGTGCTTCGGGGCAAATCGAAGTGGCTCGTGGGGGTGGCGTTCGGACTGCTGGCCGGCGGTCTCGGCGGGCTCGATCCGGTCCTCAAGGGAATCGGTCAGCAGATCGGAGGAGTCATTGGATTGCTGCCGCAGGACCCGATCGGCCGGCTGCCCTTCGTGCTCAGTTTCTTTTTCGGCTCCGGAGCGTTTTTCACCGTGCAGTGGGGATTTCACCGCAAGGCAGACGCATCGGTCATCGCTCCGTTCCACGCAGCGCTCTACGTGTTGATGCCGCAGATTGTGCCGCTGGTAGCCATGCCCGGAGCCCCGCTCTCCGCCTTCAAGCTGGTTGGAATGCTGCTCACCACCGGCGGCGTGTTTCTCGCCGGCGCGCCGCGCCGCGCAGCGGTCGAGCTCTATCCGGAGCCTGCCACAGCCGTCAATCTGCCGACAGACTGGCCCTTCGGGACCGAGCACGACCCGGCGCCAAAAAAGTAGCGCCGGGGTTGGCGGAGATCGGCATCAGCCCAGGTGAAATCCTGACTTCTGCCCATCTTCGTAGAACATCTGAACAGTCTCGAGTGAGTACCTGTTGAGATCCTTTCCAATCAGATCCAATTTCTTCAATATCTCGGGAGTCACCGTAATAATGTGACAGCCGACCTGGTCTGCGTGATAGATATTGAGAAGCTCGCGAGGGCTCGCCCAGATGAGCTCGAGATTTTTGTGCGGCTTGAGCACCTCAACCGCCCGAGCCATCATCGCCACCGGATCGCGTCCGGTGTCCGCCACGCGGCCTGCAAAGATGGAGATGTAGCTCGAAGGACTCCCGTCAAAACAGCTCATGATGCTCTCAGCCTGGTTCACCGTCGTCATCGCGGTAATGTTCAGTTTGTAGCCGCGTCCCGCGAGGCGGCGGATCAGGTCTTTGGCGGACTCACCTTGAGTGTTGGTGATCGGGATCTTCACGTATACGTTGTCTCCCCACCGCGCAATGATGTCCGCCTGTTTCGACATCGATTCAAAATCGTCGGCGAAAACCTCGAACGAAAACGGCTTGTCCGGTATCTCTTCCAGGATGCTGCGGGCGAATTTCTCGTAGTCGGTAATTCCCGCCTTGCGCATCAGCGTCGGGTTCGTGGTGAAGCCCTTGATGTAATCCTTCTTGTTAAGCGCGAGAATTGCGTCGCGGTCTGCCCCGTCGGCGAAAATTTTGGTTCGAAGCTCGTGCACCGATTTTGGATTCATATCTGTCTCCCCCTTTGTAGGATTGCTCTCGCATCTGCGACGCGGGATATGCGGAAATCCGGCTCGCTTTTCACCGCTTCGTCGTAATGATAATCAACAAATATCGTTCTGCACCCGGCACGCTTTCCAGCTTCGATGTCCTTCCAGCGGTCGCCGATCATGTAGCTTGCAGCCAGATCCAGATCGTGATCTCGCGCCGCGGCCAGAAGCAGCCCCGGCGCCGGTTTACGGCACTGACACCGGTCAGCATCGTCGTGAAAGCAGACGCGAAAATCCTCGATGCCCAGTTTTTCACCGACGAAACGATTAATCTCCTCCACCGTTTCGCGCGCCGTGGTGCCGCGGGCGACGTCCGGCTGGTTGGTCACACAGACGAGCCTGAAGCCGAGTTCCCTGGCCGTGGAACACAACTGCGCGGCGCCGGGAACAAAGCGAACCGCCTTCACGTCCGGCGCCGGATAGGGCTTGCCGTCGACAACAACCGATTCGATGAGCACGCCGTCGCGGTCAAGGAACAGCGCAGGCATTCTTTCTACTTCACCGATTCCCATTTCGTGACTTGGGCCTGAAGTGATGGATGGGAGACGACGAGGTGCCAGATTACGCCCTGGAACGCCTCCGAGTGGGGCGTCACCGTTTTCGCGTTCACCGTGGGAATCACCACCGCCACATCGGCAACCTTCGCGGTGTATCCGCCGTCGCGCCCCACGATACCCATGATGCCTGCGCCGATCTCTTTCGCGTACTGAAGCGCCCGAACGATGTTGGGGCTGACGTTCTTCTCGAGATTGCCGCCTCCCACCGAAAGGACGAAAATCATATCCTTCTCATTCAGATGGCTTCCGCGAAGCCACTCCGCGAACACCGTTTCCCATCCCTCGTCGTTCGTCCGCGCCGTGAGTTCCGAGACGTTGTCGGTAGGCGAATAGGATTCGATGTGCGCGAGCTTTCGAAAGTCATTGACCGCGTGCGATGCGTTTGCAGCGCCCCCTCCGACGCCAAGGAAGAAGAGTCGTCCGCCCCTGTCGCGGAGCTTCACCAGCTCGCTCACCATTCTTTCCACCTGGTCGGCGTCGATACTCCGGATGATCTGTTCTGCTTCGCGCAGATGCTGCTGTACGTAGCTCTCCATTCTCAGTTCTCCTTCTGAAGTTTGAGGTACTCCCGGGTCTCCGTGAGCCCGGTGATCGTACCGATTTCGTAAAAACGATTGAAGACTTCGAAACCTTCGAGCTCGTTCTCCGCGGAGAGCTCTCCGAGAATGACCGAGAGATCGCAGGATTCGCCTTCGGGCACCCGCTCGAGCACCGACTTGTCGAGCAGCGACAGACCGTAGTCGATGTAGTTCGCCCCCGGCCCCGGATCGCGCTTGTCGTACGAGACGAGTCGACCGTCGCGGAAAACGACGTTGCTGCGGTCCCACTTGCCCTCATTTCGCAGCACCGTCATGAGCCCGAGTTTCCCGCTCCTCTGGTAAGCGGCGTCGACTGCAGTGTAGTCGACGTCCAGAAACGAATCTCCGTACTGGACAAAAAACGGGCTCGTCAGAAGGTGCGCTGCGCCTTTGATCGCTCCCGCGGTTCCGAGCAGCGTGGGGCCGTCGTACGAATATCGCACCGAGAGCCCGAAGCGTTCTCCGCTGCCGACCGCCTGTTCGAGCATCTCTCCGAGATACCCGACACTGAGCACGACATTTCGAATTCCGCGGCGCGAGAGCCGTTCGAGCACGAATTCAATAAACGGCCGGCCGTTCACATCGACAAGTGATTTTGGAATCTTCTCCGTAATCGGCCGCAGCCGGGTCGCGAGCCCTCCGCAGAGGACGATCATCGATCTATCCAAGAGCATCCCCGTTGAGTCGGGCCCGCCGGGCCGATCGTTCAATCATACAACAGACGAGAATTTCGTTCAACGAAATGCCGAGCCTGTCCTCCGGCCGGGTTCACCGGCCGATTCGATTCACCACAAAATTGACGATATCCTCGGCACCCGAATGCGGCCGGGTTACGGCAAATGGTTCGAGTGCCGCCCGGTAGGCATCCGGGTCGGACGAAAGCCGTTCGATCTCGGCCGCAAACTGCGCAGGTCGAGGCACGTAGCTGCCGTAACCGTGATCGACGATATAGTCCCGGTTGTGTCCTTCATTGGGAGCTCCGAGCCCGGTGATGAGAAGCGGCCGGTGATAGCGAACCGCCTCCATCGCAAAGCTTGCGCCACACTTGCCCGAAAGAACATCCGCTGCCGCATACGCGGTTCTGATGTCGGGAATGTATCCGGACGGGACGATCCTCGGGACACCCGGACGGTCCGGATAGCGCGTCTTGAGCGACTCGAAGAACGCTCTGTTCTTGCCGGTGAGAACGAGAATCTGCGCGGTACCCTGTTGACGGAAGTAGTCGAGAAAGGGATAGGCGTTGCCGATCCCCTCACCGCCAAAGGCAATGAGCACGGTGAATCGGTCCTCATCAAGGCCAAGCTCCCGCCGGGAGTCCGCACGGTCCGGAAGCTCGAGCTCGAGACCCGGCTGCAGAACAAACCCAATTTCGGCAAGCTGTTCCGGCAGCACTCCGATGCCAAGAAGCGCCTCGCGC
The DNA here is from genome assembly GCA_035530755.1 of Spirochaetia bacterium. Taxonomy (GTDB): domain Bacteria; phylum Spirochaetota; class Spirochaetia; order DSM-27196; family DATKUC01; genus DATKUC01. Next base: position 2,785 of record DATKUF010000040.1, on the reverse strand, counting down.
GCCTCATCGGTCATGTAGAAGTAGGTATCTGCGCCCGAACGTATCTGCGGTACGATCCCTGCAACCTCACCGTAGACATAGAAAAGCGGGACATCGATTCCCGCGTCCTTTCGGGCTCTGTGGAGCACATGGGCGGCGCCCCAGTGGCACGCCACTATCGCATCCGGAGCCGACTGTCGCAGAAGCTCGCCTGCCGCCTGACTGCTCTTGCTGTTGAGGCGCGCAATACCGAGACTGATGCTCCACGGCGCCAGCCTGTTCAGCCCGAAGAGCATGGACTTGACCGCGGGCGGCGCTGCAAGAATCTTCTTCCAGCTCTCGACGTAGGTGTTCTGCAGACGATCGCCGGGCATCTCCCGCCCCATGTCCAGAAGGTTCACCTCCCATGGCTCGGGAAGCGACTCGAACGCTTTCTTGATGGAGCGGGCAAACGCGAAATGACCGAGTCCGATATTGAAGTAGGGAACAAGCGCCCGCTTCATCGCCGCCTACTTCCGCGCATCGAAGATCCAGCGGTTGGCATCTATGTACTCTACCGTCTTCCTGACACTCTGCCGGATGTCGAGTTTCGGTCTCCAGCCGAGCGCGCGAATCTTCGCAGTGTCCAGCCAGATGAACGGGTTATCGCCTATCCATCCTCGATCTCCACCCGAGTAGACCAATTCAGGATTCAGTCCGAGTGTCTCGGTGATGGTGTGAATCGAGTCGTTCACCTCCACATACTCGTCGGTACCCAGGTTGAAGATGTTCACCTTTTCCTGCGCGTTCCCTAGCGCGAAAAGAATCGCGTCGATGCAGTCCTGTATGTAGAGATATGATTTACGCTGCGCACCGTTGCCGAGCACCTTGAGCCGGGTGGGATCGGCGAAGAGCTGTTTGCAGAAATCGAAGACGTGTCCGTGCGTGTACCGCTCGCCCAGAATCGACACAAAGCGGAAGATCCAGGCCTGCATGTCGTACGCTTCGCAGAAGGCGCTGATGAGTCCTTCGCCTGCGAGCTTCGACGCGCCGTAGAGCGATGTCTGAACCGGAAACGGAGCGTCTTCGGGGGTGGGAATTACTTTTGCCTCGCCATAGATGGAACCGGTAGACGAGAATGCAATCCTTCGGATCTTGTGCTCAAGCATGCCTGCAAGCACATTGTAGGTAGCGATGGTGTTCTGTTCCAGATCGCGCCGCGGGTGATCCGCCCCATAACGGACATCGGCATTTGCCGCGAAGTGGAACACCGTGTCGCAGCCGGCCATCGCCGCTTTCAGCGAGTCGGAATCAAGGAGATCCCCCTTCACCAGGGTGAAACTGCCGTTCTTCTTTGCACTCTGGAGAAACAGCTCCTGACCCGAGCTGAAGTTGTCGTAACAGACAACCTCGTGCCCGTCTGCAAGAAGGCGGTCGATCATGCTGCTGCCGATGAAGCCGGCGCCGCCTGTTACCAAACATTTCATTCAATTAGCATCCTTTGACTGTAAGTCGTTACAGTGTAGCGATGAAGCGCCCGGAAATCAACATCGCGTATGAGCGTGGCGGGGTGCGGCTACGGCCGCCGTTCCATCTGATCCGTCACGGCCGCGGCAAGTAGAGAAAAGACCTCGCCCATCGTCGGCGGGACAGACTCCCCGATTTCGGCAAGGATGTGGCTGCCAACGTCGACACAGAGCTGTACAGCGCGCTGAAGGTTGACCGAGACAATATCCTGCGGGTCGTGGTCTTCGATACGTTTGATGTGCCGGGCTAACGAGGAGAGACGCGTTGTGACGACCCCGCGATCGATCATCGTCCCTCCACGAATCGACGGACCTGCGCATCATCGGCCTTCCTGAGGGCCGGGAGAAGGTCCTCCGCGAAGTCGAGCGCCTTGAGTGCGAGCTGCGCGTAAAGAGTTGTGTCTGTCTCTTTGATTGCGCGGCCGGTTGTGAGCACCCGGTGGAGAATGAGCCCCTCGAGCCTGCGAAGGTCCCGGATCTGCACCTCGCGGCCGCAGACTGCCGAATGCTCCGTCGATAGGTCGATCAGCTTTTCGGTCTCCAGAAGCCCCCGGTCGGCAACCGCGAGGTCGACGTCGCTCCGCGGATGAAGACGCCCGGAGACGGTCGAACCGTAGACCACGGCGATCACGACCGCCGGTTCAGCGGCAAGGTGCAGCGAGAGCCGGGAAATGATAGTGGCGGCTTCTTCCTTAGCTTCCGTCATAACTGAAGTTACCTGCGAACGGTCAATCATGCCAAGGAATAGCGAGCTCGTCAGGTTGCAGTCACGTTGCCCGACGGCCGGATTTCCGCTATCCTTCCACGCGCTACATCACAGAGAAACAGATCGCCCATCTCAAGGAGGAAACCAGTGGAGTCGTTGCCGCAGGAGGTCATACACGCGTGGGAGAATCGCGAAGGGCCGATGGTCTTTACCACCGTCAGCAGAGACGGAAGTCCGAACTCGATATACGCGACAAGCATGTCGATCTACGATGGGGAAACTATTCTTGTCGCCGATAACTACTTCGAAAAGACGCTCGCCAACATCAGGGTGGGGAGCCGCGGCTCCATCCTGTTTTTCACGAAGGAGCGAAAATCCTACCAGGTAAAGGGGCTCATCGAATACTACACCGATGGGCAGTACTTCGAGAATATGAAGAGGTGGAATCCGGACCGTCTTCCGGGAAAGGGCACGGCGGCCCTGAAGGTGGGGGAGGTCTACTCGGGAGCCAGACGTCTGTAGCTCAGAGGCCTGATTAAACCCCAGCTCAAACGACTCGCGATGCATCCGCGCCTCGTTGCATTCGTCGGCCGAA
>DATKUF010000039.1:0-4634 GCA_035530755.1 Spirochaetia bacterium | reverse complement strand
CTGCTATATCCGCATCATCTGCTCGTCAGAAGGATCCGAGTGTTTCGCCGCCATTCCCCAACGGTAGGCCACGCCGTTTCACCCCATTTTCGGCGGCAAACGCGGCCGAGAAGTGTTCGAGAAATCGACAAAACAAGTCGGCTTCGCGAAAGGCGGTATCGTTAATCCACATCCAGGTGTCACCCTTCGGAACTTCGGGTGGGAGCAGCTTGGACAGGAACCCCCCAACCATCGAGTAAGGCTCAACAGCAACGAAGCCGTTGACGGTAGCATCTTTGAGATAGGCGAATAAGAAATCTTCAGTTGCTGCACCCTCGGTGACGCTCGAGAGTATTACGTCATGATCAAAATGGCCGACGATTTTATCTCGGATTGTTGCCGCCATCTTGAGGAAGTAATCCTCGTCGAGTTTGTTGAGACGTTCCCGGAGACTTTCAAACCACACTTGCCGATCCGGAGAAAGATACCGCGCCACGTTGAGCCGAGGATAGAGATTGCGGGCAAACGTTCGAACACCCTCATAGTATGTCGCCACCATTTGGAGCATAAGGTCAATCTTGTCCTTTGTGCTTTCCACGCCGTCGGGGTTGTCTCGCAATTTCAGGTGGAGTTTCATTGGTGTCCGTATCGCGTTGTCAATTCTGAGAACCTGAAGAAAGGCAGATAGTTCGTCTCGCGGCATCAAGCTGATTTTTTCTTTTGAGAGGAACAAAGTCACCGGGAACTCGATCTCGCTCGGCATTCTATGACGTCTCCTTGTTCTGACTCTTTCGCGCCGGTCGGTGAAAATGTATGCTGCAAGGTAAGAATCCTCCGGGCCATTGCGGTCTCCGGGTGCGCCGCCCGCTCTTGTAGTTGCCGCACATGAGATTCACCCATGAGTCAGCCGGTCTGTTCTGTCGTGTAGACTTGCAGAGTGGAACTCAAACGAGATCAATCCTCTTGCGTGATCGCAGAGCTCTGACGCTCACCACGGCTTCCGCAGCTGGGCTATCTTCTCCACCCGGTTCACTACCTCTTTCCACGTGTCCCATTCCGGAATGTCACCGAGTTGCGAATACCGGTAGTCGAAGGGGTTTGTGTTCGGAAGGTCTTCGATGAGCCGTTCCGCTTCCGCGAGGTTGTCCAATGCGACCTCTACCCAGACATCCTTCAAGATGTCCGGAATCTGACCGAAGAGGTCGCTGATTGCACGGAGCCGGTCGGAGAGCACTTCGTGTACGCGATCCTCGACGGAGTCCTTATACCGCAAGTTGAGGATTTTGATTGTGTTATGGGACTGGCCGATGCGCTGGATCCGGCCTTTGCGCTGTTCGAGCCGGGTTGGGTTCCAGGGGAGGTCAACGTTGATGAGTGTTCCCAGGGCCTGCAGGTTGAGCCCTTCGCTCGCAGCATCGGTTCCGACGAGGATCTTTACCTTGCGTTCGCGCACAAATCGCTTTATGTCTTCGCGATTACGGGAAAGGAAGGTGCCTGCTTCCCAAATCCCGGATTTGCCGGAACCGGCATAGAGCGCGATGGTTTCCCCCGTGAACTCTTCAGCAATCCTCTCCCCCACCCATCGCGCAGTGTCGTAGTACTGAGAAAAAAGAATGCACCCGTCGTCCGCCCATTTCTCGTCGCGCAAATACTGGATTATGGTGTCGTACTTTGGATCGGTTCCCTGTCGCTGATCGAGACCACGGCGCAGATGCTCCGCGCACCGCTCGAGGAGCCGCGTTTCCTCACGCGTAAGTGCTTTCAGATCCTCACGATTTGCTTCGGTAAGTTCGGCGTCGGTCTCGTCGACCTCTTCACCCTCGTCCTCTGCGGCTTCCAGGTCGACTTGCCACGAGCCAAGCATCTTCTCTACGGTGTTCAGTCCCGCCCGAATCGAACTGCCGATGCGTCGGAGCAGAAGAGTCTTGAAAAAACCTGCCGATCGCACCCGCTTCGACAACAAGCGGCAAAACTGCTCGGCGTCCTGGTATCCGTCGGCGAGATAACTTTCGAGATGGATGGGCCGGTCGTCGATCAGGTCGAGACCGATCTTCCGAAGGTAAGGTTCGTTGGTTTTGGGATCGATCTGGTCCTCGAGGTAGGCCCGGGTGCGCCGCACGATGTTTCGAAGGAACGGATGGTGCCGCTCGAATAGGTCTTCAGCCGCGTGACGCATGCGGGTTTGCAGCGCCGGCGGAAGTTTGTCAAAAACTCGAGCGGAGTTCGCTGCTACGGCCTCTGTGTCGTCCATGCCGAGCATGTCCCGGAAATACTTGAAATCAGGCCCCTCCGTCCGCGGCGGAAGCGGATTCCGAAGCCAGTCCCACAGGATGTCGTCGTCCTCGGGGGGAGTTGCCTGTCCGAGGAGATAGGGGAGTGCCTCCGATGGTTGCCTCCACTTGCTTCCGGGACTCCCGAGCACATGGTCGCTTCCTTCCGAAAGCAGGCGCAGAAGGTCCCACGCTTCGATTGCATGGAGCTGTACAGGTGTCGCAGTTGCCAGGAGCATCGATCTTGTCCGCGGTGCGAGGCGGTAAAGAAACGCATAGAGCTTGTTCGCTTCGCGTTGCGGGTTGTGCATGGCGGCGCCGGTTTCGGCAAGCGGCGGGAGTTTCCGGCGTCTTGCCCGGTGCGCTTCGTCGAGAACGACCATCTCCCAATCGCGGGACAAGACGTATTCGGCCGCCTCGGAATTACGGACGACCAGACCCTGAGAGATCATTCCGATTCTTCGCGGGCATTGGCCAAGCGGGCCTTTTCCTGCCGGAGGGTGTTCCACTCCGGATTCATCTACCCAGACCTTCCCGGTCCACCGTGCGGTCGGGATTTCCATGAGGTCCCAGAGCTCTGTTTGCCACTGTTCCATCAGCGTCTTTGGCAGAAGGATCAATACCGCCTTCTCGCCGGTGAGCGCGGCCATTTGCGCCGTCATGGCAAGTTGCACAGTTTTTCCGAGCCCCACCTGATCGGCCAGAATGAAGCGGGCACCATGAGCCTGATGTGCACGCCACGCGAGTTGCACGAAGTAGCGCTGATGCGGCCATAGCCCGAACTGCTCCCGATATACCGGTGCCTCAACGGCAAGTCCTCCCGGTTCTGCATCCTGTTTCCATTTCGAAAGGTCAAGCTCAACGCGGCCAACCATCCGCTCGACTTCCCGAACTACACTCTTCGAAAGCGGTACCGCATGCGGGTGGTTCCATAGGCGATCGAACTCGTGCTTGACCCAGTCGCACGCCTCATCGCTATCATCCTCCCAGACAAGTTCGTAGTTGAGATTCCATCCGGCCCAGGTCTCGTTTGTCGAGCCGAGGAAGCTCGTACGGCTGCCGTCGGCAAGGGTGATGATCCCGGCCTTGCCGTGGATCATGCCGAAGGATTCATCGGGAAGCACGCGTACCTCGAGGTGTTCGGATGCGAGAAGGTGATGAAGACGGACGAGCCGGTCGCGCGAGCTTACGGCAAGCTCTGCCGGGTCATGCCGGAAGAAGCTTTGCTTCTGTTCCTGATCCGCGCGCGAGGCTTCAAGGACGTCCGCCGGGCTCAGGTGCGAGTTGCAGATGATGCGGACCCGCCCTTTGATGGACTCGAACGCCTCACCGGCGAACTCGAGGAGTGAGCTGTCGAAGTAGCCTGCGATCCTGTCGTAGGACTGTGCGCCTGAAAGCCTGTCGGGGAGGAATGCGCTACCGGTCTGCCCCCGGTGGAAGACGTGTCGGCGGATCATGACTATGAGCTTCCGCCGTAGTCGTTGGCGACAAGTCCGCGCAGAAGCTGCGCCGTCGCGGCTTCATCCTGCCAGTGGCCCATGGCGGAAAAGTGCATGTTCTGTTCGAGAAAGAGGAGGATAGCCTGGATGTCGGCGCGCCGCCCCCAGTAGTCCTTGCGTGCATTCTTCAGGTAATTGAGGCCCTCGCGTGCATTGTCGGTTTCAGATGCGAGCGATATCGCGAAGAGAATATGGCGCAGAAGAGTGGCGCCCCATTCATCCTCCTCGCCGAGCCTGCTTCGGCCGAACTCGCCCGGTGTTTTGCAGCGCGCACGGTTGGCCTCGTCATTTCCGAGGAGGAAGCGGTATTCCTGGACCCCGAATCCGCGCGCGAGCTCCGTGTAGGCGCCCTGCCGCACTTCCCCGTGGCGCTCGAGCTCGATTCCGCGCAGGTAGAGCCGCTCGAAGGCGAGAAGGTTGTGCCACACGTAGGTTTCTATGCCACGTGGCACCAGGTAGTTCGCGGCAATGGAAACCGCGCGGTCGATGATGCGCTCGAAGGGGGATTTCTCCCCTCGTTCGCGCACGCGGAAAAGCTCGTGGCGGATGTCCTGCCCTTCGATGTCAGCGTAGGCGGTGAGAACGCGGAGTGCGGCCGCATAGGCCCCGAGCTGGTAGTCGGTGTCCCCGAACTGCGGCCGCATGTCGTCGTCCACCGAATGCATCCGGTCAAGCTGTGCGCGCACCTCATCGTCAACCATGGGATAAAGCTCGTCCAGATATACCGTCCGTTCGTCGGACCGCTTGCGCAGCACCATGAGGACGGTGCCCTGGACGTAGTTTCCCTGCTTCAGACCACTTGTGGTTTCAGTTCCGATGGTCCATGCCGCGGTGACCTTGAGTCCTGCCGCCCAGAGAATCATCCCGAGGTCGGCCCAGACACCCG
>DATKUF010000038.1:0-16166 GCA_035530755.1 Spirochaetia bacterium | reverse complement strand
CCCGACTCGAAAGCGGCGTTGAGGAGCCCGGCCGCATCACCGGCCGTGGAAGGCATCACGACGTCTACCCCCGGAGTGTGGGTCGCGATAGCCTCCATGCTCGACGCGTGAAATGGACCGAGGCCGGGCTTGTAGCCTCCGCAGGTAATCATCACGATAACCGGGGCTTGCCACCTGCCGTCGGTCCGCCAGTACATGCTGCCCAGTTCAGCGAAGATCTGGTTGTACGCAATCGGGAGAAAGTCGGCAAACTGCAGAAATGCCACCGGCCGCTTGCCGGCGAGCGCCTGTCCGACCGATACCCCGACAATGGAAGCCTCCGCCAGCGGGGAGTTTGTCACGCGACCCGGATAGGCCTGGGTGAGCCCTCGGGTCACGCCAAAGACGTCTCCCTTGGGGTCCTCAATGTCTTCTCCGAAAAGGATGATCCGTTCGTCCCGTGCCATCTGCGCGCGCAACACCTCACGGATTGCGTCGATCATCGTGAGCCGTTCCTGACCGTTGCGCTCAGACCCGGTGTACTCACTCCCGCGGTATTCCGCACCGGTGTACTCACTCCCGCGGTATTCCGCGGACGGGTCGGAAAGTCGTTTCGCGAGCGGCGCGAGGGCAGTAAACACAGGTAGAGGCTCCGGGCCGCGTTGTACCCGGCGCGCGGTCGCTTTGAGATCCTCCCGAATTTGCGCAACAATCGATTTCAACTCGGAAGCATCCACTTCTTCTGCCACGAGTCTTTTTTCCAGATTTGCGATCGGATCGCCGGTTTCCCACAGTGCGGCTATCTCCTCGGGAGTACGGTAGGCGCGTTGATCGTCAGCGTTCGTGTGATTCTGCAGCCGGTCGACCTCAAAAACCACCACAACTGGTCTGCGATCGCTTCTCATCTGTGCGACGATCCCGGCAAACTGGTCATGGCATCCAACCGGATCGCGACCGTCCATGTAGAATATCGGTATGCCGAAGATGCTCTCGGCCCGGCCGTCCGGGAGCGAGTAGAAGGTCCTGCCGCGAGTCTTGGTCGAAATCGCGAACGCGTTGTCTTCCACGAGAAACAACATCGGCAACAGATCGCGTGCGGCCTGCGCGAAGCCTTCGAGTGATTCACCCTGTTGCGTCATTCCGTCACCGAGGGCGCACAGGACAATCGGATTTGTCGATTTGTCCTTGATGACGGTGGCGACCCCTGCAGCCTGAAGCGGGCTGTTGCCCACTGGTCCGACGAGGCTCATGATGTTGAGTTCCGGCGCGCTCATATGTGCGTTCATCTGCCGTCCCCGAGAATGAGACCCGTCTTTGTTGAACAAACTCTGGAAGAACATGTCCGGGCTGACCCCGCGAGCCAGCATCAGCGCTTTGTCCCGGTAATGGACGTGGAGCCAGTCGTCCGGGATCAGGAAGGTGTTCAGCACGGCAGTCGCCTCATGCCCGGCACCGGAAACGTGAAAGAAAGCCTCTCCCTGCCGCGTGTACTCCTGTTCGAGAAGATCCATTTCCCGGGCGGTGACCATATGGCGGAAAAGTTGAACGAACAGATCCACCGAAATTTCTGCACTCTGGTTTTTCTTCATCAGCGGGCCTCGCCTCGTGAGTATAGTTGTTGGAGGTAGTTGTAGGTCGGTGCCTCGGTTCGTTGTATCATCGCTTTGCTGACGCCATCGGTAATCTAAGAAGGTCAAACCACTATATCATCTCGGGTTTTTCGCGTCGACATCTTCGCATTCGACAAGCAAATCCACCCATCCTATGCCTTCACCCGCTTCGACATCACGTGTAAGCCGTTTTCCGAGAATTTTCTGTAGATATCGTGGGTGAATGCCCGGAGTGAGTATTTTTTCCGTTCTCAGCACTGCCACGTCTGCGGACTCGAGACATTTTCCCGCTGCGAGCGTTCTGAGCGCATGAATCGAGCGATTCGTTCTTCCGTAGCTTGCCAGTTCGGAAGGAGCGAGCGACTTTTTGCCGGTGCCGAGCACCGCTCTGACAACAGCGACTCCGTACGTTTTTTCAATATCCGCTACCACCCGTTCCGGGCCGTCGGCCGCCATGCCGGTTTCCGCGGCGCGGACGGCGCGGGTCATCCGGTGAAAGTCCGCCGGTTCGAGCGCCACCGGATCATCGAGCCCGTCGGAGCTGCGCGAGAGCGTGATGTGTTTTTCGATTACCGAGGCACCTCGACTCACCGCCAGCACGGGAATGATAATTGGGTCGAGTGTGTGATCGGAAACTCCGATCGGTACGCCGAACAGGGCGCTCAAAACGGGCAGGAGCCTGAGATTGTAGTCCTCAGGAGGTGCAGGGTAGGAGGTGACGCAGTGCAGCAGAGTCACCGGCGTGCTTCCGAGCTCCGCCATGGCCTCTTCGATGTCCGCGAGCAGCGATACGCCGGCGGAAAGATAGACGGGAAGGCCGTATTTCGCAACTTCACGCAGCAAAGGAACGTGGTTGAGCTCCGGACTCGCAATTTTCAAGGCTGCGATACTCAGCGAGCGCAGCATGCGGGCGCTGCGCACGCCGAATGGAGTGCAAAGGAACTGGAGCCCATAACGTTGGGTTCTCTCCTTCAGCTCTGCATAAAACTCGATTGGACGCTCGAGTTTCTGAAACCGATCGTACAGGGAGGTGGGACCGCCCGGAAGGGGCACTTCACCGGTTGCCGGATGGATGATCTCGTCGGCGTATACGGCCTGGAATTTCGCGCAGTCGGCGCCGGAGCTCGCGGCGGAAGCGATCAATTCGTCGGCTTTGGCCAGGTCACCATTGTGCGAGGTTCCGATTTCGGCAATTATGAAGGTACGTCCCGTCACCCCGTTCTCCGCCGAGAGTCGCTATCGGCCGCTTCGCGCCGGTATCCGGTCGAAGCCGGTATAACGCACGAGAGCCTCGGGTATTTTCACCGATCCGTCCGCCTGCTGGAAGTTCTCCAACACCGCAATCATAGCGCGAGAGGTTGCGCAGGCGGTCCCGTTCAGCATGTGGACGAAACGGGACCGTCCATCGTCGCGGAACCGGACCCCGAGTCGGCGGGCCTGGTAGTCGGTGCAGTTGGATGTGCTCGTCACCTCGCCCCAGTCACCGCCTGTTCCGCGGCCCGGCATCCAGGCTTCAATGTCGTACTTGCGATAGGCGGGACCGCCGAGGTCCCCCGTGCAGGTGTCGACCACCCGATAGGGTATCTTCAAACCCTGAAATATTTCTTCTTCGATCGCGAGCAACTCGTCGTGTATCTCATCGGATTGCTCCGGACGGCAATAAACGAACATCTCCACCTTCGTGAACTGGTGTACCCGGTAGAGCCCTTTCGAAAACTGTCCGGCGGCTCCCGCCTCTCGGCGAAAACAGTGGGAGAGCCCTGCAAGGCGCAACGGGAGCTGATTCGCGTCCAGAATCTGATCAGCATAATATCCACCGAGTGTGATTTCCGCCGTCCCGATAAGGCAGGTTCCGGTACCCTCGAGGGTGTAGATGTTGCTTTCTTCTCCCCGAGGCTGAAATCCGATGCCGGAAACAGTTTCTTCGCGTGCGATATCAGGCGTGATGGTCGGGGTATATCCCCTCGCGGTTACGGTATCCAACGCATATCTGGCCAGTGCCAGGTCGAGCAGAACCGCCTCGTTTCGCAAATAGTAGAACTTCGTTCCTGAAACTCGCGCCGCGGTGTCGAAATCGATCAAGTCCAGACTCTGCCCGAGTTCTACATGGTCTTTCGCCGGAAACGCGAAGGTCGGAACCGTACCCCACCGACGGACTTCCAGATTGTCCTTCTCTTCCTTGCCGAGGGGTGCCTGAGGATGGGCCATGTTCGGAATCTTCTGTGCCTGCTCGAGAAGTTGGATCTCGATCGTTTTAAGTCGCTCTTCGCGCTCCGGGAGCTTCTCTTTGAGGCTCTTCCCCTCTTCAATCAATGGGGTGCGCTCTTCCTGCGACAGCTTGCCCTTCATTTTCGCGGCGTTCTCGTTCCGACTCTTACGTAGCAATTCGATTTCCTGGAGGAGTGAGTTGCGTTCATCGTAGAGACGCACGACAAGGTCGGCGTCCGCATGGACAAACCGATTGGCGATGTTGGCTTTAACGGCGTCGAGGTTGTCCCGGATATACTTGAGGTCGAGCATGAGGGTATACTATCTGTGCCCGCTGCGCGTGGCAAGCAGGCGCGCGCAGCTCGATTCCCGCTTCCAAACGGCCGAAACGTCTTCCGGATATCCAGATTTGAACTTTTTTCAACGATAACCCTTTTGGTGTATTCCCCGGTTCGCATCACAGAGGTAAGTTAAGGTACAGAAAACAGAGGCAGACGCTGTTCCTGCGGGTCGCTTATGTTTGCTGATGCAATCGCACAGAAATGTGGAAACCATTCCGGGGAAACCGCTCGGGATTTTTTACTGAATTGTGGGTCTTACCGAGCGGAATCCCCATTTCATCAGCCTGAAGCGAATTGCGCATCGGCAGTTACCGGTGAACCGGGAGAATGGTCGGGTTCGCCCGGGCGTCCCCTGTTTTGCGACTGCTGATTCGACTACGGAAAACACTCAAATCAACAGTTTTGTTCGGGAGTTTTTGGATTTCTTAGCGTGAAGTCTACGTCCTGCGGTCGGAATCCGCGCGCCGGCAGACACTCGAAACGGCGGAGGGCAGGTAAAGGCATGAAACTGGAAGAGCTGACAACGAAAATCTACGAAGACGGCGTCGCACGGGCGAAGGCTCAGGAGGAGGAACTTCTCGGCAAGGCGCGGGAGGAATCTGACCGGATACTGGTCGAGGCGCGACGGAAGGCATCCGAGATAGTCGAAGCCGCAAACAGCGAGGCCGAGCGTGCGAGGGTACACCTTGCTTCCGAGTTGAAGCTCGCTGGTGAACAGGCCCTAATCCAGCTCAAGAGCCGGATTACCGATTGTCTTGTTGAGAATACCCTGCCGGCGGCCGTCAAAGAGAGCCTTTCGGACAAGGAGTTCGTGCAGCGGCTCATCCAGGAGATAGTCGCGAAATGGAACGTCGGTGATACCAACGTCGATATCGGCGTGATCCTTCCCAGCGAAAGTCAGGATGCAGTTGCGAAACGGTTCGCCGCGAATGCGAAAGAGCTGCTCGATCGCGGGCTCGAGGTGAAGTTCACGGACGACATAAAGACCGGTTTCCAAATTCGTCCTAAAGACGGGAGCTACCGGATCTCTTTCCAGGAGCAGGATTTCACCTCCTTTTTCGAGAATTTTCTGCGCCAGAGAACGCGAGATGTGCTCTTTCCTTCCGAAACGGGCGCAGCCGGCGCGTCGGACGGAAAGCAGGCAGGGCACGGTAGGTGACACAGAACTACTATTTTCTGGCCGCCAGCCTGGAAGACGTGCGGTGGGGCCAGGACGCGCCTCAAGGCACGCTCGCGGAGCTGATCGACTATCTGGAACCAAATCTGCTCCCGGACGATCGGATCGCCTTTCGACAGCTCTTTCTCATGAGCGACATGCGAAATGCAATATCGTATCACGAGTCCGACGACAATTTCGTCACGCCCTCGTGCTACGATCGCGAAACCCTCATGGAAGCGGCCCAGACCGGCGGGGATGTGCTTCCTTTTCTGAACGAGTTTTTCGAGCTGCTGCGCAGCAACTCACGTGCATATCCCGATATTCCTCTGATAGACGAGCTTTCCATCCTCTTTTACGACACGATCGGGACCATCGATTCCAGGTTCGTGCGTGATTACTACAGAAGAGAGCTCGATCTCAGGAATTTGACTATTGCGTTGAGTCGCGAGAGCCAGGGATTTCCCTATCGGGAAAGGCTCATTCCACGCGGCGACGCCTATGATGCAATCATGGCCGCAAATCCGCCGGACTTCGGACTCGGCGCCGAGTTTCCCTTCGTGGAAGAGCTGGTCCGCGTGTTCAAGACCACCGATCTCACTGCACATGAACAAACTCTCTCCCGCATCCGCTGGAACTGGCTGGATGAGAGAGTCGGATCGGAGTTCTTTTCAATCGATTTCATTCTCAGTTACGTCATCAAATATCAGTCGGTCGCACGGTGGCAGACGCTGAGCGAAGAAAAGGGTGACGAACTGTTCGGCGAGCTCCTCAATGCTGTGCGCCGAAGCGTTCGGTTCTCCCTCGAGTTCTCACATATCGGAGATAAGGAAAATGACGGCAGGACGAGTAGTAGGGATCAACAGTAATCTCCTGACGATACGTGTCGACGGGCCGGTTTCCCAGAACGAAATCTGTTACGTTTCGACCGCAGGGGACAGACTCATGAGCGAAGTGATCCGGATCAACGGTGACCGCGCGTTCGCCCAGGTATTCGAGACCACGCGAGGCCTGAAAACCGGCGCAGAGGTCGAGTTTACCGGACGTCCCCTCGAGGTCGAGCTCGGGCCGGGCATCCTGTCCCGGATCTACGACGGTCTCCAGGGCGACCTCGAGAAGAAACAGGGCCTGTTTCTCAAGCGCGGCGAATACGTGGAACCGCTGGACCGTGATCTGGCCTATGATTTCATTCCCTATGGTCAGGTCGGAGACATGGTGCGCGCCGCAGACTGGCTTGGAGAGGTGAAAGAGAGCTGGCTCAGCCACAAGATCATGGTTCCCTTTGACCTTCAGGGAGTCTGGTCAATCGATTCGATTGAGCCGCCTGGAAGCAGACGTGTGGCCGACGTGATCGCCGTGCTGAAAAACAGCGCAGGCGAAACGGTTGACGTCACGATGATGCAGCGATGGCCGGTCAAACGGGCCATCACCGCGTACAAGGAAAAACCGAGGCCCTTTCGCGTTCTTGAGACCGGCGTCCGCATAATTGATACGTTCAACCCGATCGCCGAGGGCGGAACCGGGTTCATCCCCGGACCGTTCGGTTGCGGAAAGACAGTTCTGCAGCACGCTGTTTCGAAGAACGCAGAGGCGGACGTCATCATAATGGCCGCCTGCGGAGAGCGTGCAAACGAGGTAGTCGAGCTCTTCACCGAGTTTCCCGAGTTGGTCGATCCGCGAACCGGCCGCAAGCTGATGGAACGAACAACCATCATCTGCAACACATCAAACATGCCCGTAGCCGCCCGTGAGGCGTCTGTCTATACATCGATGACGATCGCGGAGTACTACCGCCTCATGGGGTTGCGGGTTCTCATGCTTGCAGATTCAACGTCGCGGTGGGCACAGGCACTGCGCGAAATGTCCAACAGGCTCGAAGAGCTACCCGGACCCGACGCGTTTCCGATGGACCTTTCCGCAATTGTTGCGGCCTTCTACTCGCGAGCAGGTATCGTTCGACTCAACAACGGGAAAACCGGTTCGGTAACTTTCATCGGAACAGTTTCTCCGGCCGGCGGCAATCTCAAGGAACCGGTCACCGAATCGACGAAGAAGGCTGCCCGTTGTTTCTACGCGCTTTCCCAGCCGCGCGCCGATTCAAAGAGGTATCCGGCCGTTGACCCGATCGACAGCTACTCAAAGTACCTGGAGTACCCGGAAATCGAAAAAGACCTCGCCGAACGACTGGACCCGGACTGGGTACGGAAGGTACTCGAGGCGAAGAACTGGACACAACGCGGCAAAGAGGCGGACGATCAGATCAACATCCTTGGCGACGACGGGGTCCCGATCGATTATCACACCACGTTCTGGAAATCGGAAACCATCGATTTCGTGCTCATGCAGCAGGACGCATTCGATCCGATCGATTCGATAACCCCTTTTTCGCGACAGAAGTACATGCTCGATCTGGTGCTCGGCGTCTGTTCGAAGGAATTCGGCTTCGACAGCTTCGAACAGGTAGGTACCTATTTCAAGCGAGTCATTAACTCCTTCAAACAGATGAATTACAGCGAGTTTCACAGCGAAGATTTCAAGCGGCACGAGGATGAGCTCTCGGCGACCATCCGCGAACGGGCCCTGGTCGAGGAGACTGCGAAATGAAACAATCTCAAGCGTTTCAACGGGTGTACACGAAGATTTCGAAGATTACCAAAGCTACCTGCTCGCTGCGTGCTTCCGACGTGTCGAATGAAGAGCTCGCCTTCGTCGCCGGACGTCACGCCCAGGTGCTCAAGATCGACGGCGACGAGGTCACCCTCCAGGTTTTTGAGGGCACCGAGGGGATCGGTACCGACGCCGAGGTAGTGTTTACCGGAAAACCACCCACGATCCGCCTCTCTCCGCAGATGGCCGGCCGCTTCTTCAATGCATACGGGGATCCTCTTGACGGAGGCGCGCCAATTGAAGGTGAGGAGCGCGAAATCGGCGGGCCCTCGTTGAACCCGGTCAGAAGGCGTCAGCCGTCGGAGTTGATCGCTACCGGAATTGCGGGAATAGATCTGAACAATACCATAGTGACTGGGCAGAAGATCCCGTTCTTTGCAGATCCTGACCAGCCCTACAATCAGGTCATGGCGGACGTCGCGCTTCGAGCTCAGGCCGATAAGATTATTCTTGGCGGAATGGGCATGTCCAACGACGACTATCTTTACTATCGTGAACTTTTTGACAACGCCGGCTCGATCGACAAGATAATAAGCTACGTCAACACAACCGATGACTCCGCAGTGGAGCGGCTCCTGATTCCCGACATGGCCCTGACCGCAGCCGAGTACTTTGCCGTCGACCACAATCAGAACGTCCTTGTGCTCCTGACCGATATGTCGCTCTTTGCCGACGCGTTGGCGATCGTCGCAAACAAGATGGACCGCATTCCATCGAAGGACTCGATGCCGGGATCCCTCTACTCCGACCTCGCTAAGATATACGAGAAAGCGGCCCAGTTCCCCGGGGGCGGCGCAATCACAATCATCGCGGTTACAACGCTTTCGGGTGGTGATATTACGCACGCGGTTCCCGACAACACCGGCTACATCACCGAAGGCCAGCTTTTTCTGCGCAAAGACAGTGACATCAACAAAGTCATCGTTGACCCCTTCAGATCGCTGTCGCGCCTGAAGCAGCTTGTCATTGGAAAGAAGACAAGGGAGGACCACCCGCAGGTCATGAATGCCGCGGTTCGTCTCTACTCGGACGCGGCAAACGCTCGGACCAAGCGTGACAACGGGTTCGAGCTCACCGATTACGACGCTCGGGCTATCAAGTTCGCCTCCGACTATTCGCGGGAGTTGCTCGCCATCGATGTGAACCTGCAGATCGAGAAGATGCTCGACACCGCGTGGGATCTTCTGGGCAAATACTTCCATCGCTCCGAGATCGGGATCAAGGAGTCGATTCTCGAGAAATACTGGAAGGGCAGTGAGGCGTAGACGATGGCGTTGAAATATCAGTTCAACAAAGTCTCCATGCAAGGATTGCAGCGCCAGCTCAAGATCCGGGAGTCTGCCCTCCCGATTCTCAAGAGCAAAGAGGCCGCCCTCCGCGTTACTGAGAAGAAACAGAAAGACGAGTATGCACGGCTCGAGGCCGAGTACAACAGTAAACTTTCGCAGTTGCGGGCCGACATAAGACTCTGGGCGGAATTTCCCTCGAAGATCTACGAACTCAAGGAGATTGCCATAAAAAAGAGTCGGATCGCCGGTGTCGAGGTCCCCGATGTGGAACGGATTGATTTCAACCTTCGAGATTTCTCCCGTTTCCACCAGCCGCTATGGGTTTCCACCGGTGTCATCATTCTCCGCGATCTGACAACCATGCTCACGCGAATGGAGGTGGTGTCCAAAGGAATCGCAGTTATCCAGTCCGCGCGCCGCAAGACTACTCAGAAGGTCAATCTCTATGAAAAAGTGCAGATACCTGCCTACGGCGAAGCAATCCGGCGGATCAAGCGATATCTGGAAGACGTGGCAAACCTGGATACCGCTGTGCAGAAGATAACCAAGCAACGGGCCGAACAACAGGAACTGGCACAGGAGATCTCAAATGGTTGAGCCGATGGTCAAGCTCACACTGCTTTTTCGACCGGCTGTCCGCGAGAGCTTCGTTTCCGAACTGCAAAAGTTTGGCGTTGTCCACGTAGAGCAGCAACAGGTGGAGGAGAACGCCGAGACCAATCGCCTTGCAGCGCGCATTGCGCGCATCGGGCAGCACCAAACCTTTCTGCGCTCGCGTGTCGATGAGCGCGGTGCGACGCCGGCGAGTGTTCCATATCAGGGAAAGATCGACGATCTGGTCAGGAAGATCGATCTGCTTCGCGTTCGAATCGAGGGATACGAAACCGAACGGGCTGTCCTGGTTCGAGAGCTCGCCACAGCCGATCGTTGGGGGAATTTCGACCCTCAGCTCATCGAAGGTCTCAGCAAGTTCGGACTTCGCATGTCGGTCCACTCCGCGACGCTCGCGACAGCTTCACGCATAGCCGAGGAGATGACAGGCGACGGGACTCGCTCCTTCGTCCCATTGTTCGAAGACAAGGGCACAGCATTTTTTGCGGTAGTTGGGTCAGCCGAAAGCGAAGCTGCCGAGCTCTCTGTGCCCGAAGAGCGTCTTCCGGAACGAACTGCTTCTGTGGTTCGAGAGCGCCTGGAAAAGATCGACGAAGGAATCGCGGAGGCACGTTCGGAAATCGATGCGTTACTTCCTTTCAGAGAGGCGCTCTCAACCCGCATTGCAGAGTTGCAGAATGAGCTCTCATTCAAGATTGTCGTGGGCAGCGTCCATGACGCCGGTGAAGGGCACCTCTACTTTCTCACGGGGTGGATCCCTTCGAATCAACGTGGCAGACTTGAAGAGTTCCTTCAGAGCGAGGAAGCTGCCTACCTTCTTGAGGATCCTCTACCCGAAGACAAGGTGCCGGTCAAACTTCACAATGGTGCGTACACCAGGCTTTTTGAGCCCATTCTGCGCATCTTCAGCATTCCCAACTACCGTGAGCTTGATCCAACGCCCTTTTTCGCGCCGTTCTACACGATATTTTTCGGCCTCTGCGTGGCGGATCTGGGATACGGCGTTCTGATTCTTGTTGCCGCGCTTGTCGCCTTCGTAGTGATCAAGCGCAAGTCTGTGAGGCCCCTTCTGTACCTGGGGCTGATCCTGGCAACGTCAGTGATAGTATTCGGTCTGTTATTGAATGACCTTTTCGGCATCAAGATCACCAGCATCGCGGGCCCGAAATCAGCTCTGTCTCACGCTGTGCTTTTCGGAAGCGTCAACAGTGCCATGATGCTCGCCATCACCCTCGGGATCATTCAGATAACCTTTGGATACGTTCTTCGGGCCATCAACCAGGTGCGAGCGCACGGTCCGGCGGCAGCTCTCAAGCCGTCCGGCATTATCCTGATGCTACTGGGAATTGTGCTTGCAGCGCTGCACTCACTTGGTCCGTCGTTTACTGTCGGCCCGATCCCGTTCGGGGCGGCCGCGGCGGCAATTCCGGCCGCGCAACAGATCGGTTTCGGCATGATCGGAGCTGGATTGGTGCTTTTGCTGCTTTTCAACAGTCTCGAAAAGAAGATTTTCCTGCGGCCGCTGTTCGGCCTGTGGGAACTGTACGAACTGGCGACCACGGTCCCCGGCTACATCCTGTCCTACCTCCGTCTCTTTGCGCTGGGCCTGTCCGGCGCCCTGCTCGGGGAGACTGTAATCAACCTGGCCGTGATGGTCAGAGGTGACGCATGGTGGGGAATTTTTCCGATGATCCTGGTGCTTTTAATTGGATCGGGAGTGAATCTTGCAATCGGACTCTTGTCCGCATTCGTTCATTCCCTGAGACTGACATTTGTGGAGTTCTACAACTCCGTTGGATTCAAAGGCGGCGGTGTCGAATACCGCCCGTTTGAACTGAAATCCTGAGAACGTTGATCCGTGTGGCAAAGCGGAAGCCATAGATCTATTTGACTTGGAGGAAACTCATGGGAGCGATTGCAGCTGCAATGGGCGGTAACATCACCTGGGCGGCACTTGGATTGGGTCTTATGTTTGGATTGTCGGGGATCGGCTCCGCGATCGGGATTGTCACGGCAGGCAATGCGGTAATCGGAGCAATTCGGAAACGCCCCGAGACTTTTGGCGTGAACCTCGTGCTTTCGGCGCTTCCTTCGACGCAGGGCCTGTATGGTTTCGTCGGCTACATCATTTATGCCGGATACATGTCTCCGCAGATGACGCTCTACCAGGCTGCGCTCGTTTTTGGAGCCGGGGTCGGGCTCGGCGCGGTTAATCTGTTCTCCGGCATCAAGATGGGGGAAGTTTGCGCCTCAGGTATTACCTCCATCGGCTCGGGTCACAACGTCTTCGGAAACACTCTGGTGCTCGCTGCGTTTCCCGAGTTCTACGCAATTCTTGGACTTGTGACTGTCATATTGATGGGTGGTCTGATAAAATAGTTGGTCACCAGGAGGAGCCGGAGCGATGTTGCTTTCCGAAATATTCACTGTGGACCGTATCAAGGTTGACCTCGCCAGCAAGACAAAAACCGAGCTTTTCCACGAGCTCGTGAGCTTTCTCGAAGAGAGCGGGGCGATCTCCGACGCCAACCGGGTAATGGACGCACTCTGGCAGCGCGAAAGTGTCATGAGTACCCTTGTGGCGCCGAATATCGCGCTTCCGCACGCATCGCTCTGGCTGTTCAAGCAGACGGTCGGAGCGTTTGGAGTCTCGAAGCAGGGAATCGATTACGGTGCGCCGGACGGAAAGCCCGTCCATCTCGTCATGCTTCTCATTGACGACCGATACGAATCGGACAAGCATCTGGCGATACTAAAAAAGAGCGCGCGCCTTGTTGGGAGCCCCAATTTTCTGAGTAAGATTCTGAGCTGCAACCAGCCGCAGGACGTGTTTGATCTCATCATCCAAATGGAAGAGATGCAGCGGATATAGTCTCCGTCGCATACCCGTTCTTCCGGCACCTCTTCGCCGTCGCGGGTCGGTTGACCGTTAAATTCTTTATCAGTAAAGTAGCCTACGGAGGCGAATATGGCGTTTCGTTTGAGAAGTGCAACAACGACGATGGGTCGTCGGATGGCGGGTGCAAGAAGCCTGTGGCGTGCCGCAGGAATGAAGAGCGACCAGATCGGAAAGCCGATCATAGCAATCGCCAATTCCTTCACTCAATTCGTACCTGGTCATACGCACCTGCACGATATTGGACAGCAGGTAAAAAAGATAGTTGAAGGCCTGGGCTGCTACGGCGCGGAGTTCAATACCATTGCGGTCGACGACGGGATTGCGATGGGACACGACGGAATGCTCTATTCACTCCCGTCCCGCGATCTGATTGCCGACAGCGTGGAATACATGGTGAACGCACATCAGGCAGACGCCCTCGTCTGCATCTCCAACTGTGACAAAATCACTCCGGGCATGCTGATGGCGGCGATGAGATTGAATATTCCGACCATTTTCGTCTCTGGCGGGCCGATGGAAGCCGGCAAGCTCGGCGACAGGAGCCTCGATCTTATCGACGCTATGGTCCTGTCGGCCGACGCGTCGGTCTCCGACGAGGAGATTGCGCAGGTCGAGGCCGCCGCATGTCCGACCTGCGGTTCCTGCTCGGGGATGTTTACCGCAAACTCGATGAACTGTCTTAATGAGGCGCTTGGAATGGCGCCCGTCGGCAACGGTACGGTCGTGGCGACCCACGTGAATCGCCTCAAGCTTTTCGAGGATGCCGGACGGCTGATCGTCGAGATGGCAAACCGCTACTACACGGACGAGGATAGTTCCGTGCTCCCGCGTTCTATTGCATCGCGGGCTGCATTCATGAATGCAATGGCCCTGGATATCGCGATGGGAGGCTCGACAAACACCGTACTTCACCTGCTGGCGATCGCGCACGAAGCGCAGGTGAACTTCACGATGAAGGACATCGACGAACTGTCCCGCAAGATCCCCTGCCTCTGCAAAGTCGCGCCCAGTTCGCACTACCACGTGGAAGACGTGAACCGGGCCGGTGGAATTCTTTCCATCATGGCGGAACTGGATCGCGCGAACCTCATCGACCGGACCGCGTACCGCGTCGACGGGCTCACGCTGGGAGAGGCGATAGACCGATACGACATTACCGGCGCCAATCCGGAAGAGAATGCGCGTGCGGTATTCGAAAGCGCGCCCGCGGGCGTTCCCAGTCGACAGATGGGTTCTCAGTCGTCACGTTACCGTGAACTCGACACGGATCGCCGCAACGGATGTATCAGAGATATTGAGCACTGCTATTATCCCGACGGAGGGCTCGCGGTACTCTACGGGAACATCGCGGATACCGGATCGATCATAAAGACCGCAGGCGTCGATCCTTCGATTCACAAATTTTCGGGCCCTGCGCGCGTATTCAACAGTCAGGATGCAGCGTGCGACGGAATTCTCGAGGGCCGGGTGAAGGCAGGGGACGTCGTGGTCATCCGGTATGAGGGACCGCGCGGTGGTCCGGGGATGCAGGAGATGCTCTATCCAACCAGTTACATCAAGAGCATGCACCTTGGGAAAAGCTGTGCCCTCATTACCGACGGACGGTTCTCCGGCGGGACGAGCGGTCTCTCGATTGGACATGTCTCACCTGAGGCCGCGGCCGGCGGCGGGATCGCGCTGATCAGGGATGGTGACATGATCGACATCGATATCGCAAAACGGGCGCTCAATCTGCGTCTCGATGACGCAACTATGATGCAGCGAAGACAGGACGAAGAGAAACGCGGAAGCGAATCTTACACTCCGGGACCGCGGGACCGCACGGTTTCGGCCGCGTTGCAGCTCTACGCCAAGCACGTTACCTCCGCCGACAAAGGGGCAGTTCGAGAGGTCTAGGTGCGGAAGACCGACCCGCCAGGTGAGCAGCAGGAAGGTAGATAGTGATCAACGGTGAGTATCAGGTTCTCGGGATCGCAGGAAGCTTGCGGAAGGGGTCCTTCAACAGGGGATTGCTCCGAGCTGCCGTGAACGTAAAGCCGCAGGGCATGAACATAGATATCTGCGACATTTCGCGGATTCCCCTCTTCAACGAAGACCTTCGCGTCGATGGCGGGCCTGACGCAGTCAGGGAGTTCAAGGATCGGATTGCGGGAGCGGACGGTTTGCTTTTCGCGGTGCCTGAGTACAACTATTCGATGGCCGGAGTCTTCAAGAACGCTATTGACTGGGCGTCCCGGCCCATCGACACGTCACCGCTTGTCGGAAAGCCTATCGCGATGATGGGCGCCGGTGGAGGCCTTGGGGCGGGACGTGCGCAATACCACTTTCGTCAGGCCGCGGTATTCGTCAATATGATACCGATGAACAGGCCGGAGCTGATGGTACCGCACGCCTGGGACAAGTTTGCAGAGAACGGTGATCTGAAAGACGAAACTTATCTACCTCGGATTGCCGAGTTTTTGACAGCTTTCGTTGCATGGATCAAGTTCGTGAAAGCGGGGCAGGCGGCGCAATAGAAGGCGGACGCGCCGACCGGGACGAGGCGTGCGAATCATTCAGGCGGGGTGTGACCTATGACGACGGTTCGGCTCGATCATGTAGCGGCACAGCTGGAAGGTCTTGAAGAGACCATCATTCACCGCTTCATCGACCGGGCACAATTTGTCCGTAACGCTCCCGCATACGAACGGGGTTCGAGCGGTTTCCTCGGCGAAGATCAACGGAGCCTCTTTGAGCTTCGCCTTCGGAGCCAGGAGCTCATGGATGCAGAGTTCGGGAGATTTCAGGTGCCCGAGGAGCGACCCTTTTCGAAAGACCTCCCCGCCCCACGGCGCGCGGTCGCGCTTCCTCCCACAATTCTCAACCTCCCGCATTTCGATGCCGTGAACCTCTGTCCGTCGATCCTTTCCGCCTACCTCCCCTTTGTCGGCAAATTGTGCGCGCCGGGGATCGACGAACAGTTCGGGTCGAGCGTTGAACTTGACGTTTACGCTCTTCAGGCCATCGCGCGTCGCATCCATTTCGGAGCGATGTACGTAGCCGAAGTGAAGTTTCGTTCAAATGCTGCGGCGTATCGTCTGCTCATCAAGGCGGAAGACCGCGACGAGCTTCTGCGGTTGCTCACGCGACCGGAAGTCGAGGCCAACATCATCAAGCGGGTGGGCGAGAAAGTGCGTTACATTCAGGCTCACGTGAACCGGGCCGTTCGGAAGCTCATTGATGAAGAGGTGGTATTAGAGTTCTATCGCGACGCGGTGATCCCTCTGACAAAGGAGGGTGAGCTACGCTACTTGAGTGAACGAGTCTTGTGACGGTCGAAAGGAGGCCATATGGACGACGAAGCGGCCGGAAAGGGCGATAAACGCAGATACGAGCGATTTGAGGTGCGTCAGATTATTGATATCG
>DATKUF010000037.1:0-7759 GCA_035530755.1 Spirochaetia bacterium | reverse complement strand
CGCTTCGCTTGCCCGCGTCCGAGCGTGTTCGTTGCCGGTTTTCCGGCACGCTTCCACAACGTTTGACGCGAGGATCTCGATTGCGTGAAGAAGGACCGCTTCCGAAAGAAAGGAGCCGCGGGGTGAGAGAAAACCTTCAATAGATGCCAGAAGAGAGTCCATCATCACCGCGCCGGTGTAACGGGGTGACAGGGTCAGGGACATGCGCGGATCTATCGCGATTAGTTTCGCCATATCTTCGGGGACCCGAATGGTCTGAGGCGTTTTCGCAAGACGGTCGGTGATGATAAGGAAATCTTTCAACATGAAGTGGTTTCGACAGGAACTCGGAATTTCGATGTAGGGAAGACACTTCGCCGTGGCTCCGGGGCCGCCGTTGTGAACGATATCATCCAAACTGATTCTGGACGGTACCGCCATAGCGGCCAGCCGGGCGGCGGTCAGGACTTTCATCCCGCCCATCCCGATAAGCATCTGCGTCTGACTCGACCGCGCCAGTTCTATGACCTCGTCGAGGGACTCAGTACCCCCTCCGGGCATCACTTCATCATAGACAATACAGTGAATACCGCGCTTTTCGAGCGAGTCCTGAAGACGACCCACATATCGCGCCTCGCGAAGGGCCGATTCCGTGAGGATTAGCGCTCGATTGCCGTAGGCAGCGACAGAGGCGGGAACGCGCTGCAGGGCGTCGGGACCGAAAACGATAGTTGCCGGAATTCGAAATATTAGCTCATCCATACACCCTGCCCGTAAACGGGAAGCAAAAAAAAGGCAGAGAACCCCTCCTTCTCCGCCTTTTTCTGCACAATTACTGTGTGGGTTGTTTTCGGTCGATCAGATGTCGAACATCTCCATCACGCGATCCGCCACGCCGGAAAGAACTTTGTTGTTGATGTAGTTGGGATCTTCCAGTTTCTTCTTGACTTCGGCGATGCGGTCCAGGCGAACGTCCGGCGCCTGGCGGACCTGTTCGGTTGCTCTGTAGAGATCGGCCTTGATCCGAGCTTCGTCCGAGAAGGCAATGGAGTCTTTCCCCTGTCCCTCGGCAAGCCGCTGGTTCTTTTCGGGCTTATTGTACTTCGAGACTGGATCGATTGGTCCGAGCCGTTCGATTGACATTACAGAGCCTTCCTTTCAATAGAAGTATCGACACAACCCCTTATTATATTAACAGCTTTCCGCGGCTACGTCATCCCCCGCCGCCACAAAAACTGCAAACTCACCGCGCTGTTCGTTTCGTGAAGAAAGCAGCGCCAGAACGCGTTCTGCAGTGTCTTCGAGGTACTCCTCGTGCACCTTTGTCATCTCCCTCCCCACCAGAATGCGCCGCTTCGGCGCCTGTTCGGAGAGCTCCTCAAGCAGCTTGAGGATTCGAAAAGGGCTCTCGTAGAGCACGAAGGGTGTATTCAGCGCCAGAAGCTCACCAAGCCTCGTGCGCCGCCGCCCGGCTTTCGGCGAGAGAAACCCCTCGAACACAATAGTCTTACCGCCGAACCCACCGATACTTACTATCGCGGCGAGCGCGGAGGCGCCGGGGACAGGAATCACCGCGTGTCCTGCCTCCCGAACCCGCCGGACAAGAATTGTGCCCGGATCGCTTATGCCCGGGGTCCCCGCGTCACTCACATAACAGAGTGTCTTTCCCGCATCCAGCTCACGCACGGCCCTCTCGGCGGTGCGGGCTTCGTTGTATCCATGGCAGCTCAGCAGAGGCTTGCGGATCTCGAAATGATTGAGCAGCTTCAGACTGTGCCGCGTGTCCTCGCATACAATAATATCGGCATCTTTCAGCATCTCGATTGCACGAAAAGTCATGTCAGAGAGATTTCCTATCGGTGTCGCGACGATATACAGGATCCCCATGACCGCATCATAACCCCGATGGAATGCAACCGACTACGGCGCAAAGTTACGGCTCTGCCGCCGAACTGCTTGTTTCGTGTGCTGCAGCCGGGTAGTATGATCAGGAATGGATACTGAGAGTCTGGTTCTCGTAGTGCTCGCAGTGGTAACGGGCCTTCTGCTTTTCACCCTCTTCCGAATGCGGCGCGGCGGCTACACGTTCCTGTCGGACCACATGGCAACCAAAACCCGGAACGCTCTCGAGGTCCTGAAACCTTGCCCCATCTGTCACACGATGCTCAAACGGGGAGAAACCGTACACTCAATTGTGTTCGGGAAGAAGAATGAGGATACGATAGCGCACCTGTTCGGATGTCCATACTGCTACCCGGACAATCGAAAACACGCCCGTATTTGTCCTGTGTGCCATAAGACTCTTCCTGCCGAAGGCTACCTGTTCGCGCGTATGTTCGAAAAGAAAGGTAAGCGGCACGTCCACGTCCTCGGATGCACCGTGTGCAGAATGGCCGGCCGGAACGCCGTAAAATAGCCTCCGAACCGAAGCCTCCCACAACAAGATCCTGGGCGCGGGATATGCAGAGTTGTGCTATAATCTTCCCGCTTTCGGAGGATCGTGTGGAAATCGACGTTCAGCTCAAACTTGCCGACGACCAGGCGCACCGCGTGGAGTTACACAGTTTCGTGAACGTCATCAACATCATTTCCGGTGAACTGCAGCTGATTGAGCGCCTGCTCGGCACCCACGGCCTGTTTCCGGAATCTCTTCGGGCCTCGCAGCTGCTTGTCGATTCGTTCTCGAAACCGGTGCTTGCGCGACGGCGGGCGCGCGAGATCGGACGCTATCGCCAGACGGTAATCGACGAACTCAACCGCGCGACAAAACGCGCGGGCTTTCAGGACCCCACGCTCGCCGGGGAGCTTGACAGAATTGTAGCGCTTCTTCACAACGTGCTGCGGATCGCCGACATCCGGGTCCAGGAACTCCTGGCGCGCCACCGGGCGCCCGACAGATGGGAGCGTGTTCCTACGGAACAGATACGGGATGCATTGGTCGATATGCTCGAAGTAATTGCCGAACGTGCACGTAATCGTTTCATCATCGTATACGGTGGCCGAAACGAAACGATAGATTCGGAAAACCAGTATCGGGTCGAGATTGCCGTGGAAGGAGACTCGGACGGGACTCTTCCGATACCGCCAATTCTCGTGGACAGCCTTCGCGACCTTGTTGCCAACTCACGCAAGTACACCCCGATAGGCGGACAAATCAGCGTTCGTCTCTGCCACGACGGCGCGGAGATTCTGCTGTGCGTCTCCGACACCGGAAGGGGAATCCCGGCCGACCAGATCGCTTCAGTCGTCGAATATGGCATCCGAGGTCGAAACACAAGCCCTGCTGAAACCCAGGGCGGCGGTTTCGGTCTCACCAAGGCATACCTGGTCTGCAAGCAGTTCGGCGGCCGAATGTGGATTGACTCCGAGCTCGACTGTGGTACCACAATTACCGTGCGAATTCCGATACCGGCCGATGAGGAGAAATGATGGCGGAAAAGAAGCTTTCACGTCGAATTAAACTTGGGTTCGGGGTCTGTGATCTTGGTGGAAATCTGTTTTTCACCTTCATCGGGTTCTTTCTCCTGGTCTTTCTCACGGACGTGCTGAAGCTCAACGCAGCGCTTGCCGGAACCGCGTTGATGATCGGCAAGCTGTGGGATGCGGTAACCGATCCTGCGGTCGGCTATCTGTCGGACCGCACGCGAACTCGCTGGGGGCGCCGCAAACCCTACATGTTTGTGGGCGCGATCTCGATGGTCGTGCTGATGTTCGTGATGTTCATGAATCCGCACATAACCCGTCAGGGCCTGCTTTTCGTCTGGGTGGTTGTGCTGTACTGCCTGATCAATACGGCCTACACCCTCGTCAACATTCCTTACGGGTCGCTCACGCCTGAGCTCACCACGGACTTTGACGAGCGGACTGTGCTGAACGGCTACCGAATGACCTTCGCGGTAGTGGGAACACTCGTAGGGGCGGCTTCCGTTCTGCCACTCGTCGGGATGTTTGGCGGCGGGAGCACCGGCTGGAATCTGACCGGCGGAACCATGGGCATCATCATCATGTTGACTGCATTGATCACCGTCTCCGTTGTGCCGGAAAAAAAAATGGCTGCAGTTGCGGACGGCAAAGAGAAGGAGAGCAGGGGCGCCGAAGGTCTGCAAAGAGTTGCAAGGTCCTACCGGCAGGTGCTCACTCAGAAACCGTTTCTCACCGCACTGTTGCCGTGGTCCCTGCATGTCACCGGAGTTGCCATTATCCAGGCCTCGCTCCTGTACTATTTTGAGCACATTTACGGAAACAAGGACGCGTTCACGTTCGCGCTGCTCATTCTCCTCTTGTCCGCAATGGTGTTCATTCCCGTCTGGGTGGCACTGTCAAAACGAATCGGCAAGCGTGCAAGTTACAATACCGGTATGCTGATTCTCGCCGCGGCGATAGTTCTCTTCTTCCTGCTGGGCCCAACTCTGGGAGTCACCTTCGCGTACGTAGTGATGTTTGTGGCGGGTCTCGGCCTCTCCACGCACTATGTCATGCCGTGGGCTATCCTTCCGGACGTCGTAGAATACGATTACGCGGAGAATGGAACACGCCGGGAAGGAGTCTACTATGGAATGTGGACCTTCACCAGCAAGATCGGTCAGGCGTTCGCGATCGCTCTGAGCGGATGGATACTCGCCGCGTTTAAATACCAGCCACCCGGACCGGACGGCGTTGCCGTTGCCCAATCGGCACTGACCAAGCTCGGGATCAGATTGCTCACCGGCCCCCTTCCGGTGCTGTTTTTCATCGCCGGTGTCATCATATTGAGCTCCTATCCGATAACCGCCGCCGCCTACCGCGAGATACTCAGAAAGGTGCAGCTGCGCGACGGACCCAGATCGTAGGCTGTCGGGGCGGAGTGCGCGAGCCCGGCTCCTTGCGGCATGGCGGGCAAAGGTGATAGATTCTCCCCATGGAAAACATGAAGAGGACCGCCACCTGCGGGGAGCTTACGTCATCCGACGCGGGCAGGGAGGTCGTGCTCAACGGGTGGGTACATCGATTCCGTGATCACGGCGAAATCAAGTTCGTAAATATCCGCGACAGATACGGCATAACTCAGGTTGTAGTGGACAAAGACGCGGACGCGGAAGTGCGCGCACGGGCGGCCGAGCTCAAGTTCGAATACTGCATCGCGGTCCGCGGCACCGTGCGGAAACGTCCGGAGGGAATGATCAACAAGGAGATGACAACCGGCGAGGTCGAGATTCTCGCGCGGGAGCTCGTCATTCTTACCCCTTCAGAGACGCTGCCATTCATGATCGACGAGCGGAGCGATGCTCGCGAGGATCTCCGACTTCAGTACCGATTCCTCGATCTGCGGACATTCTCCATGCAGCGGAAAATCCGGTTGCGGCACGATGTGACCTTCCGAGTGCGGGAGTTTCTGCATAGTCGGCACTTCTACGAAATCGAAACTCCCAGTCTCATACGTTCCACTCCCGAAGGGGCGCGGGATTTTCTGGTTCCCTCGCGAATTCAGCAGGGCAAGTTCTATGCCCTGCCGCAGTCACCCCAGCTGTACAAGCAGATCCTGATGGTCTCCGGATTTGACCGTTATTTTCAGATCGCGCATTGTTTCCGCGACGAGGATGCGCGCGGGGACCGACAGCTCGAGCACACGCAGATTGACATCGAAATGAGTTTCGTCTCAAAGGAGGACGTTTTCGAGCTCATCGAAGGGATGATGAGTCATGTCTTTCGGCATACGCTCGGGATCGAGCTGCCCGCTTCCTTTCCACGGCTTTCCTACGATGACGCGGTCAATCGGTTCGGGTCGGACAAGCCGGACCTTCGCTTCGATCTCGAGTTCGTGGATTTCGCCGATATTGCCAGGAACAGCAACTTCCAGGTCTTCCAGTCCGTTCTCGCGACCCCGGAGGGTACGGTCAAGGCGCTGCGGGTACCCGGCGGCGCGGAGTTCTCGCGCAAGCAGATCCAGGATCTCGAGGAATCTGCGAAGACGTTCGGCGCGAAGGGACTCGCATGGATGAAAGTTACCGAAGGCGGACTCGACGGCGGTGTCGCGCGGTTCTTCGGCGCCCTCGAACGGGAGATACTCACCGCAACAGGCGCGAAGCCGGGCGACATCATTCTGATGGTCGGTGATTCCTGGCGAACCGCCTGCTTCTCACTCGGTGTCGTGCGGAATCGGCTCGGCCGGGAGCTCGGATTGATCGACGACAAGGCATTCCGGTTCGCGTGGATTGTCGACTTCCCGCTTTTCGAATGGAACGAAGAGGAGAAGAAATGGGATGCGGCGCACCACATGTTTACGATGCCTCAGGAACGGCACATTTCGACGCTCGAGCGGAATCCCGGTGAGGTGAAAGGCGATTTGTACGACCTGGTCTGCAACGGTTTCGAGCTCGCATCCGGTTCCATAAGAATTCACGATCCGGAACTGCAGAAGCGGATCTTCAATATCGTCGGCTTTTCTCCGGAAGAGGCGGAAAAGCGATTCGGATTCCTGCTTCGGGCATTCCGATACGGCGCACCGCCGCACGGAGGAATCGCGCCGGGTCTCGACCGCCTCGTCATGATTATGGCAGGCGAGAACAGTATCCGCGAAGTGATCGCCTTTCCCAAAAATACGGCGGGCGTGTCGCCCATGGACGAGAGCCCGAATTACGTGGATGAAAACCAATTGCGGGATTTGGGGATTCGGATGGAAGGTTCGTCGGCTTCGACCCGCGCCGAATCGCCTGCGGACGGGCAGGCAGGTCCGGCCGGAAACCCGGGAACCTGATCCCAGGACTGGAGGCACGCATGTTCAAAGTCCAGACGCTGAACAACATTTCCTCGAAAGGGCTGTCCCGGTTCCCACACGAATCCTACAGTCTCGCAGAGGATATCGCGGATCCGCAGGCTATCATCCTGCGCAGCTACAATCTGCATGATCGACCGATACCCGACAGCGTTCTCGCAATTGCACGGGCGGGCGCGGGAGTCAACAACATCCCGGTAACCGATTGCACGAAGCGCGGGATAATCGTCTTCAACACTCCCGGAGCGAACGCAAACAGCGTCAAAGAGCTCGTTATCGCTGCCTTGCTTCTGTCCGCTCGAGGCATCCACCCCGGGCTTTCGTGGACCGGAACACTGGGTGGAAAAGGGAACGAAGTCGCGAAACTGGTAGAAAAGGAGAAAGCTCGATTCGCCGGAACCGAAATACTGGGAAAGAAGCTCGGCGTTGTGGGGCTGGGCGCCATCGGCGCGATGGTGGCCAACGCGGCAATCGGTATGGGAATGGAAGTAATCGGATTTGATCCTTTCATCTCGGTCGAGAACGCCTGGGGATTGAGCCGCTCAGTCCGCCGCGCTCGCAGCCTCGATGCGCTCTTCGCCGAGGCGGACTACATTACCCTTCACGTTCCGCTTACCGACGACACGAAGAACACTATCAACCGGAGCCGGATTGCCTCGATGAAGAAGGGCGTCCGCATTATGAATTTTGCGCGCGGCGGGCTGGTCGCAAACGACGACATCATCGCAGCCGTAGATTCCGGCCAGGTTGCCGGATACGTGACCGATTTTCCCGAGGACGTACTGTTGGGCCGACCGGGAATCCTCTGCGTTCCCCACCTGGGCGCCTCCACCGAAGAGGCCGAAGACAACTGTGCGGTGATGGCGGTCGAGCAATTGAAGGCGTTTCTCGAGACCGGCAATATTCGCAACTCCGTCAATTTTCCGGATTGCCAGATGGATTTGAATCACCGGACCAGACTGCTCGTTGCCAACAGAAACATACCAAACCTGGTAGGACAGATTACCACGGTGCTCGCGAACGGCGGCA
>DATKUF010000036.1:0-81453 GCA_035530755.1 Spirochaetia bacterium | reverse complement strand
CGCGACAATGCAAAGAAATGGCGAACGTTCATGCGCTATCGGTCCTTAACGGCAACCGCGAGAATTGCGAACCGCGACTCCCGGAAGCCGTCGAGAATGCGAAGTCCGGCCGCTGCCAGCGCGCTGCGGTACTGCGGTCCGTCGAATCGATTTTTCCGGGGATGCACGAGGATGTGTCTGAGAACCGGCGCAGCGTAGAGCGCGGGATAGATTTCCTCGAAGTAAAAGATTCCGCCCGGCTTCAGCACCCGCGAAACCTCCCGAATTCCGCGGTTCCAGTCTTCGAGGTGATGAATTATCCCAAAGTTGAATACCGCGTCCATAGCGGCATCCGGGAATGAAAGCTGCTGCGCGTCTCCCACTGCAAACTCGACCCGCCCCGAGGGCAGCGCGCGCTGCTGCCGTACGGCACGCCGGATCATATCCGGATCGATGTCGACAGCGTCGATGTGAGCAGGGGCGAACTTCTTGTGAACGAGCCGCGATCCCACGCCGTTCCCGCACCCGATTTCCAGAATGCGCGACCCGGGCGCGAGATTCCGCACCTGTTGAAAATAACGCACCTCGCCGATGAGAAATGCGGACCTCCACGGACCGTCCACCCAAAGTCGTTCTACCCAGTTCGTCTTCAATTGGAGTTTCCCTCCCCGGCCGTCCGCGGCCGACGGGCTGCGGCCGTCCGCGGCCGACGGGCGCAATATACTGTCGAAAGTCCAAACGTAAGCGGCAACGCCTTCACGCCGTCGAATCCAGCTGCTGCGATCTCGGCCGAAAATCGTTCGGGTGATGGAAATCCATGCACCGATTCTTTCAGGTAGCTGTAAGCATAATCGGTGCGCGACAGCAGGTTTCCAATGAACGGCATCACATGGTCGAAATAGAGTCGGTAGGCTCTCCCGATGAACCGCGATTGAGGGAGAGCAAACTCCATGATGAAGAGGCGCCCACCCGGCTTCAGCACGCGAAAAAACTCTTCGAGCGCAGGTCGCCTTTCCGGAATGTTCCGCAGCGCGAACGAGATCGTTACCACATCGGCTGAGCATTCAGCGACCGGAGTCCGTCTGATGTCCGAATGGATGAGCTGAATGCGATCGCGAATTCGTGCATTTCCCGGCTTTCGTATCTTGGAGTCGGCCACCGCAAGCATCTTCTGCGAGTAGTCGACCGCGAATATGCGCAGCGATCGATATCGTCGTGCAAGTTCGATCGCCACGTCTCCGGTTCCGGTCGCCATGTCGCATACGACCTCAGCCGGCTCACGGCCCACAAGCAGCGCGAGAATCTGTCGCCAATGAATGTCGCGGCCGAACGAGAGGAGGTGGTTCTGCACGTCGTAGGTGGTCCCGATGTTTTCGAACATGTCGTGGAGCTGCGAGTCGGGAAGAAAAGACTCGACCAGAAAGGGGCCGCGGGCCGCACTCCGAGCACTGTAGAGGATTCGCGAAAACAGACGGGAAATCGTGCCTGGTTCCGCTATGCCGGGTCGCCGAGTCTGGCCCATGTCCGTCCTTCGTGAGAATTGGTTGTGTACCGACTGAGCCTACAGACTAATTGGCCGCGCGACCTGTGTCAATTGAATCGGACACCCCCTGGTTATTTTGTCGGCTGTCCGAGCATCAGCGTAGACAGACGGGCCGGTTCGACGTATTTCTGGAACGCCGTCTGGATCTCGGCAGCGGTAAGCACACGGTAATGCGCGGCTACCTTATACAGACGATCGAGCGAAAGACCCTCCTGGCTGTACCCGATCCAGCTATGAGCAACATCGGAAGCACTCTCGTTGGATAGCTCGATCTGCCGCAACTCCGACGCCTTGGCAAGATGAAGCTCCTGGTCGGTCAGCGGGGTCGCCGCCATCTGTTGGAGCACTTGAATCGCGATCTGCTTCGCCTCCGGAACGTTCTGAGGATAGGCACCAAACTCGATGTAGAAATACCCGCGGGTCTTTGCAAAAGAGGCGGCCGACCCTGCCGAATAGACGAGTCCCCGCTTCACGCGCAGCTCCCGGTAGAGCGGACTCGCGAAGGAGCTGCCGCCCAGAAAATCGTTACCCAGCGTTATCGCGTAGTGCGCAGGATCGTCGTAGGTGAGTCCCACGGTCTCCGCCATCACCACTTCGTTTTGCTGTCTGACCGGATCGCTCACGAAGATATTCTGCGCCGCAGACGGCGGTACCGGCTTATAGTGGAGATTGGGGCGGGGTCCGCGTGCCTTCCAGTTT
The DNA here is from genome assembly GCA_035530755.1 of Spirochaetia bacterium. Taxonomy (GTDB): domain Bacteria; phylum Spirochaetota; class Spirochaetia; order DSM-27196; family DATKUC01; genus DATKUC01. The sequence continues at coordinate 79,232 of DATKUF010000036.1, read as the reverse complement.
CCGAAGTACTTTTCGATGATTTGTCTGACCGCGGAAGCGGTGACATCGCCCATGACCACTATCGTCGTTTCGTCCGGCCGCACCACAGTCTCAAAGTAGCTGCGAACATCGGCGAGGGTCAGCGATCGAATCGTTTCTGGAGTGGCGAGGCGGACGGACGGATCGCCGTCGGGAACCAGCGCTGCCTGCAGCTTGTGACGGAATGTGAAAACGGGGCTCTGCAGCTGCCCTGCCATGTCCTGCGCCTGCAACGGCTGCTGGGTGGAAAAGGCTTCCGCTGGAAGGGCCGGATTGAGCAGATCGTCTGAGAGAAGTCGTACGCCCGTTTCGAATGATGACGGAAGTACATCAAGTGAGAAGTCAGTTCCTGCCGAGAAGTCTGCGCCGATTGAATCCATTGCCGCCTGGAAAGACTCCCGGGTCATGTCCTTCGGCCCCCACTCGAACAGGGCATTGAGCAGGTTCTCGACACCCTCCTGTCCCTTTGGCGCCTGCAGTTTCTCATTGGTGTGAACGCTTCCGTACAGGCTCACCGCGCGGCTTCCCTTGAGCGGCTGGACGATGAGTCGCAGCCCGTTGGCCATGTCGTAGACTGTTGGATGGAACTGCGGTTTCGGATCGGGCAGCAACGCGAGCGATTTGGCAGCCCATTCGGGAAGCTCGACCCCCGACTGCGAAGTAGATCCAAACGACTCGGGCGCACCAAACACCTGGCCGCCATGAGCTGCGCCGTTCGAAGAACTCGGAGTCAGCACAAGCGTGATCGCGTGGTTGAAGTCGAGCAGTCCGGCCATTTCCGTCGTCACTTCCCGCGCGCTCACGTTCTCGAGCAGGCTCGCGGCCTTGGCCGGCGAATCGAGTCCCTGCAGCGCCACAGCATTTGTCCATGCGTTCACGAGCCCGGAAACCGAATTACTCTGAAGCTCGGTTGCCAGAATGGCTCGGCTTCTCTCGGCCGCAATCAGATCGGGCGCCACGCCTGCCTTTGACTTCTCGACCGCATCGCGGACCTCAGTCTCGATCTTTTTCGGGTCGGTGCCCGCCGGAAATGCCGCCCACGCGTAGGCGTAGCCGCCCCTCACCATCGCCTGATAGCTGAATCCGGAATTGAGTGTCTTGCCCTGATAGGCGAGCTCGGTGAGCGCGCCGCGCTGAGAGTCGAGCACGCGCGCCATCAGCCGGGCCGTCGCGTAGTCGGGACTCTGATACCCGGGCATGCGGAATACAAATGCCACAATGCCGTAGGACTGATCGGTTGTCGACGAAAAAGTCTGCGGCGCGACAGGTTTCAGATTGAACGCAGGACGTGCGGGAAGATTCCGTTTTGGAATCGATCCGTACAGCTCCCGGATCTTCGAGGTAACCTTTGCGGGGTCGACGTCGCCGGCCACAACCAGGAGAGCGTTGTTCGGGGCGTACCAGCTATCGTAAAAGCTCTTGAGGAGCGTCGCGTTCGTATTGTCGAAGGTCGGTTTCGTTCCGAGGCCGGTGTCCTCATAGGGTGTACCGGCGAAAACGGCGGCCTGCGCTTTCGATTCCAGGACGTAGAGCGGGTTCGAGTTGTCCCGGGCCACCTCCTGCTCTATCGCACCGCGCTCTTTCTCCCAGTCGGACTGCCTGTCGTCCACACTCGACATGCGGATCGCGCCGATTTTGAGCGTGACGTCGAGATCGGAAGCCGGCACGGTGAAGTAGTAGCTCGTTGTATCTTCTGTAGTGAAAGCGTCCATGTTCCCACCAAGCTGGGCGGAGATCTGAGACAGCTGGTCCCCGCTCAATCCGGACGCACCGCGGAACATCATGTGCTCCTGAGCGTGGGCCGTCCCCGGAAAACCCGCGGGCGATTCTTTCGATCCGGCAAAGTAGGTGATCTGCTGTGTGACGACCGGAGCAAGCGGGTCCCGAACAACGACTACCCGCAGCCCGTTGTCGAGGGTCGTGCGAACGACATCGACAGCACTTCCGGTCGGTGCGATCGCGGCGCTTTGAGAGGTGCATCCGGCGAGCGAGACGAGTGCAACGGCGAGAAGAATCGCAACAGTCGCGCGTGAACGATTGGTCATAAGGTGTTCCTTTCTGGTGAAGTAGAATTGTATGTCGAGGGCGTGAAAGCCGAAATGACACCGGACGCAGCGAGAGCCGCGTCAGCAAAAAAGAGGCAGTTGTGCATCAGGAGCTTCCGGTGAAGGTCAGCACGCGACAATAATACCTACGCGGCAACCGAAACGGCAAGTTGCGGAATCTCACTTGACTAATCACGTTGAAAATCGTATCTATGCTAGAACAACCTTTTTTCTTCGAGGGAGGGAGAAATCCCGACCGGCGGTTATAGTCCGCAATCCGGTGGCAGCCATGCCAGCGGGGGAAACGGTGAGATTCCGTTGCCGACAGTGAGAGTCTGGATGGGAGAAGAGAGAAAGGTTATCTTGTCGATAGTAGTCTATCTATTGAGATCCTTTCTTGACCTTCACTCTCCCACACTCTCTCCGCGAAGAAGCGCGGAGTCTATCGAATGGATGATGCAACGCTCATTCACGTCCAAAATCTGAATTTTGCTTTTGCAAATCCCGTGCTTCGGGACATTTCCTTCGATGTACGCCAGAATCAGTTCGTCTCATTCGTCGGCCCCTCCGGTTGCGGTAAAACGACGCTGCTCTATATTCTGCTCGGGATGCATCGCCATTTTGAGGGATCCGTGGAAGTCTCGACTGCCAACACATCATTCGTGTTTCAGCATGATTCGCTGCTGGAATGGCGCGATGCATTGTCGAATGTGCTTCTCCCGTTTGAGTCTCGCGGAATCCCGGTAACCGAAGAGATCCGTAAACGCGCGCTTCACATCCTGGAGACCGTCGGCCTCGAAGGTTACGAACACCTGTTCCCGAATGAGCTATCCGGGGGGATGAAGAAGCGCGTCGAGATCGCTCGGGCGCTGGTAACACGTCCGGAATTGCTGGTGCTCGATGAGCCATTCTCCTCTCTCGACATAATAAGCCGGGAACGATTGAACATCCTCATCAAGAATATCCACTCGCGGGCAGACCAGACGGTTGTCATGGTTACGCACTCGGTCGAGGAGGCCTGCTTTCTTTCAGACACGGTTTACGTGCTATCAAACAAACCTGCGGGAATCATCAAAACTGAGCGCATTGAACGTAACGGACAGGAGAGCAGAGAACAATTTTCGCTGACCGATGCGGAATCACGTGTGGACAGGTCGATCCGGGCAGAGGCCAAGGCACTGTGGAGCACGCGGCCTGAACCCGCGGTCGAGCTTCAGACCGTGAAACCGCCGACCGGAATCGCAGCGAAACTACTCGGCAGTTTCAAGAGAAACTACAATCGCTGGCTCATCCCGGTAGAAGCCGTCGTCATCTTTCTGCTTCTCTCATTCGTGAAAAGCCGGTTCAAGGTCCCCGACTACATTTTTCCCGCGCCTGCGGCCATAATCACCCGTTTCGTATCGACGCTGCTTGACGGGTCGATCCTCCCGAACCTCGCGGCCACTGTCTACGAATCGGCGACCGGATTCCTGATCGCCTTTGTCCTTACGCTGGTTCTCGGATATGCAATAGCAAAATCTAAAGTCGCCTCCAATCTCATGATGCCTCATCTTATCGCGCTGAACACTATCCCCGCCGTAGCGCTCGCACCTTTCCTGGTGCTCTGGTTCGGGTTCGGTTTCGCGCCGAAGGTAACAACCGCCGTCATTCTCATGTTCTTTCCGATGCTCATCAACAACATTTCGGCCATTCACCTGGCGGAGGAGCGGGTGCGCACGCTTGTACGCTTCTACAGACCGACGCGCAGGCGTGCATTCACCAGGTTCGAGCTTCCGGCGGCACTCCCGGTCATTTTCAGCGGGATCAAGGTCTCGATTACTCTGTCGGTTATCGGCGCGGTCGTCGGCGAGTTCGTATCCGGACAGGATGGGCTTGGTGCACTCGTGAATCTGGCGAAGGCGAATTTCGACATGGAGCTGATGTTCGTCGGGCTTTTGTGGCTCGGTTTCCTCGGGCTCTTCTATTTTGGTATCGCAAGCGGACTTTATGCGCTCATTCAGGCAAAGAGAAAATCAGGTTCAAGGAGATAGATATGAGAGAACAGATGCGGGAGACCTTCACGGCATTCATTAAGTGGATCACGCGGCCGCGCGGCGGTGCGTCGCGAATGACCGGACTTGTGCTTCTACTCATGACGGCAGCCTTACCGCTGGCGCACGCGCAGCAGCTCGATCCGGTAAAGCTTGCAATCGCCTACATCCCCAATATCCAGTTTACGCCGTTGTACGTCGGAATTGAAAAGGGCTACTACCGGGACGCTGGCGTTGATCTGAAGATTGAGTACGGATTCGGCATGGACATCTACTCGCTGCTTCTTGCAGGGAAGATCGATGTCGGGCTTGCCGACTCGGATCAGCTCATAATCGCCGGATCGAAGGGACTTGCGCTCGCCGCGGCCTTTCAGTACTACGAGCGATATCCGGTGACAATTGTAGCCAGGAAAGGCGTGGTGGACACTCCGGCGGATTTTGCCGGAAAAACCATTGGAGTTCCCGAGCTGTTCGGCACGAGCTATATCGGGCTTCAGCTCTTCCTCGAACACTACAATCTCAAGGACAAAGTCAAAGTCGAAAAGATCGGTTATACGCAGATTCCGGCTCTGCTCAGCGACAAAATTGCGGGCGCCGTCGTTTTCGTGACGAACGAGCCGGTGAAGCTCCGGCAGATGAATGTGCCCATCAACGCATGGGACGTCATGAATTTCTCGAACCTCGTGAGCTCGTCGTTTATCAGCTCCAAGGCGGATCTCAAAAACCGCGCCGATGTCCTCGAACGTTTTTTCGAGGCGACGAAAAGGGCGATGGAATACACTGCAGGCCATATAGACGAATCGGTCACAATAGCGATGAAATACATCAACGGCGCCAACGAGAGCCAGAGACCCTTTCTCACCAGCGCTCTGCGCACGACGGCGGACCTCTGGAATTCGCCCAAAGGCTACGGGTACATTGACACTGCCCGCTATCAGGAGTCGATCAGAACGATGACGGCAATGGGTCTGATTCCGTCCGTCTATGCGGCGGAAAGCATCGTGAACCCGCTGGCGCAACAGCCATAGCCGCGAGGCCCTATCGAAGAATGCGTTCCACGTCCGCTCGCGGGACGAAGTTGAGGACAAGCGGCTGCGAGCGGTCAGGCTGCGACTGCTGCCAGCTCGCGTAGTAACCCTCTTCGGTCTCGAGCACATCGACATACCGGCTGCAGCCCGTTCCATGCGGACTCACGAAGTACGGGAGTGTCTGCGAGAGCCGTTCGATCGGGCCGATGAGTCCTTCGTCGCTGAACGCAGCGCCACCGAGCTCCTCGCATGAGTATCCTCTCGGCCGGCTGACTGCGGACGGATGTTCATCGTATTTCCGAAGAGACTCCGCTCCGTCGTAAAAGAGTATGAAGATTTGTCGCCGGTCTGCGAACGCACCGACCGGCGGAACCGGAACCATGCCGGTCACCCTGCTTGCCGCAACATCCCAGGTGAATCCGCGGGGGAACCGCTCGAAGTCAGGCTCGCCGAAACTGTCGCTGCCTGCCGGGCGCACTGCCATTCCGGTGTTGGCGCTCGACCAGTTGAACGGATGCGTACAGAAGTAGAGCACCGTCTCGCCGCCCGGGCTTCGGTGAATTGCCGGATCCTTTACGTGAAGCCACCGGGGATCGCTGCACTCGATGAGCGGATCAATCGCCGCGTCGGCGAGCCCCTCAACTGAGTCGGCGCGGGCGTGGTCGATTGTCCACACGCCGGTTCCGGGTTTCAGAAAAGCTTCGAGCCCGGCCGGATAGGCAATTCCCCTCTTTTCGGTCGAGACAAAAAGCTCTACTCCGCCATCACCGAACAGGAGTTTCGCCCCCTCTATCGATACAACTTCCCGCTTTCCGTTGTTCAAGCCGGATTTCGAAAAACTCACGATCTTTGTGAAGCTCTTCCCACGGTCGGTCGATCGGAAGATCGCGAGCTCGAGGCCGCGTGTTCCTGCGCCGAGTCCGGTCCGGGAGTCACCAAAGTTCCTGTATCTTCCGATGAGGTACATCGCGCCATCCGGACCGATGGAGAGGTTTCCGGCTCCGAACCAGAATCCTTCACGGGACTCCTGCGGGGGGACGATGACTTTCGCCGCACTCTGATCGACAAGAGCTCTCGCGAAAGCCGACAGCTTCTCCCGGGCATGCTGAGAGAGAGTATTCATGATTCACAGACTCCTTTGCCTGATTTGGATCGGATTCTGCCGCACATTCACTTCAACGAGCCTGCGGTCAGACCGCCAATGATCTGTTTCTGGAAAACCGCGGTAAGTGCGAAGATCGGCACGATGGCGAGAAAGGTCGCGGTCGTAATGAGCTCCCAGGGGAATGCGTACTCCCCCGGGTAGAGCGCAATTCCGACTGTTGCCGTCCGCAGCAGATTCTTCGAAAGAATGACAAGCGCGAGGAAGAACTCATTCCAGGTCTGGATGAACACAATCAGCGAGGCCGCAATTACACCGGGGATCGAAAGGGGCATGAGGATCGACCAGAGAATCCGTAGGCGGCTGCAACCGTCGAGTTTGGCGGATTCTTCAATTTCAAGGGGAATAGTCCGAAAATAGGTCGCGAGAATCCACAGGGCGAGCGGTGAGAACAGACCGGTATAGGCAAGAACGATTCCCATGAAACTGTTGATGAGCCCGATTTGACGAAACCAGATAAAAAGTGAGGGAACGATTGCCAGCTGCGGAAACATCGACATCGAAAGGAAAAACATCAGAAGCAGATGGCGGCCTCGGAAACGTATCCGCGCGATGCTGTACCCGGCGAGGGACGCGAAAAAGAGCACGGATAGCGTCGACAACGAGGACACAATCACCGAGTTCAGGATGTAGCGCCCCAATTTTGATCCGAACAGCACCGTGTGGTAGTTCTGCAGCGTTGGATGAGCCGGTATGTAGACCGGCGGCCACGCGTAGATGTCGCCTGTCGTCTTGATCGACGTCAACAGGATCCAGGCGACGGGAAAGAAGAACAGAACGACTAAGAATAGAACGAACAGATACTTAGCAATGAGACTGATCACGCGTCCGAAAAGATTTGCCTGCATCATTCGTTCTCCGTGCGGAATATTCGAAGATAGAAGGTTCCAAGAAGCAGGATAAGAACAAACTGTACCACCGACACCGCGGAACCCGTGTCGAATTTCAGGAACTGGAAGAACTGCCGGTAGCCGAAGAGGCTGAGCGTCTGCGTCGAACCGGCAGGCCCGCCTTCGGTCAGCGCAAACGGCAGCTCAAAGGCTCGAAACGCGTCCATCGAGCGGAATAGCAGCGCAAGAAGAATCGAAGGGACCAACAGGGGCAGGGTGATCTTCCGCAATCGCGAGAACCATCCTGCACCGTCGATCTCCGCGGCTTCATACAGGTCCCCCGGTATAGTCTGGAGGCCCGTAAGGAGAATCAGCGCCATGAACGAGCTCGTTTTCCAGATAGCAACGGTCATCATGCTGTACATACTGAGGGGAATCTCGCCGAGCCAGTTGGTCTTCACGCTCGTGAGACCCAGCTGGATAAGAATAGTATTGAAGAATCCGAAATCCGGATTGAACAACCATCTCCAGATGATCGCGTTCAGCGCTGTGGGAAGCGCCCACGGGAATAGAATTGTGGTTCGCAGGAGCCCCATGAAAGCAAAGCTTCGGTTCAGGATCAACGCGAGTACCAGCCCTATTGAAAGCTCTAGAAAGACCGTTACCACGGTAAACACTACGGTGTTGGCGAGGGACGAAACGAACTCGGAATCGGAAAATATCGAAACGAAATTGGTGAATCCTACAAAACGGAGTGTGTGCCCTTTCAGGAACGAAAAATTAGAAAGGCTTAACCCGATGGTGTAGAGAGTCGGGAGAAAGAGGATCCCGACTACGATTATGAACACCGGCGCAACGAGGAGCAGGCCGTAGGTAGAGTCGTTCAGCTTTCTTTGGACCATAACCGCTCACTTGAGATCGGCGGAAGGGGCGCCCGGACGCTTTGCCGGCACGCCCCGATGTCACACCGAGTCCTATCCTTCGAGTCTACTTTCCCAGAATTTTCGTCACGTTCTTCTGGGCGTCTGCCAGAGCCTGCTCCGGGGTCTTCTCCCCGGCAAGCGCGGAGTGGATCTCCAGCTGCATCTCATGCGAGAGCTCCGGATACCTGGCCCCGGCCTGAGCCGACGGCCGAACGTCACCGACCGCGAAATCGGCGTAAAGTTGCTTGGCTATCGGATACTGCTGGAGCAGCTGGGCGTTGGCGTCCATTCCGTTGCGGGCAGGCATACTGCCTGTCTGGACAGCCATCTCGAGACCGGCCTTCTCGGAGGTTATGTATTTTATGAACCTGGCCGCCTCGGCCTTGTGAGTGGAGTAGGGATTCACGATGAGAATCCAGCCCCCCATGCAAACAGTGCTTGCATCCGGGTGTCCGGCGAAATAGGGTACGCGTGTCATTCCAACTTTTCCGTTGACCGGCGAGTCGGCGGCGTTCAGCATCGGCCAAACAAAATCCTGGACGACCATGAATACTGCCCTGCCCTGCCGGAACAGCGCCATCGCGTCGTTGGGTTTGTAGGTGATGATGCTCTGCGGGGCAAGTCCGTCCTTCACGAATCCGACCATCGTCTTGAGCGCCTTGACGCCGGCCGGCGTGTCGATCGAGGCTTTGCCTGCGTTGTCGAAGAAGTGGCCGCCCGCTCCCCAGAAGAATTGAAGGTAGTTCATGAACAATCCTTCGATTTGCGCCCACATGCTGATGTAACCCACGAGGTCAGGATTGTTCTCTTTTTGTACAATCTCTTTTGCGGTAGACGCCAGTTCCTCCCAGGTTTTTGGTACGCTCAGTCCGTATTTGTCCAGGAGATCCTTCCGGTAAAAAAGGTGAATGGCGTTGGTGTAGAGCGGCACACCGTAGGCTTTACCGTCCACAGTTACCGAGTTCATCATTCCCGGCAGGTACTGGCTGAGCTCAGACGAGGAGAAGGAATCGTTGATCGGCGCCGCCCATCCGTTCGCGATGAACTCGCCGGGCCAGATCACATCGACCGCGAGCACATCGGGCTTATCCGCCTGAGACGCCATATTGGTGACGTAGAGCGTGTGCTGCTCGTCGGGTACGCCGGGAACCTGCAGCCAGTCGACCTTGATGTTTGGATTTTCTTTCTCGAATCCGGAAATGTAATCGGGTATTACCTTTCCGACCTCCCGAGGAGAAATAGCAAATTGAATTGATACCGGCTTTTGCATGGCAGGCTCCTGTTTGCCTCCCGCCATCGCAACCGAGACCGCAGCAAATGCGAAGATTGCGAATGCAACCCATTTTCCCGATCTGGACATAGACGCCTCCTTTCCGACCGTTTTCTTCAGGCCGCCGCAGCGACCGGTTGAACCACCCCGCAGTAGAGAGTAATGAACGAGAACATTGCGCCTCCGATAAGGGCCGAATCGTCGCGGACAGTCACGAACTCCAGAGGCACGGTCTGCGGCGAATAGCTTCTCACGCGCTTCATGTAGGATTCCTGGACCATGGTCCAGTAGAGCGGGCCGAGGGTTGTCAGTCGACCGGCGACAATCACGCGTTCGGGGTCGGTGATTGACACCAGATTGAAGAGCCCTTTGCCCAGGTAGTCGGCTGCCTCACGAATGAGACTCGTGCAGAAGGGGTCATGCGCGGTAAGCCGGGCGATCAGAAACTCGATGAGCTCTTCGCGGACCGGCGGACGGGCAAGACGGAAATGGCCGGCAAGCGCCGAGGAGACCGCCTGCTCGGATGCGACAGTCTCCAGACAACCCTCTCGGCCGCATCGACAGAGCAGCGGCCGGTCGGTCATGTACATGTGACCGAAGTCGCACGCGTCGCCATGCACACCGCGATAGAGGTTCCCATTGATAATGAGCCCCGAGCCGATTCCGGTGCCGACATAGACGTAGACAGCGGTGTGAAGTTCCTGACCGAGCCTCCGGTAGAACTCGTGCACCGCCATTGCCTCGGTATTGTTGATACGGTGGACCGGAACGGTCTTGAACGCCTGCTGGAACTGGTCGTGTATCGCAGCGACGTTGTAGGGATGATTCGGCAGAGCGAGCGCAACGGCAACAAGCCTTGCTCCGGCCCGGAGCCGGGCGACAAGTTTCAGAAGCGCAGAAACAACGTCGGAGGTATAGTGTTCCTGAAATCCACGGTCGAAAATGAGCTCCTGAGTTTCGAGCACGTTGTAACCAAAATCAACCACTCCGATCCGGCACCTCTCAGGTGTGACGTGCACCGCCGCGGCGTAGCCCGCGGCGGGGTTCCGCGCAAGGATCTGTGAGCGCCTTCCGGCTCCGCTGTGTCCGACGTCTCCGGCGCGTCGGATCAATCCCTGGTCGAGCAGCTCGGCCGTGATGCTGGAGATTGTCGAGGGTGCAAGCTGGGTCTCCGCGATAAGGTCGTGTCGCGAACGCAAGGGATGCTTGAAGAGCGACTGCAGGATGAGGGATCTGTTGTTCGACTTGAGGTCAGCCGTTTGACTCGGTCGGGATCGGCGATCCTTCGGCTGCGAAGTCCTCAATAATTTCCCCTTTCGTATTGATATAAATTTCTTATATAAATAGACATACTACCCATTTCTTATGGAATTAATTCACGTCACGAAATAATTCTACGTTGAATCCCTGCGTCTGTCAATGTTTTTCTTCGGGGCCGACACCGGAATTGTTGCACTCGATCGCCCAACAGGCGATAATGTGGCCCTCGCGGGGAGCCAACAATGATCCGACTCGAACATCTGTCTAAACGGTACGGCAAAAACGGACCGAATGCGCTGAATGATCTGACGTTCAGCGTCGAACGTGGTGAATTGTTTGGGTTTCTCGGACCGAACGGCGCGGGCAAGACCACGACTATCAAGATCCTCGTCGGCCTTCTTCGACCCGATAGCGGCAGAGCCGAGGTGGACGGCATCGACTGCCTGAGCAGTCCGCTGGAACTCAAACGCCGTATCGGCTACGTTCCCGATGAGCCAATGCTGTACGATAATCTGACGGGAGGCCGATTCTTGGGTTTCATTGCGGACGTCTACGAAGTGCCGACCGACAAGCGAAGCATAATCGCAGAACTGGCGGAACAGTTTGAGCTGAAGGGTCAGCTCGACGAACGAATCAGCGCCTATTCTCACGGAATGCGGCAGAAACTGTCCATAATTGCGGCACTGCTTCATCGTCCGGAGGTATTCATACTCGATGAGCCGATAGTAGGCCTCGACCCACGCGCGTCGTTCGTCTTGAAGGAAAAGATGCGCGAGCTGTGCAGCCGCGGAGGAACGGTCTTCTTCTCGACCCACGTCATGGAGGTCGCGGAACGGCTTTGCGACCGGGTCGGCATAATTCGCGGCGGACGGATGATCGCCGCCGGTCCGCTCGCCGAGCTGCGGCGAACCGCGGGTGAAGCCGATGCCACTCTCGAAAAACTTTTTCTGGAGCTGACCGATGAAGACGCTCTCGCTCCTTAGGATCAAGGTCGAAGCAACAACCTGGCTGTCGCGCGGCCGGCTGGAGCGGCTGCGAATCGGAGGACAGGTGTGGATACTGCCTCTGGCGGTCATCGGGTTCGGCGCTCTGGGAGCATTCGGTCTGCTCTTCCTCATCCAGAACTCCGTAGCGCTCTACCGGCTCGGCGTGGCCGTCGGGCGGCCGGAGCTCTCGCTTTTGGCGGCTATCTTCACCGATTGGGCGTTGACTCTGGTAGTGAGCTTTCCAATCGCAATCTCGCTTCTCTACTTCTCGCACGATACAAAACTGCTGCTGTCGCTTCCGATTCCGCCGAAACGGATAGTGGCGGCGAATTATCTGCTGCTCTATGCGTACACACTCCCGGTCCAGGTTCTGGTCCTTGCCCCGGCATTCATTATCTATCTGGCGGCGCAGGGGATCACCCTTTCCGGGATAGTCGGCGCGCTGACGGTCATGCTCACCGGATCCCTTCCGCCGCTCGCGCTGTCGGTGATGCTAGTTCTTGCGCTTACCCGCGCAATCAACATCAGCCGCCACCGTGTTGCCCTCGAAACGTCCGGGATGGTGCTTCTGATCCTCATGCTCATCTTCTTCCAGGTAGCAGCCTCCCGAAGCATGATGAGCTCCGTTTCCGCCGCTGGACCGACGGCAGCAATGCGGTCGCTGGCGGCAGGACTCATTTCCATCGGTGGTTCGATCCCGCCGCTTCTGTGGGGCGCCGTTGGGCCCCGCTCGCCCGCATTGCTTCTGCCCTTCGCAGCGGTAGGCGCCGTCATGACTCTGGCTGCCGCACTCCTTGTCAATCACGGGTATCTTTCCCAGATGATGTCGCGCGGTGAGTTCGCCGCCCGGAAGGCGTCACGCGGTTCGGCTACTCGGATTGGCGGAATCCTTCGGCGGCGTCCGGTCATGTGGGCGCTTGTCTATCGCGAGCTCACGATCCTGTCGTCGAACTCGACCTTCCTCGTGGAAGTCGCCGGGGAAGTGGTAATCCTGCCTCTCGTACTTGTCATTTTCACTCTGGTGACGCCTGCGGAAGTCCTTTCCGGAGCCGTTCCCGTGATCCGGGGCTTTCCGTTCACTGTTTCGATCGTGCTCGGGGTGTTGACTTTGATGGCGGGATTCAACACTGTGTCTGCGACTGCCATCTCCCGGGAGGGAAAAAGCGTCGGCCTGAGCCTCAGTCTTCCGCTGTCCGGACGACAGCAGATCGGCGGCAAGCGAGCCTGTTTCTTTCTGCTTTTCGGACCGGCTTTTATATTGAATGTACTCATCGCTGCAATCCTTCTACGGCTCGGCATGGTGAATACGATCTCCCTTATCGCCGCCGGGATTCCTGTCCTCGATCTGATCTTCGCGATATCGATTGCCACTGACCTGCGCCGACCGCTTCTCGACTGGACACACCCGCAGCAGGCAATGAAACAGAACACGAACGTGCTGGTTTCCATGGGGCTGGTCTTTCTCATGACGATCGCTTTGGCCGCAATCGTCATTGTCTCGATCGCCGCCGGAACGAAAGGACCGTTCACTGTCCTCCTTGCAGGGGCGGCCGCAGCAGTCGGCGCACTGCTTCTTCGCCGGCCCCTTTCCCGTTATGCCGACGAGCGCTATGCCTCGTCGTTCGGTCGGTGAGTCGGGTTATCACCCGCGCGAGCCCTCCTTTCCGGCTTTCAATTTCGCGTGGGGCGGACTATAGTAACCCCGGTCCAGACTCATGAAACAGTTTCGAATCGACGACATGCTCCTCTACGAGGACGACGACATCATCATCATCAACAAGCCGGCCGGATTGGCAAGCGCAGATGAGCGGGATACCTCGCGACCGAGTCTTCTCGGCCTTCTTCGCGCCCGAAATCCAGGAACCAGGCTCTGTCACAGAATCGATCGCGAAACGAGCGGAGTCATAGTGGCCGCGAAGCACTTTCCGGTCCATCGCGTTCTTGCCGAACAGTTCCGTCGGAGGCAGGTAAGAAAAATCTACCATGCGCTGGTCTGGGGACGGGCCGCTTTCGCCGGAGAAACAATCGAGCACCCGCTGCGTACCATTTCCTCGGTCTACGTTCCCTTCCATCTCGACGGCGAAGAGGTGTCGCCGGTCTCGACTTTTCGCGCAGTGCTGGACACACGGCGGGGACGCCCGTCTCAAACGATCGTCACTACGCTTTCCACATCCCGCCATTTTTCGCTTGTGGAATGCCGACCGGTGACCGGCCGCATGCATCAAATTCGCGCACACCTCTCGCGGGAGGGTTATCCTGTAGTCTGCGACCCTCTCTACCGAGGTGCTGCCGCCTACCTGTCGGAACTGAAACGTGGCTACCGCCACTCCGGCGAAGGACCTGAACGACCGCTCATCTCCCGCGTTGCGCTGCATGCCTGCGCGATCAGCTTCGAGTTGTTCGACCGGAAATACACGTTCGAGGCTCCCTACCCGAAGGATTTCGCCGCGCTGCTCAAAACGCTCGCGAAGTATGACGGTTTCTGAGGCATCAACAAGCTCGTTGATACCTCAGGCCGCTCCATTCTGCATGACTGCTGCCAGACTGCGGGGAATCTGCGGATCCGCATCGGGCACTTCGTGCACGAAAGCAAACGCGAGGACGAAGTCCGCCTGACCCTCGAAATCTTCAACCGCAAGAGAGTCGGTATCGCAAAGGCGCGCTTCGATTCTTTCGAGCAAGCCCGCGCGTTCGGCTCGCCGGGTCAGCCCGGCAAGCATTTTTTCCTGGACGTCGACGCAGACGACGCGGCCGTCCGCTCCAACCATCCGTGCAATCGGGAGACTGAAGTACCCCATCCCACAGCCGGGTTCGACGACCGTCATCCCGGGCGTCACCCACGGCCCGAGAATTGTCTGCGGATTCTGCATCGCTCTGCGTACCGGGCTCGCGAGAAGGTAACCAAGCCACCATGGGCAGACATGCTCGGCCACCTACATTACCTCGCCCGGGCCGGGGGTGACTGATTCCGGTCCCGACTCGCCCCTGTCGCCCATTTCATGCATTCGTTCGCGAAGCGCCTGCTTTCTTCTCCGTTCGCGGCCTGCATGTGAGGCCGACGGGTGTCGCTTGAACAGGATGCTCGAAAGCACGAGTAATCCCCAGGCCTGCCAGAAGCCTATCTGCGGAAGGCGAAAGATCACAGGCATCAGCCAGTTCCAGAGCCACACCACAATGAAACCGGCCAGAACGAAAAATCCGGCCGCTGCGACGACTCCCGCAAGAATGATCCCGATTCGTGCGGGGACACCGATCTTCTGCCAGTCGAAGTGGCGACCGCTTTTTGATCCACTCATACAATTTTCTCCTTTCTCATTCAGCCTTCGTCGATCCATCCGCGCAGCGCGCGGGCTATGGCACGGACCGCAGACCGTTTGCGCGCGGCGAGCGTGTCCGGGGAGACTCCACTCCGCTGTGACAGCTCGCGGAAAGTCGTTCCTTCGAAGACCTGAGCGACGATCACCTCACGCTGCGATTCCGGCAGTGCGTCGATCGCTTCGGCGAGCGCGTCGGCAAGTTCGTCCTGCACGACTGCGTCTGCCGGATCGAATCCGGTCGCACAGACTATCTCCTCGAGAGTTTCCTGGGCGACATTCACCTCGCCCTTGTCTCGATGTACCCTCTCCCGCCGCCATAGATCGATCAGGCGGTTGCGGATTCCCGTGTAGATCCACGCGGCCGAGTCGCCGACTGCGCCGCCGACGTTTACCCGGGACAGCGCGCTGACGAAGGCGTCGTGCACAACGTCCTCAGCATCCATGAAGCGGTTCGCAACCCGACCGCCGAGACGCAGAAACGCCGGCTTCTGTTCCACGTAAGCGGCCTCGAGTTTTTCTACTCCAATTCGTCGGTCTGACTCTTCGCTCATTGGTCTTCACAGTATAAGACGCACGGAGGTGAGAATTTGTGGGGCGGTGTGCGAAAAAAATGGCGGAGCGGGATGATTGAGCTTGACGTTGCGCAGGCCGGTTGGTACTGTTATTAACAGTTAGATGTGTTTAACACTTACTGGAGGTGATTTCCACATATGGCCAAGACGCACGGACGGCATACGCCGGCTTTTTTGCTGCTGCTTCTTGCCGATGGTCCGTCCTATGGGGCGCTGCTTCTCTCCCGCCTTCAGACGGAGCTTCCGTTCTGCCTCTCCGACAGTGCCATCGTCTATCGCAGTCTCAAACAGATGGAAGAGCAGGGACTCGTCGAGACGCGGTGGGTTCCTGAAGATTCCGGAGCGCCGCGGAAATGGTACACCCTGAGCAGGCGCGGTTCTGCGGCACTTGCCGAGCATGCCGAAGACATCAGGCGACGCCAGGCCAACCTCCAGTTTTTTCTCGACAGGTACAAAGAACTTGAGCCGTCAATCTGACGATTGCGGAGATGCGGCAGCACGCGCCGCATGATCAGAAGGAGCGCTTTCATGAAAAACACCAGGCCGGTTGCGGCAATTTCCGTGCTTTCACTTTCGCACATGCTGAACGATCTGTATTCAAACTACCTGCCGCAGATGCTGCCGTTCCTGGTGGTGCTCATCCCCGGATTTACGGTGACTCAGGCAGCTGTTCTTGTAGCGATTTTCACCATAACCTCGTCCTTTGCACAGCCGTTCTTCGGCTACCTTTTTGACGGGAGTGGCAGGGGATGGATTTTCAATCTGGGGACCGTGTGGATGGCCGTGCTGCTCGCGCTTAC
The DNA here is from genome assembly GCA_035530755.1 of Spirochaetia bacterium. Taxonomy (GTDB): domain Bacteria; phylum Spirochaetota; class Spirochaetia; order DSM-27196; family DATKUC01; genus DATKUC01. Next base: position 62,991 of record DATKUF010000036.1, on the reverse strand, counting down.
CGGAATCATCCACTCCTACCCCTTGCTCGTAGTTGTCGCCGCGCTGGCCGGACTCGGTACTGCTGCCTTTCACCCTCAGGCATCTACGCTCGTCAGCAACGCCGCCGGAAATCGTAAGGCGGTAGTCCTTTCGGCGTTTATCGCCTGTGGGAACCTCGGCTTTGCGTTGAGCCCGCTCCTGCTGATTCCGCTCTTTCAGACCTATGGCCTGCACGCCACCGTCTTCACGGTGGTTCCCGGTGCCCTGGTCGCGCTCCTGCTGTTGTTCTTCACGCCAAGGTCCCCGGCTGCCGCCGCAGCGAGGCCAACAATTGCACAGATGGCGGCGTCGCTGAAATCGGCTGCGAGCGAGCTGAGCGTCCTGGTCGGCGTGATTGCGCTTCGATCCCTCGCGTACACCGGCATGCTCGCAATACTGCCGCTCTACTTCAGGTCGCGGAATCTCTCGAATATCGCCTCGAGCCATCTTCTGACGATCATGCTGTTGAGCGGCGCGATCGGCGGGATCATTGGAGGGCTGATCTCCGACCATTACGGGCGCAAGCGGCTCATCGCAGGTTCCCTGATCCTCGCTACGCCGCTGTTCTTCGGCTTCCTTGTCACCCAGGGGGCGCTCAGCATGGTGCTTCTTGGACTGGCCGGCGCAACGCTCATGTCGAACTTCTCGGTGACGGTCGTCGCCGCACAGGAGGCAATCCCTGACAACAAGGCGCTTGCTGCCGGAATCAGCATGGGCTTCGCGGGAGGGCTCGGCGCACTGCTCGTGATACCGGTGGGATCCATCGGCGATGCCGCCGGGATCGGCGCTGCGATGGCGCTGCTTTTCGCACTGCCGCTTGCGGCCGGGCTCCTCGCACTGTTTCTGAAGAGTCGCCCCTCAGCGCGCGCGCAGAGGCTCGAGACCGCGACCGGTCAGGCTTATGTGCGGTAGCCCTTCGACGGGAACGGGCGCAAAAAGCATCAATGTCATGTGACAAAGGAGACGATTCTATGCAGGACAAAAAACACAAGCACGGCGTTCATTTCGGCGGCCACATTCTTCCAGGTTTCGACCCCGAAGTGCTGCTCGCCAGGGAAGAACATCGAAAAACGATGCTCCCGCCAGACGAGATCCTCCCGCAATTTCTCACCCGGAACGACGCCGTCATGCTCGACCTGGGGTGCGGAGCAGGATTCTTCACGCTACCCGCGGCGAGATTTCTGACTGCGGGGAAGGTGTACGCGGTTGATCTTCAGAAGTCCATGGTGGACACGACCCTGCGACGGGTGAAAGAGGCGCAGCTTTCGAATGTCGAGGGGATCACCGCCCCTGCGGCAAACGTCCCGCTTGCCGACAGCTCGGTCGACGTGGTTCTCCTGTCGATGATGCTCCACGACATCGATACCCGCACGCAGGCACTCGCCGAGGCCGCGCGCGTTCTCAAACCGGGCGGAACCCTCTTTATGATAGAAATCGACCGCATAGACGGCGGATTTGGCCCGCCCATGGAGGTTCGCATCCCGCCGGACGAGCTTCGCGAAATGCTTCGCGACGCCGGGTTCACGGTTCTGGAGGTAAGCGATTCGCCGAGGCAGAAGAGCCTCTACTTTGTGCGGGCAGAACTATCAGCGGCGTAGACCCGTCAGGCCGTCACGAAAAAATAAAGGCCCGCCGAGAGGCGAGCCTTTATTCGGTCCCGGGAAATCTTCCCGGGACCTCAAACGTTTTAAATAGTTCGATTTCTCAATCGTAGACTTCGATTTCTCAATCGTAGAGGAGCTGAGCGATGTCGGGCTGGTCCATGTTGGAAACATCCCACCACTTTGCACCCGTGTCTACGTTCGATACGGGCTCGCCCTTCACTGCCTTGTAGGCAAGCTCCATCGCGTCGTACCCGATCATGTAGGGGTCCTGGGTGATCGAGCCGAGGAAGTAACCCTTGCGGACGGCGGTCTTCTGGGCCTTTCCGGCGTCGAAACCGATGACGATCAGGCCGGGGTACTGGGTCGGGATCGCACTGCCGTCATTGGTGGCGGCGAGCACTCCGCTCACGGTACCTTCGTTCGAGCAGAAGATTCCTGCGATGTTGCTGGACTTGAAGCGGCTCAGGATGGCGTTGGCCGAATTGGTCGCGTCCACGGTCTTCGTGCTGGCAGGGACGATCGCCTCGATAATGACCGCTGGATTCGAACTGTTCGGGCTGTCCGACGCGATGTAGGCCGGATTGCCGGTGACTTTGATGTCGCTCGCCGGATGGTTGCCCTGGGTCTCGATCAGCTTGACCATCTCATCGCGAAAACCCTTACCACGGAAAGTAACCGACTGGCTGGTGGCATCCTGGTTGAAATCGATGATGGTGACCGGATTCGATGCGGTGGCCGCAATGATTTTGTCCTTGATCTTCGCGAACATATGGTCGGCCGCTATGCCGGCTGCAGCCATGTTGTCGGTTGACGCGGTCGCGTAGATAGCGCCCTTGGGTGCATTCGGAACTCCGGAGTCAAACCCGATGACCGGGATTTTCTTGGCGACGGCCTGGTTCAGCATGTCCATGACTGAATTGGTGTCGAGCGCTGCGAGACAGATGGCAGACGGGTTCTTCGCCATCGCGTTCGACAGTTCCTGGACCTGGATCTGAATGTCGCTCTCAGTTGGCGGCCCTTCGAAGGTCATGTCGACGCCGTACTTCTTCGCGGCTGCCTGCGCGCCCTTCATGACGACCTGCCAGTACTGGAACTGGAATCCCTTCGAAACCATAGGAATGAAGATCTTGCTGCCCTGCGCCGCCGATCCCTGACTTCCGCTCTCTTTCGAACCGTTCGCAAAAACGGGGAGCGCGAGCGCCAAGAGGAAAGCGACTGCAACAAGCAACGCTCCTGTACGTCTGGAAATACTCATAGATACCTCCGTAATTTTTCTGCCCGAGCGTACGCCCAGGACTGAACCCGTATTCCGGGAAATTTACCGTAATTCTGTCCGCGACCGACCGTTGCCGTCATTTCGCGCTGCTTTCCTGTTCCAGTTCCCGTGCCCGAAGCATTTCGGCAAAATCCCGGTCCGCCGCCTTTTCTTCGGCCCGGACCCGCGCCTCATCGGCCTTCTCTTCCGCCTTCATTCTCGCGTAGGTTGCCTTCATCTCCACGCGCGCTTCGACGATCTGCTTCTGCAACGCTGCAGCTTCAGAAGACCGTCCTGCCGACTTGTGGACCGACGCCTCATGCTTGATCAACGCGATCTTGTCCATCATCGACGTCCGGTACGTGTCTGCTGGAGTTACGATGCGAACCTCCGACGCCTTCTTGTTCCGGTACATATCGAGGAGCACCGCGCCGATCACGATGACACCGGTGAAGAAGGTCTGCCAGTGCGCCTGAAGTCCCATGGCAGGCAATCCGGTGGCAAGAACCGACATGATGAAAACGCCGATCATTGTGCCCCAGATGGTGCCGACTCCTCCGGCAAGCGAGGTGCCGCCGATAACTGCGGCTGCGATTGCGTACAACTCGAATCCCTGGCCCTGCGCCGGGAGAATCGTGGTATAGATTGCGGCGTAGGAGATGCCGCCGATACCGGCAGTTCCACCGGCGATCACGTAGACCAGAAGCTCCCACTTCTTGACATCGACACCCGAGAGGCGTGCCGCCTCTTTGTTGCTGCCGATGGCGTAGGTGTAGCGGCCCAGTTTCGTATTCGAAAGCATGAGGTGACAGATCACCGCAATCGCCACCAGCAGGAAGGCGCCCGTTGGAATATTGACGCCGTTGGGACTGAGGTAGAGAAAGATGCTCTTGAACCAACCTCCCGGGGCGCTGCGAATGGGGAAGGTCGCACTTTGCACGTTCGAGACGATCGAACCGACACCCATCGAGATCATCATGGTACCGAGAGTGACGATGAACGGCGGCATCTTGAGCCGCGACACCAGCAGCCCGTTGAAAAGTCCGAAGAGGAGGCCAACTACGATAATCAACAAGAGGGTCGGCACCATGGGCAGCCCGTGTTTCATCGCCGTTCCACCAATGAGGGTCGCCGCCATCATGACGGTCCCGACCGAAAGATCGATTCCGCCGCTTATGATCACGAAGGTAACACCCATAGAGATGAACCCGATGTAGAAGGCCGCGTCAATGATGTTTACGAAGGTCGGGTAGGAGAAGTAATCACGTCCAAGTATCCCGAACAAAACGTAGAGGATGAGCAGCGCGGCCGGAGCAAGCATGTACTTGAGACCCTGCTGCTTGAACCGCTGCATTCGGCTGATTTCGATGGTTGCATCTGCCATACTTTTCAACTCCCGGCAAGGACTTCCTGGTGCCCCATGGTGGCATACTCCATGATCGCCTCCTGGCTTGCATCTTCGATGGCAAGCTCTCCGGTAATTCGACCTTCGCACATGACGATAATTCGGTCGCTCATGCGGAGAATCTCCGGCAGCTCGGAAGAGATCATGATGATTGATTTGCCTTCCCGCACCAATTCGTTCATCAACGTATATATTTCGCTTTTCGCACCAACGTCGATTCCCCGGGTCGGTTCGTCAAAAACGAGGATGTCGCAGTTGCGAATCAGCCACTTCGCTATAACCACCTTCTGCTGATTGCCGCCGGAGAGGTTGCGAAGAAGCTGTTCCAGCGAAGGCGTCTTTATGCTGAGCCGATCCGCGTATTCCTCGGACACTTTTCGGATTTTTCCTGCATGCACGAACAGTCCGCGAACGAAAAGGTCGTAGGTCGCCATGACCAGATTGTCTTTGACGCTGAGATTCACGGCCAGCCCATACCGCTTGCGGTCCTCGGAGAGGTATCCCAATCCATGGGCAACTGCATCCTCGGGCGACCGAATCGTAACGCGCCGTCCGCCTATCTCGATGGTTCCGCTTTGAATCTCATCCGCGCCGAAAATCGCCCGTGCAGTCTCGGTTCTACCCGCCCCGACGAGGCCGGAGAATCCGAGGATCTCGCCTTTGCGAAGCTCGAAGCTGATGTTGCGAACCAGCCTTCCCGCGTTCAGGTTCTGCACGCGAAGAACGACCGGCGCATCGGCAAGAACATTGCTCTTCGCTTTCGGTTTTTCGTAGATTACCCGACCGACCATCATGTTGATGATCTGCGCCTTGGTGACTTCTGAAGTGTTCTTCGTGCCGACCAGCTCCCCGTCACGCAGGACCGTGACCCGGTCGGCGATCTGGTGGATCTCTTCGAGTCGGTGCGAAATGTGAATCATGCCCACCCCGCGGCTCGCGAGGTCCCGCATGATGACAAAAAGCTCCTTGATTTCGCTTTCGGTGAGCGCCGCGGTCGGCTCGTCGAGGATGAGCACGCGCAATCGATGCGATACCGCCTTGGCGATCTCCACCATCTGCTGCTTCCCGACCGTGAGACGCGAGAGCTGCTCGGTCGGATCGATATTCATCTTGAGCCGCTTGAACAGCTCTGCCGTCCGCCTGTTCTGCTCTCGCTTGTCCAGCAGCATTCCATTCATTCGGGTGGATTCCCGTCCGATAAAGATGTTCTGGGCGACAGTGAGGTGGTCCATCATGTTCAACTCTTGATGAATGATGCCAATTCCCATCTCCATGGCGTGTCGTGGATTGCGGGGATTGAACAGACGGCCGAGGTAGTGGATTTCGCCGGAGTCCTTCGAGTTAATTCCGACAAGAACTTTCATCAGCGTGGACTTGCCGGCACCGTTCTCGCCGACGAGGGCGTGGATCTCACCCTCGTTGAGGTCGAAGTCTACCTGGTTCAGGGCATGCACGCCCGTGAAGCGCTTGTCTATTTTCTCCATTAAAAGGATTTGCTGGCCCACTGACGCGACTCCTTACGCTCTCCATAGAGCTTCGCATGCTTTGTACCAGCGGTAAATGGAGAATATTCCACGGATTGGTCGCAATCGTACGGAATCCGCCTACTCCTGCCGGTCTCGAAGAATGGGGAAAAGCAGTTTCTGGTTTTCCGGTGTGAACATGTCCTCTTTTCGGACCAGTACCGATTCGGTATGGATGACTCGAGGAACCTTTTCGCCGCGCAGGGCCTGCACCACCGTTCGTATTCCGAGATACCCCATGTTGAACGGCTTCTGCACGATAAGAGCCTGGACTACCCCGTCCTCGAGAAATTCGATCTCTTCCTGCGAATTGTCGAATCCCACGAGCTTCACCCGCCCGGCCGCACCGGCGTCGCGGAGTGCCCTGCCTGTGCCGATCGCGGAGTTTTCGTTCAGCGCGACGATACCACCGAGATTCGGATACTCGGCGAGAAGTTTCTTCGTCTCGCGATATGCGATATCGAAGTCGTTCTCGCTGTAGAAGGTTCCGACCGGCGCAGACCGTCCGGCATCGCTCAATGCGTCGCGGACACCTTTCTCGCGGTCGATCGCTGTCGCGACTCCCCGGATGTGGGAGATGATTGCTATCGGACGGCCATGTGGCACGAGGCCCGCTATCTCGGCCCCCGCTTTGCGGCCGGCAGCAACGTTGTCGGTGGCCACGAAGCTAACCGGCGCGTCGCTGTCGAGCGCCGAGTCGAGCGTAACAATCGTGATGCCCTCCTTGACCGCTTTCTCCGCGAGGGGTACCAGACGCTTGTAATCGGAGGCGGCGAGCAGTATCGCGTCCGGCTTCTTCTTGATGACCTGGCCGAGGATTTCGATCTGCTTGTCGACGTCTTTCTCCCACTCCGGGCCAACGATTTTCGGCTCGATGTCGTACTCGGTGGCAGCCACCTGGATACCGGCGCGCACGATCTGCCAGAATTCCATGCTTTGGCCAGTGGCTTTCAGCACGACATACACCGACTCGTGCGCGTGCCGGTTGATGAGTCGGACGAACCGTGTCTGACTGAGAACAACCGCGACGACGACGAGGAGGAGAATTGGTATCCAGATTTTCCATACTCTACGCATCGTGTGTATCATCGTCCTCCACAACCGGAAGTCGTACGTGCACGACTGTCCCGCAACCGTTGTTGCTCTGGAACGTGAGACCGTATTCGGGGCCGAAATAGAGCTGGATTCGTTCGTGGACGTTTAGAACACCCACGCGTGTTGCCCGGCCTTTCGGCACCGGGGACGGTTTCGCGCCGTTTCCGCCTGCGGATTTCGCCGAGACGGAATCGTCGATTTCGTCTGTGTGGCTGTGCAGTATCTCGCGGCGCTTCTCTTCGCTCATTCCAACCCCGTCATCGGTCACCAGAATATCCACCACATTTCGAATCCGGCGTCCGGTAATGACAATCTGGCCCGTACCCTCCTTGTTCTTGATGCCGTGATAGATCGCATTTTCGACGAGCGGTTGGAGAATGACCTTCGGCGTCTTCAACGGCATAAGCGCGCTGTCGACATCGATCGCGAAATCCAGTTTGTCTTTGTAGCGGAGCTTCTGTATCGTCAGGTAGCTCTTGATGTGCTCGATCTCGTCATGAATGCTTATCAGCTCGTCGCCGCGGCTGATCGACAGGCGCAACAGGCGCGCGAGCGCCGAAATAGTGGTAATCACGTTGGAATACTGGCGTCCCTCGGCCATCCATATCACCGAATCCAGCGTGTTGTAGAGAAAGTGCGGCGTGATCTGGTTCTGCAGCGCCAGAAGCTCGCTCTTGCGTTTCTGTTCCTGTTCTGCCGCGTTGCGCAGCATGAGCTCTTTGATCTGCGTAATCATGATGTTGAAGTCGCGCGCGAGCGCTCCAATCTCGTTGCTGCCGGTAACCTCCGCCGAAACATCGAAATTGCCCTGTTCCACCGCCTGCATCGACTTGCGCAGGCGCGTGATCGGACGTGAGAGCCTGTAGGAGATGATCGCGGCCACAAAGATTGCGGCGGCCACACACACGAGCGTCCAGTAAAAGTAGTAGCGCTGGATGGTGGGGCGGTTGCGGACCAGATCGGATACGTAGTTGACGCCGACGGTGCGCCATCCGGTCTCTTTCGAGACGTCCACGGAATATATGCGATCGCCTCTTGCGTCGTTTACGGAAAACGAACCGACGCCTGCTTCGAGTACCCTGTTGATATGCTCGCGTTCGAGGTCGCTGTACAGCAGCTCCTGACGCGGGTGATACACGATACCGCCTTCGGGGTCCACGATGAACAGATAACCTTTCTTCCCGAGGCTGATGTCGTTGACCAGGTTGTTGATGACCGAGAAGTTCAGATCGACAAGCAGCACCCCGAGTCGCCGACCGGTGTGCACGTCGTTGATGGTCCGGCTGAGCGTAATCACCCAGCGGTACACTCCTTCCACAATGTTCTGCACATGAGGCGAAGAAATGACCGGCTTCCCGGCCGCCTCCCACGCCCGATTGAACCACGCCTCGTTTTCCAGCGTGACGGAGCTGCGTAATCGGATTCTCGCGTCCTGGGTGATGACCTGCCCGCGGGTATCCACGATCAGGATGAGCGATATGTCGTTTCGGGTATGTGCGATGGAGCTGAGAAAACCGGAGATTCGTTCCTGGTACCGTTGCTCTTCCGACTGCGAAAGTCTGCCGGCCGAGCTGAGATAACTCTGCACCTGTTCGTTCAGGTGAACGACTTCGGCGATGTTCTCCATATGAGTGACGTAGGAGTCAATGTTGGTCTGTATCTGCGCAACAAGAAGTTGCGTGTAGTCCCGTGACGTCTGCTCCACCGCATCCTGGGTGAAGGTGTATGACAAGAATGCCATGATGATGACCATCGCAAGAACCAGCGCTCCGAATGCGAGCGCGATAGTCGTCTGAATACTGCGATGCCGACTATCGATCACTGCGCCACTCCCCGAACCGAGTCGCGGTACTCGGTCGGACTTATTCCGGTCTGCTTTCGGAAGGTGAGGCTGAAATAGTGCGCGTCGGTGAAGCCGACCTGTTCTGCGACCTCGTAGCTTTTGAGGTTGCTTGAGCCGAGCAGCTCACGCGCGCGTTCCATGCGGATATTCGTCAGGTACTCCACGAAGGTCATGCCCGTGTGACCCTTGAATACGGTACTGAGGTAGCTCTTGCTTATCGAGATGGCGCGGCACAGGCGTGTGAGCGACAAACCGGGTTCGGCAAAATGCGCCGCGATGTAGTCTTCGGCTTCAAGAGCCTTCGCCACCGATTGCCGGTTCTGCCGTTCGGCAATCACTGCGCGCGCCTTTCGCTGCAGATCGCGAAACCATTGCTCGATGGCCTCGAGCGTCTTCAGTCCCGCGAGTTCTCCAAATGGATCGTCGGCAGTCTCCGGAATCTGAGAGTATTGAACTCCGAGCGATTCGAACGCGGACAGCAGGTCCGCAAGGAGTCGCAGCATTCCGACGTAGCACGCCTCCACGCTGCGGCCGGTCGATCGGTACAGCGCCACGAAATCTCGTACGGCCGACTCCGTTTGTACGGCCGTTCCGGCCCTGAACTCGCGTATCACCCTCCCCCGGGCCTGCTGCTCGGCGTGAGGTACCTGCTCGCCGACGTCGTCCGGTATCTGTTCGGCAATTACTATCTGGTGCGGCCCGAGCACAAGCCGCTGTCCGAGCGCCGCACGGGCTCCGCGGTAGGATTCGTCGATGTGCGCGATAAGGGTCACGGGCGATCCGACTCCGATCGAAACCGTGGTCCCAAGCGTTCTTCTCACGCGCTCCGACAGCTCCTCCGCGGTCTCGAGCGCCAGATCGACCGCGCAACGTCCATCCGCCGCTGAAAGCAGAACAACGACATGTTCCCTTTCGGTCGAAAAAGACATTGCACCGGCGCGATTGCGCATCACTCCGTCCACGACATTCTGAATCGCGAGGCTTCGCATGTCGTCATCGGGGTCGACCCGGTCCGGATCGATGATAAGCAGGTTGAAGAATGGCCCCGGCAGATCGATTTCGAGGGTCGCACATCTGCGCGCCGCTTCGGCTTCGTCCAGTTCTCCCAGAACAAGCCTTTTGAGAAAACGTTCACGCAGAAGCGGGAGACTCTCCTGGTTCTGCTCCCGAAGCCTGGCGAGATCCCGCTGTCTGCGACGCTCCTCATCGAGCTCGGCACGGAGCCGGTCCAGTTTCGTGCGAAGCTCATCAGCGGTGATCGGTTTGAGCAGGAGATCGTTGACCTTGAGCCTGACTGCCTCCTGCGCATATTCGAACTCATCGAAACCAGTCAGAAGAATCGTTTTGGTTTCAGGATACCGGTCGGCGATGAACCCCGCCAGCTCGAGACCGTCAACGAATGGCATGCAGATGTCGGTGAGAACGACATCCGGTCGAAGATCTTCTATTGCTCGAATTCCTTCCCGACCGTCCCGACATGCGCCGACGAGGCGGAAACCGTGAGCGAGCCAGTCGATGTTTTCTGAAATTCCTTCGCGAACAATGGGTTCGTCGTCGATGATGAGAAACGTGTACATTCTTGTTACGCCACTAAACGGTAGAAGTATAACACAGTATGAAACTCCTTCTGCGGTTGTCGAGCCGGCCCCTCAGCCGGCGGTCGGCTCGAGTTCCTGCCGGAGCCTGATCAGAGCCTCGTACTTCTTGAGCACCGTCAAAAGGCTATCGGGTGTCTCTGCTTCGGCCAGACGCGCCAGGGCTCCCGGTTCCTGGAGTAGTCGGGCGATCGCGGCAAGCACATTCAGATAACGGTCACGCTGGTTTTCCGGGGCGAGCAGCATCACAACGAGACGAACCGGCTCCTGGTCGACGGCGCCAAAGTCGATCCCGGCGGCTGATCTTCCAATTATAAGCTGCAACGCCCGCAGTCGTGGCGACACGAAATGGGGGATAGCAACACCCTGCCCGAGACCGGTGTTCATTCTATGTTCCCGATCGATGAGACCGGTCACCAGCTCTTGCGCGCCTACCGGGCACCGATCAGACGGAATCCGTTCGACAAGCTCACGGAATGATTCGGCTGCCGTTTTCGACGACATATCCATTACGACGATCGCGTCGTCGATATGTGCGATGATCGGCGGCATCACCTGCCGTTTTTGGCCGATGAATCCCTCGATGAGCGTCCGGTCGTCATCGGCAATCCCCCGTTTCCGCTGATACTCGCTCACGGTAATCATCGGGGGGCGTTCGGTGCCGCGGACTTCCTCGGTTGCGTGCAGATAGTGTGCCCCCTCGCGCTGAAGGAGGTGAAGCCGGTGACCGAGACTTTCGAGCAACGCCAGTTTGCCCAGCTGTTCTGAGCGCTCGATCATCACCGAAAGAATCACGTAGGACATCCGCCGGAGGCTTTCCAGATTCTGGTTTCGGTGGATTCGCTCATCGACATCCACCTGTGCGATGGCGCCAATTCCGAATCGCTGTTCGAGGTCGATGAGCAGCCCGATCTCTACGCCGTACCCGCTGAAGAACGGCATTTGCTCGAGCAGCTGCCGTCTGCCCGCGTATTCACCCGAAAGCGGCTGCGCGAACAGCGAAAGATCCGGATAGAACATGTTGAGAAATGGCCGGACGAGCAGCTCGGTTACCCGGCCGCCTCCCGGGAAGGTGCGCCGTCCAATGCGAATTGGCCGGCGGTAGAACGCTTTCACGTAGCCGATCGCCGGATCATGCAGGAGCGGGCCCAGCAGCCCGTAGACGAACTTCGGATGGATATTGCGGATGTCCGAGTCGATCCAGACAATGATGTCGCCCGAGAAAAGGTAGAGACTTTTCCAGAGGTTCTCGCCCTTGCCCCGACGGGAGCCGAGCGAGGGCAGACAATCCGCAGCGAGATGAAACGAGGCTCCGGCGCGCTCACTTACCTCGCGAGTCCTGTCGGTGCTCCCGCTGTCCACCACGCCGATTTCGTCGAGAAGCGGATAGCGCTCCATGAGCTCACGACGCAGGATACGAATTTCGCGGCCAATCGTCCGCTCTTCGTTCAGCGCAGGAAAACAGAGACTTATGGTGAGCCCCTGCGCCCTTTTTCGGGCCACGAGCTCGCGGATGTCGCTGAACTGGGAGTGATGAAACGTCCTCTCGTTCATCCACCGGTCAAGGTCGATCATCTATTCGCTTCCCGGGCCGAGGTTCCCGCATGGATTCGTCCTCCGGATCTCCGCAGAACGGCGCGGACGAGTACGGGCGCAACGTGAGCGGCGAGATAGAGGAGACGGCCGGGAGGCGTAAGCACCCGCTGCCGCCGCCTGCGGACCGTCAGCTTCACTATCTCCTGCGCGGCTTGCGACTGACTCATCTGGTGACGGCGCTTTACTATGATCTCGCGACCGTCGGCCGCAAGAATGCTCTTGTCAGGGTCATTTTCCGTGAAGCCGAGAAAGATCAGCCCGACGTGAACTCCGCTTCCTGCGAGCTCCGCGTCGAGAGACTGAGCAAGACCGGTGAGCGCCATCTTCGCGGCGGAGTAGATCGAAACATTTGGAAAGCCATGCACACCGGCAAGACTGGAAACAAAGATGATGCTCCCGCGACGCTCGCGCAGCTCGTTCATCGCCGCCACGGTCGGCACTACGGCACCGGTGATGTTGGTCCGCACGACGGTTTCTACGACCTCGGGTACAAGCTCGGAGAACAGGCCGCGCATCGAGACGCCCGCGTTGTTCACGAGCACATCGATATGTCCGAACCGCGCCTTTGCCGCGCTGATGAGTCTGGCCGCGTCGGAGCCCCGCGCAATGTCTGCGGCGACGGCTTCGACCTCTATTCCTTCAGCGCGCAGCTGTGCAGCGGTCTTCTCGAGTCGCTCGGCATCCCGACCGTTGATCACTACCCGCGCACCGGCGCGACCGAAAGCGATTGCCGTCTCCCGCCCGATCCCGCGGCTCGAGCCGGTGATCACGACAACTCTGTCCGAAAAAGGTCTCTTCCCGGTCATGTTTCGGCCTCCCCCGGAACTGCGCATCAAACCGACAGCCCCTGCGGATTCAACTATAATTGCTGTGACGAAGATTGGATATAGAGCGGAAGTAAGTATCTGTGTGAGTAACAGTTACGGGAACCGAAGACGCGTTCAGGCGGGTGCTCGGCCGGTGGCCTTTGTGGGCGATAGCAGATTTGAACTGCTGACTTCTTCCGTGTGAGGGAAGCACTCTCCCGCTGAGTTAATCGCCCGCGAAAGCCACCGAATGGCCATATTATCAGCGGAAGCTAAACTGCTGTCAACCCGCGGCCGGAATCTGTGAGGCACCGCAAGCAGGCTGCAGGAACGGCCCACCGGATTCACGGTAGCGTGCCAGGTCCGCAGGGCCGAACGCCATTTTTGACAGTTGAGCGGGCGCTCAGTATTCTATCGTGTGGAACTGAACGATTTTCGCGGCAGTCTCCTCTTCCCGCCCGATTCGAACCCGGAAGATGCTCTTCGCCCGCTTGCGGGCGAGACGGTACGCGACCTTGGCCTTACCGAGCTTTCGATCCGTCTCAGCCGAAACGGAGTACAACCGGCCCGCGTGCTCGAGATCCTGTCTTCTCCCGCAATCGACTCCGACGTAATCCGATACCGACAGGATATCTTCTCGGACTTCTACCGGTCCCAAACGATGTTCGACGCGTTCGCCTCGGTCATTCCGAAAATTGAAGAGATATCGCTGTTCGCCGAGACCCGAAAGGATTCGCGTTCGCCGCTGCAGGAGACGATATGGAGGCTGGGAGAGCTCGAGCTGTACGTCGACTGCATCGAGACTCTTGCGGCCGGGTTCTCCAGGGCGACGGAGGAGATCAGGTCCGTCGGACTGACACTTTTTCGCAGTTACATCGAGGCGACCACCTCGTCACCAAAGTTCAGCAACATGCGCGATGAGCTCCCGAAGCTTCGTGCCGGCCTCCGAAAGAAGCAGAGCGTCACGATCGGCGTCAATCTCGACGAAAGACTCCGACCCGTCGAGGCGACCCTTCTTTCGATAAATGAGTTCACTTTTCGCGAGCAGGCGATGCTTCCTCGAATCTTCGGCGTGGGGCGTGACGACGAGTTTGTGACCTCCGCTCCGATGCACAGTTCCCCCGTGCCGGAGTCCTACGCGCGGGAACCGCATCGTAAGTTTCCCCTTTCACCGCTTTTTCAGGATCTCGAGCAGCTCCTCGGAGCTACTGTGCGACCGATGGTGCATGTTCTCAACAAGTACCTCATGGTGAACACGTCGATTCTGAGACGCCTGCAGGCCGACGTCGCATTCTTTCTCGGAGCAGCGAGCCTTTTCAAAGAACTTGCGTCGGCCGGACTGCCGTTGTGTAAACCCGGCATTCTGTCTCCCGGCGATCGGGAGCTTCGGGCTGTGAACTTCTACAACCTACTTCTGGCAACGCGGCTGCTGGAAAAGACCGGGAAGACGATCCCGGCCGACGTCGGCCGGGATGAGACAAACCGCAATGTGAAAAATCACATCGTTCTCAATGATGCGGAGCTCGACTCCGAAGCACGGCTTCAAATTCTTACCGGCCCCAATCAGGGGGGAAAGACTACCTACACGCAGGGCATCGGCATTCTCCAGGTTCTCGCACAGTGCGGACTCTACGTGCCGGCCGAGAGCACTACGCTCAGTCCCGCGGATGAGATCGTCACTCACTTCCCGGCCGAGGAGAAGGGGCAGCTTGCGACCGGTCGCCTGGGAGAGGAGGCGCAGAGATTCGCCGCCATCTTCGAAACCATAACCGAGCGAAGCATGGTTCTGTTGAATGAATCGCTCGCGAGCACGAGTCCAGGCGAGGGTGAATACCTCGCGGAAGACATCGTCCGCGCTCTCTCGGTCCTCGGCGCGAGAGGCATCTTCGCTACGCATCTGCATGGGCTGGCCGACCGGGTTGCCGAGCTCAACGATTCGACGGACGGACGCAGCCGGCTGGGAAGTCTGGTCGCCGGCGTCGAGGAGCGGCTCGATTCGGCAGCAGCAATTCGCACTTTCCACATCCGCAAAGGCGCACCGGCGGGAAAGAGCTTCGCAAGCGATATTGCGTCGCAATACGGGATCAGCTTCGAACAGCTCACCGACCGCCTCCGTCGGCGGAAGCTGCTTTGACAGTCGAAACTTTCTCGGGGCTGATCGTCTCCCGTTCCACCGCTTGCCGCCCGACCGTCCGGCGTTTATCATGAGTCTCAAATCATGGATTGGACCCGGCTTTACATACGCTTTTCCCTGGCTCTCATCCTCTACATCATTTACGTCATGATCCTGCCGGCGTTCAGCGGGGCGTTCGCTGCGGCATCGCTGATCGCTGTCGTTCCGGTGGTGATCGCCGCCACGGTTCGGGTGTGGCCTGCGCTATTCCTGTCGCTGGTCAACATTCCGGTGACCCTTATCATCGTCGGGCGCGCGCTTCGGGTTCCGGTCCTCGATAGCACGGGCCCGCTTCTGCCTTCTTTTGCAATGGTTGTTATCGCGGGGATTCTCAGCGGACTTCTGGTTCGCAACAGGCGGGAGCGCGACCGGCTGCAGGGCGACCTGGCGGCCGCGCTATCAGACAGGGACAGCTTCCGCGCGGGCATCGGCGAGGGCCTCGATCGCATGATGGAGACGATCCGCATGCTGGCCGGTCTCGAAGCGACCCGTGCCGTTCGCAATCTCTCATCTGAGCCGGCCGATCCCGACGCGCAATCGGAAACAGCGCGCGCGGATCTTCTGCCCGTTGCCGACATCAGCCGACACCTCGCCTTTCTCCCGCAGATCTACGCAATACTGTACGCGGGGACGACCTCGCCAACCGACGTGGACGCCGGGCATTTTCTGCAGGATGTCGTGGAACGCCATCTGGAGAGGATCCGACCGACCACCGTGGAGTTCAATCCCGAACTCGACACCTGGAGAATCGGGCCGCGGGAAGCGTTACTGCTGGGCCAGGCGGTGACCGAAATGGTGCAGAACGCCGTCCAGTTCGGGACAGGAGTCGATACCGACGCCATTATTGATCTCGAGCTTGAGGTCGACGGCGATCTGGCTGAATTGCGCTTGACCGATCACGGCGCGGGATTTCCCGAACCGGTGCTCTACAACCAGCGAATCGCGCAACACGGACTCGGTATTCCGCTGATTCGGACTATCGTCGCGACGCTGGGTGGAGATCTGCGCCTCGTCAACGAAACCGGCGCCTGTTGCATTGTCAAATTTCCTGTTATACTGGCTAAACCCTCTGGTTAGGGGTCTATTTAGGGGTTTCTCAACAAAAAATCGCGGGAGGTGTTGTGATGAAGAGAGTGTTCCTTGCGCTCCTGGTATTGCTAGTGAGTGCTGGATTGGCAATGGCAGCGGGAGCCAAAGAGGCTCAGAAACTGGGCACGGAAGAAAACCCAATCATATGGGCATTCGTTCCGTCCGGTGATACACAAACAATTGTTGCGGGTGGGCAGGCGGTATCGGACCTGTTGTTCAAGAAGACCGGCCTCTACTTCAAAGTAATGGTCGCGACCGACTACGCCGGAGTCATTGAAGCGCTTTCTAGCACACCGCCGAAGGCTCACATGGCTTCACTTGCAACGTTCGCCTACGTCCTCGCGGCGGACCGGGGTGTGGCACAGGCCGCCCTTGTTGCGGTGAGGTTCGGGACGCCCTACTACAACGGCCAGATCATCGCGAACGTAAAAAGCGGCATAAAGACTCTCGCAGACCTGAAAGGAAAAACCTTCGCGCGCCCGGATCCCTTGTCAACCAGTGGCTGGATCATTCCCGAATTGACCATGAGAGCCGCAGGAATCAACCCGGAGAAGGATCTGAAACAGATTGTCGACGCCGGTGGGCACACCGCCGTTGTGACGGCTGTCTATAACGGAGACGTCGACGCAGGTGCGACCTTCGTGGATGCGCGCCAGAATATTCAGAAGGACCATCCGGACGTAAACGACAAGGTCAAGGTTATCAATGTATCGGTGAACATCCCGAATGACGGCGTGCAGTTCCAGAAGACGGTCCCACAGGATCTTCGCGACAAGATAACGAACGCACTGCTCGAAATCGCCCAGACGCCGGAGGGAAAAGATGCCTTGAAGAAGGCCTACTCCTGGACCGGTCTCGAAAAGCAGGGAGACAACTTCTATGACCCGTTCCGCCAGGTTCTGCAGTCTTCCGGAATGAAGATCGAAGACCTGATGAAGTAAGTTTTCCTGTGCAGGCCCGGACGAAAGCCCGGGTCTGCGATCGACGGAAGCGCTATCCTGGTCGGAGAATAGAACGAGACCACCATCGATGCCGAACCGAGACCGACTTGCCGGTCGTCCCGCCGGCCTCGAGGGATCCCGCAACTGTTTCGGCAGGGTAGCCTTTTTTTTGGCTCTGCGGTTAAAATACGAACGGTAGTATCTGATGCTGGAAATAACGAATCTCACGAAGGTCTACGACGACGGAACACGCGCACTCGAAGAAGTGAGCTTCTCGGTCAAAGAAGGCGAGTTCCTTGTGGTAATCGGTCTTTCCGGTTCCGGAAAATCGACGCTGCTCCGGTGCATCAACCGGCTCATCGAGCCCACCAGCGGCAAGATTATGTGGGACGGCGAGGATGTTACCGCAGCCGATTCAACGGCGCTGAGGAAGGTCAGGCGAAGGATCGGGATGATTTTCCAGCACTTCAACCTCGTCCGTCGTTCGAGCGTGCTCACGAATGTCATGGCGGGCAGACTCGGATATGTGAACACCTGGCCCACCCTGCTGCACAGGTTTCCACGCGAGGACCGGGAGCGCGCGGTCCACGCGCTGAAAAGGGTCGGACTCACCGAACAATCCAACAAGCGGGCAAGCGAGCTCTCCGGAGGTCAGCAGCAACGTGTCGGCATTGCGCGCGCGCTGATGCAGGAGCCCTCGATCATACTTGCCGATGAGCCGGTCGCGAGTCTCGATCCGGTACTCGCTCATACCATTCTCGGTTACCTCGAGCAGCTCAATCGTGATGAGGGCATGACGATCATTTGCAGCCTCCACTACCTTGATCTGGTACAGCGTTACGCAACCCAGGTTATCGGCCTTCGGGCAGGGCGGCTTGTCTATCAGGGCTCCCGCGAGGACATCCGGAACATGACCGACGAACAGTTCAAAGAGATCTACGGCGAAGAGGCAGTACGGGTCGCCACCGGTCCGCTCACCGGCGAACAGCAAAAGGACGGCGAGTAATGCCCCGCAACAAGAAGACAAAGAATCGAAACGACGTATCGGTCCGTCCGCTCTTCCCGGCGCCGGTTTCCGGAATCGCATCCCTTCTCGTTCCGGGACTTGGCCAGATACTCAACCGGCAAGTCGGCCGCGGAATTCTCATTATCCTTTCTTTGACCGGAATTATCGCGCTGTTCATTTCGCGAATGGTGGCGCTCGCGCCCCGGTTGACCGGATCTCAGGATATCTTCCTGAAAGCAATCGGACGCCGACCGTTTTTTCTTATTCTGGTGCTCTTAGCGACGATTGCCGCATGGCTCTGGACCGCGTGGGATGCCTACCGGTCGGCCAAACTGCGCCGCAAATCGGGGGCCATCGGTCTGTTTGCCGCAATCATCGTAGCATTCTTCGCGCTCGGCTGGCAGATTTCCGAAATTGACCTCGGCAAGATGGTAACCGAGGCGCCGAAAGCGTGGGGACCTCTTTCCAAAGTACTGTGGCCGTGGGAAGCAGGGATTACCTACAAGGACCAGACGGTCTCCGCGGATGCGAAAGTGCTGATAGGCACGGAGTTTCCGGCCCCCCTGCCGAATGAGAAGAAATCGAAAGAACCATATCTCATTGTGGAGCCGACCCGGGGCGAGCTCTCCCGAGTGAGCGACAGCAACCAGATGATACCCGGGACGGTGCTGCATCTGTCGGGCGGCAATTTCCGGCCGAACACCAGGACCGAGATATGGTGGATCGACCCGATCGGAAACGAGTTTCAACCCCGGGAGGGTGGCAAATACGTAAGCGTCACGACTGACGCCGCAGGTGCATTCGAAACCTCGTTCGCGATGCCCTACCAACTGGTCCCGCCGAGTGCGAAAGGCCCCCAGTACGACACAGCCGAAGCGCGCCAGGTCTCCCGCTCCGGCCCCCCGCTTCCCAGCGATGCGCTGAAGTTGACGGTCGCACGGATGGTCGAGACTATCATGATGGGCATGATGGCCACCTTCTTCGGCATACTCTTCTCGATCCCGATCGCGTTTCTTGCGTCCCGCAACATCATGTCAGGTTCCTGGGTCACGATGGCCATCTACTTCCTCACCCGCACGATTCTCAACATTGTGCGCTCGATAGAGCCGCTTATCTGGGCGCTGATCGCGGTAGTCTGGGTGGGCCTGGGTCCATTCGCCGGAATCATCGCGCTCACCCTGCATTCGGTGGCGGCGCTCGGAAAACTCTACTCGGAAGCAATCGAGGGTATCGACCACGGACCAATCGAAGCGATCCAGGCGACCGGCGCGGGGCGGCTGCAGACAATCATGTATGCGGTCATCCCGCAGATGATATCGCCGTTCATCTCATTCTCCATCTATCGGTGGGACATCAACGTGCGTATGTCGACGATTATCGGAGTAGTGGGCGGCGGCGGAATCGGCTTCATACTTTTTCAGTATATTCGTCTCCTTCAGTATCGGGAGGCAGGAATAGCAGTCTGGTTCATCGCGATCACCGTAGCAATTCTGGACTATGTGAGCGCAGAGATACGCAACAGGCTTCTGTAGCAGGAGGATGCTGTGCACGGATTTCCAGCCGTACTGATCGCTGCCGGCGCGGTACAGGTAACCTGTCAGGTTTTCAAACTCGTGTACTACTCGATTCGGGACGGCAGAATAGGGTGGAAGTATCTGACGACGGCCGGGGGAATTCCGAGTGCGCACTCCGCGTTCGTCACAACCCTGTCGGTCCTGATCGTGCTGCGCGACGGAATCGGTTCGGACATTTTCGCGGTGTGTGCCGCCTTTTCCGCAGTGGTGATCTTCGACGCCTACCGGCTCCGGGGCCACGTCCAGCAGCAGACCGTCGTCATTAACCGCCTGCTCGATCGGCTCGATCACCATGAAGAGATTCGCATGACCGAGATGATAGGCCACTCGATCACCGAAATTGCCGCGGGGATCCTGGTGGGAGGGGTGCTGGGGCTGGTCGCCTACTTCATTATTTGAGACGATGGGTCGGTAATTTCACCGGGTGCCAGTTCAGACCGAATTTTCCTAGAAAATTGTGTAGGGAATGATGGATTTCACGTCCAATGCTATCCGGACCGTGGCCTCGTAGTTTCCCTCTCGAACTGCTATTCGCGGCGCATCGAGCAGCGCAAGACTGCCGCGAATTTCCCTCGGCCGGTTGTAGACTCGTTGGCGCACCTGTTCCCGTATCGCGTTCTTTATGGCTTCCACTATCGCCGCGTGTCGGGAGCTCGGGCCCTTGAGGTAGGAGGATGCGCCGAGACCGGAAGCATGTTCGAGTGAGTTGCTCTGCCAGCCCTGCCACCTCGGCAATTGAAAGTCGGCCAGACTGTAGGTGATGCGGGCGAACAGCAGATCGGATTCGGTCCGTGTGTCCAGGACTCGCATCCGCGGATCGCCCCAGCGCAGCTGGGCGACCGGCTTCAGGTCAAACTCCTCCGCCACCTTTCGTAATGGGTCGCTCGGAGTATAAACGAAATCGAATCCATAGATCATCCCGGAAAAGGCGAAACGAGCCTCTTCCAGTAGCGACAGAACTATCTGTTCCTTTGTCGGGGGCTCGGGGGTTTCGACGATGAGCGGATGGGTTTCTGCCGAGAACTCGGCTATGAGCAGCTTTTCTGCTGAGGCGACGGAAGGCGGCGCGGCGACGAGCAGGCATATTGAGACCAAAAAAACCGGCGGTACGGAGATCCCTCCACACCGCCCATTCCCGTTTGAAGGCATCTGTTTATCTATCGGCGCGACCCCAGGAAAACTCGAATGGGATTCAGCCCGAACCGGACAATGAGGTAGAGGTAAGCCACCGCAAAACCGGCAAGATGCGTGAGGTGCGCAACGCCGCTACGCGCGCCGGTAAGCTGGGAGAACAGCTCGATACCGGTATAGACGAGAACGAGAAGCGGGGCCCGCACCGGAATGATTCCGAATACGTAGATCATAGCGGTGGGAAAGAACGTGGCGAACGCAAGTAGAACGCCGAAAACCGCGCCGGAGGCACCAAGCAGTATCGTGGGAGTCCCCGTGAGCCAGAAGATGAGCAGGGATACGAGGCCGGCGCCTACGCCGGTGACGAGGTAAAACAGGAGAAACTCGCTGCTGCCCACGCGGCGTTCCACCTGAATGCCGAAGAAGAAAAGGCCAAGCATGTTGAAGAAGATGTGCGAAAAGCCGGCGTGCACGAACATGTAAGTCAGAAGCTGCCAAAAAGCTGTGTGCGCATATTCGACAGGTACCGCCGGCGATACCAGCGACATTTCTATCCGGGTCTCAGGCGCCATGTAGTTCAGCAGAAATACAAGTACGTTCGCCGCAATGAGGATGATCGAAATGTTGTACTGCCGGTACTCGAACGGCCGACGCAGGAGTGAACCGGGACGTGATGTACTCATGGACACAATTTACGGAAAGCTCTCGAGCCGGTCAAGGAATCAGCCCCATGGGGAATGACAATAACGCAGAAATTTGATTATATCTATCCTACGTCACCACCAGAGGAGGATTCATGCAGGAAAATTACTACTTTCCCCTGGATCGCTACATGTCTGCCGACCGATTTCAGCGCATCAAAGAATTTTCAAAGGACAAAGAGACGCCATTTCTCGTAATCGATCTCGAGGCGGTCCGGCGGAAGTACATGGAGATGAAGAATGCGCTGCCGTTTGCGCAGATATACTATGCGATCAAGGCAAACCCCGTCGACGAAGTCATCACCCTGCTGAACGAGCTCGGTTCCTGCTTTGACGTCGCGACCCGATTCGAGCTCGACCAGCTGTTGCAGCTTGGAGTCGATCCGGCCCGCATGAGCTTCGGCAACACGATAAAGAAAGCCGAGGACATCAGGTACTTCTATCAAAAGGGAATCAGGCTTTTTGTTACCGATTCACACGAGGATCTGCAGGAAGTCGCAAGGGAAGCCCCGGGTTCCCGCGTGTTTTTCCGCCTGCTTACTGAAGGGACCGGATCGGACTGGCCGCTCTCCCGGAAGTTCGGCGCACACTCCGACATGATCTACTATCTGATCATCGAGGCGCGCAACGCCGGTCTCGAGCCGTTCGGCTTCTCGTTCCATGTCGGGTCGCAGCAGCGCGATATCGGTCAGTGGGACGATGCGATTGCGCGCTGCAAGTACCTCTTCGACGCGATAGAGGCGGACGAAGGGATCAAGCTCAAGATGATCAATCTCGGCGGTGGTTTTCCCGCCAGTTACCTCTCGCCTACCCTGCCGCTCGATGTCTACGCCAGCGAAATAAAGAGATTCCTTTTCGAAGATTTCGGTGACACGCTTCCGGAAATCTACATGGAGCCGGGACGGGCAATGACGGCCGATGCGGGGGTCATCGTTTCGGAAGTTATCCGAATTTCGAAAAAGTCCAAGAACAACCTCTATCGGTGGGCCTACCTGGAC
This sequence comes from Spirochaetia bacterium, assembly GCA_035530755.1. Taxonomy (GTDB): domain Bacteria; phylum Spirochaetota; class Spirochaetia; order DSM-27196; family DATKUC01; genus DATKUC01. Next base: position 40,637 of record DATKUF010000036.1, on the reverse strand, counting down.
GTAGGTCTCTTCGGCGGCCTTATCGAGACAATCGGCGAAGCTATCAAGTATCCCATCTACTTCGAAGGGCAGGGGGAGGCGGAGGAAATCATCCTCGCCGGTCCAACCTGCGATTCAATGGATGTAATGTACCAGGATTTCAAATACAAGATGCCGTCAATGACAAAGGCCCGCGATCGCGTGTACATCTTTACCACCGGCGCCTATACGCAGAGCTACAGCTCGATCTACTTCAACGGTTTCCCGCCATTGAAGAGTTACGTCTCGCCATTGTCTGATTCCTGATTGCGGCGGCGGGAAAACCGATGACGGGCCGCGACACTCCTGATCACTATACGCGCCGCGCGCACCTCGAAGGTTACCCCGCTCGGTCAATCTACAAGCTCCAGGAGGCACAGGAGCGTTTCGGCCTGCTGCGTCCCGGCAACATCGTGCTCGATGTAGGGGCGGCCCCGGGAAGCTGGTCGGCATACGCGGCAAAACGGATCGGCGGCGGTCGGGTGTTCGCCGTCGATCTCAACCCCCTCAACCTCTCCCCGGTCCCTGGAAATCTCGAGTTTCGCCAGGGAGACATTACGAGCGATGAAGTTCGCCTGTGGCTCGCGTCGCATGCTCCCTTTGACGTGGTTCTCAGCGATGTGGCACCGTCGACAACCGGGAACCGGACGGTGGATACGGCGAGATCGAGTGCACTGGTGGATACCGTGCTTGCCATAGCGGTGGACCACCTCCGACCGGGCGGAAACCTGATAGTCAAGATCTTCCAGGGCGGAGAGGAGCACCAGTTTCTCGCCCGCTTCCGTACGCTGTTCACGACGGCCAAACCGTTCAAACCGAAGTCCAGCCGTAAAGAGTCGTTCGAGACGTTTCTGGTCGGCATCGGGCGAAAGTCGGGAGTCGATTGAGCTCGCAACACCGCTGAAAAAGTCGTGTGGTACGAGCGTGCGGGAAACTTCGTAAGACCTCGCCAGTTTTCTCGCAAGTATGGGATGAGGCGCGCCGATAAGTGGAAATGAGAGGGGTCCATTTTCATGACGCGTGTACTCGAACCGTTACTGGAGCTGTTCCGGAAGCTGGACAACGAGCTCTCGAACGGGCGCAAGATGCGGATGCTCGTCGATTGGCTGGATCGGTTTCCGGGCGTTCGTGCCACACGTCTGGTCCACTTCGACAATCCCGGCAGCGACAAAGCGTCAGATTTTTCCTTTCTCATTCCGTCCAGGCAAGTACCGCTGTTCCCTAAGGAACCAGCAGTCCTCAACGGAAAATCGCCTATACCCCAGAACATTTTCCCGGTCGAATACCAGAAAGATGTAACTCTCTATTATCCACTCGCGTCGGCGAACGGAGATCTTGCCGGCGCTATTCTTCTGAAGTGCGTCTCCCCGCGCAAGTTTCTGGCGCAAAATCAGCTTCCGCTTGGATTTCTCGCGTCGAAGGCGCAGGATATCAGCTGCCTGGGACGGCTGCAAAGACAGGTTCGCAGCCTCCGCGGAAACCGTGACGATGCAGATCTGTTTACTCCGGCCATGCTCGGCAGGCTCATGAACATGCTGAGCATTCCCATGTATGTCACGAACGGGAACGGAGATTTCCTGTCGGTAAATGATGTGTTTCTTCACACCTTCGGGTATGAACGAATCGAGGATCTCAACGGGAAAGGGCAGTTTTTCGCAGACGAAGATCAGTGGTCCGAGGGAATCGCGCAGATCCTGCACGGTCGGAGCGGAGTAATTAACGTGCACGTCAGAACCGGGCGAGGCGACACACGGGTCGTCCAGAACGCATCGACGATCATCGGACGTAACACGCTCGGTGTGCTCTTCGACGTCAGCGATTTCGTCAGGCTGAACGAGGACCTGCAGGAGACGCTCGAGAACCATCGCATGGTCAACGAGAAGCTCCAGGCGACAACCTCCGTTCTGCAGAAGACTCAGGCCACCGCGATGAAATCGCTGGCGGCTTTGGCCGAATATCGTGACCTCGAGACCGGGAAACACCTCCACCGAATCTCCGAGTACAACGCGGCGCTTGCAGCGGAGGTCTACCGCTTCCAGCCGTTCAAGTTCAATATCTCCGATGAGTACATCGACGACATGCACCTCTCTTCGATGCTGCACGATATCGGCAAGGTTGGAGTGCCGGACGGTATTCTGTTGAAGGAGGGCGCGCTCACCCCGTCGGAATGGACAGTGATGAAGAAGCACACCATCTGGGGATGGAACATTCTGAATGAAGCTGAACAGGAGCTCGGCAAGCAGTCGTTTCTCACGCTTTCGTCGCGCATCGCATTGCATCACCACGAGCGATGGGACGGGACCGGTTATCCGCACGGCCTCAGCGGCTCGGAAATCCCCCTCTCCGCCCGCATCACCGCAATAGCGGACGTTTACGATGCACTCACCTCCAAGCGGCCATACAAGGAACCGTGGCTGCACGAGCAGGCATTCTCAGAGATTCTCGCCGCACGCGAGAAGCACTTTGATCCGGTACTGGTAGATCTGGCCGTGGGAATCCAGGACACCTTCCGCGATGTCCGGCGAAAGTACCCGGAGTGACGGTCAGTAACCGCGGTCGAGGAGCCGGCTTGTGACTTCGGACAGGGTATCGCGATTGACGCCCCGTGGAAGGACTGCAATCTGGCGCAGTGCGCGCCGGGTGAACAGATCGGCCTTCTCACGAGCCATCGCGAACCCACCGCATCGGTCGATCTGCGCTATGACATCGGTCATTTCGGCGTCGGTCAGACTCTCAGGATGCATCACCCGACGACGAATCATCTCCCCGGCCTCTTCTCTCATCGCATAAATAAGCGGCAAGGTCACGACGCCCTGGCGAAGGTCCGATCCCGGTGCTTTGCCGAGCAGGTCGGCGCGCCCGGTAAAATCGAGAATGTCGTCGATGATCTGGAAGGCCATTCCAATACTGTAGCCGATACGCCGCAGTAGAAGCGTTTGCGCAAGGCCGATCCCGGCTTCGGAAGCGCCGAGATAGAAACTGTCGGCCACCAGAGTAGCCGTCTTTCCGACAACCCGTCTCAGATAGGCGCGAGGCGTGGATTGGGTTTCCGGGCCATGCACCGACTGCTCGATCTCCCCGGTGACGATCTGACTAACCACAATCGCCAGCCGTTTCGCGTTCTCAAGGCTGGCATTGTCGGCAAGAATGCGGTAGCAGCGACTGAAGAGAAAGTCGCCCATGAGAATGGCCTCTTTCGTGCCGTACTCACGGTGAAGCGTCGGCTGTCCACGTCGAACATCGGCTTCATCGATAACGTCATCGTGGATGAGCGTCGCCAGGTGGAGCAGCTCGATCGCGGCGGCGACACGATAGATGTTTTGCGGAAGAGCCTTCGGTTCGGGTCGTCGATCTCTTTCCCGCACGTCGGCGAACGCGAGCTCGACGCGCAGGCTTCCATTCTTGTCTGCCGAACCGATTTCACCGAGCGCGGGCTTATGGTTAGGTCCGGGTCCCCCGGAGTCCACACCCGGCTCATCGCGCCCGGACCTGTTCGTTTCTGCATCGCCCCTGATTCGCGCACTCAGAACCACAAAACCGGGCCGAAGCAGTTTCCCGTTACGATTCGCCAGGTTCGAGAGCGCCTCGGTTATCGTCCTGCTGCGACTGCGGACACTCTCGAGGATCACTTCCTGTACGAGTTCCAGGTCATATTTTATTGTCGGGAAGTCGTCCCAGAATCGTGTCATACTCTTTCCTGCATCGATTCGACCGGGAACGAGAAGCGGCTGGACGTTGCCAGCCGCTCCACACGCCAGTCAGTGTGTAATGTACAGATATTCGGGACGTTCTACAATGCGATGTGAGTCGCGCCTATTTTTTTCCCGCGAGCTCTTTCGCAGGGCGACCTTTCCGGGACCAGCGATCGCGCGGTTCGTCGGTGTAGAGGAACGTGCGCTTTGCAAATCCCGTACCGTTCCAGCGATCCTTGAGCCACGGCATGATCCAGTGATCGAGACCGAGGCCGCGGCCGGCACCGCCGAACATGACAAGAGCAGCAAACATGTACCAGAGAATCTCGTTGCTCCCCCATCCGGAGGCGATGAACATCAGGCCGAGCAGGATCGAAACGAGGGCCGCAAGCCATGTGAAAGCGCCGCCCACGAAAGCGAGTCCGATGCCGACCTCGATGATTACCACCAGGGTCTGGAGCAGAAACGAAAGCAGCGGTGACGCGCTCAGGACGTTCTGGGCGAACCAGGTGTAGATGCCCCACGGCCCGCTGAGCGGCTGCCCGTACTGACTCGCTGCGGCTGCTACGTGCTGCGCCGCTCCGGTAGCTGCCTGGGCGACTGCGCCGGTTGCAGCTGACGTCGCGTCTGCCGCCGTCTGGGCTGCTGCGGTCGCAGCCTGGGCGACGGCTCCGGTTGCTGCGGAGGTCGCGTCGGCTGCCGCCTGCGCCGCCGCGGGGGCAGCCTGCGCAACCGCTGTTGCGGCAGAGGTTGCTTCGGCGGCGTGCCCGGCCGCCTGCCCTGCGGCGTTGGCCACGGGGGCTGCGAAGTGAACGCCCGGCATCTTGATGGCTCCGGTCCAGACGTTGGACAACCCCTCTTTACCCGGGTTGAGCCAGCCTTCCGTTATCTTTTTAATGCCTTCGTACAGCCATTTCCCGCCAAGCCAGAGGCGCAAGGGGAAGGTCCAGTAGGAAGGAACTTTCCACGCAAGATGTCCGCCGATGAAGGAACGATGGTCCTTTATGGTGAAAAACTCGTGCTGCATGTACTCCCACACAGCGTTGATACCGGTGAGTCCAAGCAGATAGTGCATGTTGATGAGATGTTTCGCGCCCATCGCCATGAAACCCGAGAAGGACATCCCCATTCCGTGAGCCACACCGTACCTGCCGCCGATTGATACCATAAACCCGTGGTACCTTGGCTGGAATTCCTCTTTTTCGCCGCCTTCGATATCGGATACGATGTTTCTGGCGGCTACGTCGCCCGACTGCAGTGCGGTCTCTACGATCTGAGGCACGACTTTTCCGTTGATGACATACCACATGACATCGCCGACGAGGTAGACATTCTTGAAGTCTACCGACTGGGAGTATTTGTTGACGAGAATGCGTCCGCGTTCTCCCACGATGTAGCGTTCGTCGTCGTCGAAATGACAACCGGCCATTCCGTGGATGCCTTCGATGGAGGCCACCGCATTGTGATCGGGTGAGCAGCTTCCTTTCGTGAGGACGATTTTTGAGGTGAATTCGGACCCATGCACTCCGCAGGTCCAGATGAATGTCTGGGTTCGTATCTCGACGTCGTGATCGCCGCCGACTTTGACCCGGCCCGGAGCTGCCTCGGCGACCGGCGCGTTGAGCATCACCTCGGCTCCACGTTTTGCCAGGTACTTTGCCGCCTTTTTGACCGGCCAAGGGGGCAGGATGGGGAGAATCGTATCCTTCATCTCCACGATAATGACCCGAACCTCATCGGGATTGATGTGGTACTGCGTGCAAAGCACATCGCGCCGCTCCAGAAGCTCTCCCGCAAGCTCAATTCCGGTGAAACCCGCCCCAGCTATGACGAAGGTCAGCTGTTCCCGGCGCTGCGCTTCGTCGGGTTCCTTCGCTGCGGCCCGAAACATGTCTTCAACGTGAGTGCGGATGCGGATGGCGTCTTCGAGCGACCAGCAGGTGAAGGAGTGCTCCTGCACGCCCGGTGTTCCGAAGAATTCCGGTTCGGCTCCCGCACCAATTATGAGGTGGTCGTAGGGATATTCGGCGATCTTTGACACCAGTCGGTTATTTTCGAAGTCGATAGTCTGGATTTCATCGATGACTACGTTGACGCTTGTCCCGCCGAATATCTTTGCAAGGCTCACCTGTACAGCTCCCGGTTCGGTGCGGGACCCGGCAATTTCATGCAACTCAGTCATCAAAGTGTGGTACGGGTTGCGATCGATTACGGTTATCTCTACATCCTGTTTCTTCTTGTACCTTTTGTAGAGCAACTTCGCTGCAGCAATTCCGGCGTAGCCGGCACCAAGGATAGAAATACGTGTTTTCTCTGCCATACAACGGTCCTCCGCAAACTTTGGGCTGCCAAAGGAAGGCCAAAGATTGGTTCTGTCTGGGTTGAAAATTATCGTACAACATTTATCGAATAATGTAAAGCAACTAATCCCTATTTTACGTCCAAAAGAGTAATACATTGACCCGAATTCGATAATTATGGTACTATTGATTTCATCATGAACAGATCAACAACCGGCCGGATATCCACGGGAGTCTTAATGCTCTTCGGATTGACGGCGCTCACGCTGACAGCCTGCGCCGGAGGACCGGCGAAACCGATATCCCGAACCGAATTGCTGCTCGGAACCACAATTACGATGACCGTTTATGACCGGGTGAACTCTGCAGTTCTCGACCGGGCATTTGCACGAGTGCGCGACATTCACAACAGAATGACCACCGAGGGTACCGAAAGCGAGGTCGACAAGATAAATCAGGAGGCGGGCATCAGACCGGTTCCTGTAACACCGGACGTCTACGGCGTAATCAAAACGTCACTGGACTTCAGCCGGCTTACCAACGGCGCCTTCGACATAACCGTCGGCCCCATAGTCAAACTCTGGGGAATAGGAACGGACCACGAACGGCTTCCGTCGCCCGATGAGATCAAGGCTCTGCTTCCGCTGGTCAATTGGAGATGGATCAAACTCAACGACTCGGATAATTCCGTCTATCTCGAGAAGAAGGGGATGGGAATCGATCTGGGCGGAATCGCGAAGGGCTATGCGGCCGACGAGGCGGAGCGTATCCTCGCAGAGGGCGGGGTAAAGCACGCAATCCTGGACTTCGGTGGAAACATCCTTGTGCTCGGATCCAAACCGGACGGAGCAAATTGGAGGATCGGGATACAGACGCCGTTTCAGACCCGTGGGTCGTTCCTCGGAATCGTGAGCACTGCCGACATGTCGGTGGTGACTTCCGGTCCGTACGAACGCTACTTCATCAAGAATGGCACGATGTACCACCACATCATCGATCCGAAGACCGGCTACCCGGTTCAGCAGCACCTTACGAGCACGACTATCTACAGCGGAGTCTCGATGATCTGCGACGGTCTGTCCACCTCGATATTCGTGATGGGGCTGGATAAGGGCGCCGCGCTCATTCGGATGCTCAAAGGAGTCGATGCAATCTTCGTCACGGATGATAACAAGGTGTACTACACGGACGGACTCGAAGGGAAATTCGAGATCACTAACACAGAATACAAAAGAGCAGCTTTCCCCACGGCGGTCCCCTCAGGCGAGTACTGGCCTCCGGACCCGGCGGCGGTGACAGCCATCGAAAAACTCGACCGCGTGAACCCGTAAGAACGGGTGCTGGGGTGAAGAAGGAGTCCGGCCTTCAATCCCGACGCGCCCATGGACAGAGAAGCCGCTCGGCGAGGTCTATTGCCGCAAAAAGCGCAAGTCCGAGCAGGCTCAATCCCAGGATGCCGACGTACATGTCGAGATAGGCGACGCGAGTCCAGGCGTCCATGATCATGTACCCGAGACCAAAGCGGGTGAAAAAAGTTTCGGCAAAGAAAAGGACGGCCAGCGCGGTCCCCGAACCCACGCGCAATGCGGTGAAAAGATTCGGCAGAAGCGCCGGCAATATGACGTAGCGCACCGACTGGAGCCGGGATCCACCGAGCGACCGGAAAGATAGGAGGTAGCGCCGATCGATATTGCGGGCCCCGTCACGGACGGCGGTGAGAATCTGGAAGAAGAGCACCAGCGTAACCAGAAATACCTTGGCCACGTTTCCCAGTCCGAAGACGAGGAGCACGACCGGAAGAAGCGCTATCTTCGGGACGGGGAACATGAGGTAGGAAGCGGGTGAGAGCAACCAGTCAAAAGCTTTGATCCTTCCCATTGCAACTCCAAGCGGGAGCGCGACCGCGAAGCTCACGGCAAGGGCGGCCGTCACGCGCGCGAGGCTCGCCAGCATATGCGTGAGCAGTGGATCGGGAAGCAGCGCCAGAAACCGTTCGAAAACTGCCCAGGGATAGGGCACTATTCGATTCCCGAGAAGCTGTGTCGCTGTGGCCCATAAAGCAGTGATAACCAGAACCGCGCTCGCAGCCCGGAACGCGCGACGCCTCCACCCTTTCACCGCGCGATCTCCCGTTCCAGCGTCGCGCGAACTGTGCGACATGTTTCGAAGTATCGGGGATTCAGGCGATACGCTTCCGCCCCCTGACCCGGGTTCTCGATCATGCGCAGCTGTGCCGGACGCCCCGCCATCACCGCAATCGATGAACCCAGGTAGGCCGCCTCTTCGATGCTGTGCGTCACGATGATGGACGGGATTTGTCGGACCCGCAGCACCTCCAGGAGCAGCTCCTGCAGCCGCTCGCGGGTGAGTGCATCAAGGGACGAGAACGGCTCGTCCATCAGCAGGACTGCGGGGTCGAGAACGAGCGCCCTTGCGATGGCCACTCGCTGCTGCTGCCCACCTGAGAGTGCGGCCGGAAAACGATGCTCGAGGCCTGTCAGGTGAACGTTGCCAAGCTCCGCGCGTACCCTTGCGCGCCGTTCGGAACGCGGAATGCGGCGTATACGCAGGCCAAGCTCCACGTTTTCCATGACCGTGAACCAGGGAAACAGGCCGTACTGCTGCAATATCAGCGAAGCGTCACCCGCGGAAACTCGAGCTCCATTGAGTAGAGACTCTCCTCCGGCCGGAGTTTTGAGGCCCGCGATTACTGAAAGCAGCGTGGATTTTCCGCAACCCGACGGCCCGACCACGGCGAGAGTCTCGCCTGGTGCGACGGAAAATGAGAGCGGGTCGAACACCGGAGTTTCGCCATATACAGCCGAACAGGCACGTACCTCCAGCATACCGGATACGCGGGTCTACCGCTGCCCTCGCGAAAAGTTGGCCGCAATGTACAAAATGCCGAAGACGTAGTGATGCAGAAGCATCCACGGTATCGGCCTCTTCACGAGCGCGGGCGACCGATAGAGCTGTCGAATCGAAGCTGCAGCAAACGGGGTTGCGGCATAGATGAAATAGATCGGAAGTCCCGACTGATGAGGGACGCGGGATGCGGCGTTCAGAACGGCAGGCCAGAGGTAGGCGAGAACTACGAGGACAAGGAAAAGCAGCCGGCCGCGCGCCGGGCCCAGACGGACGGCGAGCGTTCCGACACCGTTTTCCCGGTCTCGCCTCTCGCCAAGCAGCTCCTCTTCGAGAAGCAGCGCGGCAGCAAGAAAACCCACGGGAAACGAAATGAGCAACGCTCGACCGGGTAACCGCTCCAGTACCGCATAGGTTGAACCCGCAACCATACAGAGGCCAAGAAACAGAAAAGCGGCCGGAACTGCAAAACCACGTCGCTTATAGTTCACCGGCTCTGCAGAATAGAAGTAGGCGGTCGCGAAACCGACAATGCCAAGCAGAAGGATCGGCACCCCGTCGAGGTAGACGAGAATCATTCCAAAGGGAATAGCAAGAAAAAAGCACCCGATGCCGGAGAGAAAGACGAGCCAATCGATCCGTGAGCGGCCGGGCCCGAACACGCCGATATCCGTGCGCCCTATATCCGGTCCCGAGCTGCCAAATGCGAAAAAGTGGTTCACCATATTGGCTCCGAATTGGAGCAGAACCGCCGAGACAAGGACCAGAGCCGCCTTGAGTCGGCCCTCCCGCCCCGCGACGTCCGCGAATACAATGCCGAGTGTGGTCGGAAACGCTACAACGGCGACAGTCCACGGTCGCAACGCCCGGATCCAGATCGCGGGATAAGAACCAGGTGGTTTCCGAGTATCATTCACGCGTCCAATCCCCCGTTCTGCGCGACATGCATCAGATCTGCGAATCTCGGATCAAATCTCAGAATGTCTGCGCATCTACAGGCGCCGGATCGCCGCCTTCGACACGGACAAAAACGCGGTTCGGCAGACAGGCAGTCCACTGGCCGGAGTGAGACAGCCAGCCGGCAGCAATGCATATCTTGTCGCGGCACGGCGAAGAAACTACCCTGACCGCGTGGCTTCGAATCTGAATTGTGGTCTCACCGATTGGCCCGGATACCGAAAACTCGGTGTCCTGGTCCAAAGGATAGAGATAGTACTGTCCGTTCGCCTGTATGCTTACTTCGCTGCTCTTCCCCGCGCCGGTATAGGCTTGGACGGTGAAAAGCACGACTACACCCAGGGCCATGGCAATGGAAAGGATGTCGAGTATGCGAAGGGGGAAGCCGCGATTCCCGAATCGAGCGCGATCCCCCCGGGGATTCTTGCTGCTCATAGTACTATTTTCGTCGTTTGTCCCGCACGTAGATGTTCTTCGCCGGCGAGTTCTCCGCAGAACGTCCGTCGGTTTCGAAAAGGCCGATTACGCGGATCAGATCCCCGAGCTTCTTGTGCCCGTAGTTGCGCGGATCGAACTCGGGTGACCGATTGGCAAGATTCGTTCCGACGGAGCCGAGATGCGCCCAGCCATTTTCGTCCGCAGAGTCTTCGATCGCGTTGCGCAGCAGCGTGACCAGACGTGTGTCCCGTTTCAAGTCCGAGGAACTGAGCGAGGGCCGAACCTCCGGCTCCTTCTCGTCCTTCTTGCGTAGAATCTCCGTGTAGATAAATTTGTCGCAGGCGCCGACAAACGCTTTCGGCGTTTTTTGCTCGCCGAAGCCGTAAACGGTGAGCCCCGCTTCGCGAATACGAGCCGAGAGCCGCGTGAAATCACTATCGCTGGAAACGATGCAGAAACCGTCGAACTTCTCGGTATAGAGCAGATCCATCGCGTCGATTATCATCGCGCTGTCGGTAGCGTTTTTTCCCTTTGTGTAGGCAAATTGCTGGATCGGCTGTATGGCAAACTGGAGAAGAACCTCTTTCCAGCCTTTCAGATTCGGGCTCGTCCAGTCACCATAAATGCGACGCACGCTCGACACACCGTACTTCGCCACCTCTTCGAGCAACGGCTCGATAATTGAAGGCTGCGTATTGTCTGCATCGATAAGTACTGCAAGCCGTTTTTGTTGTTCTTCACCTGACATTGATTTCTTTAAAGAATAGATCAATTGCACCGGTTGTTCAAGCGCGGTACAATGCCCACGGCATGCTCCAGTTTATCGGACCTCGCGATTACAGTCTGTACCGGAATCTGACGGGCATCGCTGTGTCATTCGCAGCGGTATTCGCCCTCCTGGTCGTCGTCGAACTGCTCATCGCGAGAAAGTTGGTTCGTGAAGCCACCGGTCGAAAAATCGTGCACATCGGCGCGTCCCACTGGTGGCTGCTCGCCATGCTCTTTCACGATAACCCCTGGTTTGCCGCAGTCGGCCCTGCGTTTTTTCTCATCTTCAATGTGGTGATCTGGAGACGGGGCTCAATGGCGACGTTGCGCCCGCACGCCGACAGAAGTAATCTCGGAACCATCTACTTCCCACTGTCGTTGCTCGCCATAGTGTTCCTCACATTCGGTGGCGTATTTCCGGTTTATACCGGCGGAATTGGTATCCTCATCATGGGCTGGGGGGACGGACTGGCCGCGCTGGTCGGCGAGCGGGTGAAGTCAGGCCGCTATGCGGTTGCCGGCCGGAGCAACATGCTGCCGAATGCGGGCATTGATACGACGAGCGACAGAGCGACCAAGAGCATCGCAGGGTCTCTCACCATGTTCGCCGCCTCGTTCACCGTTGGGGCAATCCTCGTTGGTACTTTCTGTCCCCAGGCAGGTCTGGCAACAGTCGCCGCTCGCGCGGGCGCGGTCGCCGGTGTGGCGACGATCGTCGAGGCGGTGACGCCGTTCGGCCTCGACAATCTGACGGTGCCGATTCTTTCGGTGCTGTTCTACAACCTGGTGATACTATGAATATTTCGTTTGAGCTGATATTCGCGGCCCTGTTGCTGAATGGGATCTTCGCGATTATCGCCGGCTGGCGCCGGGCCGTCACTTCGGTCGGTGCCGCGACCGGTTTCGTCGTCGGAGCCGGAATCCTGCTGCTCGCCGGATGGACGGCATGGATCTGCCTGGGTGCATTTTTCGTGACCTCCTCGATTGCGAGTCGAATCGGTCTTGACCGGAAATCGGGAATCGAGCTGATTCAGGAGAAGGGAAGTCGGCGCGACGCTTTACAGGTTCTCGCAAACGGAGGAGTCGGGCTCATTGCCGCAGTGGGATTTGCGATTTCCGGGGTACCATTCTTACTTGCCGCAACCGGTGTCGGCATTCCGGGGGCGAACCTGCCCTCAGGCGCCCACCTCTGGCTTGTCGCGCTCGCCGCCGCTTTCGCCGAGGCGAACGCCGATACCTGGTCGAGCGAGCTCGGAGTTCTCGCGCGCCACAAACCTGTATCGATCATAAGCCGGCGCCCTATTCTGCCGGGAATGTCCGGCGGCGTTACAGGTCTGGGATTCCTTTCGGCCGCCGCGGGTGCTCTCCTTGCGGCCGTGGTTTTTGCGGCCGGTTTGGCCGTCCTCGGCGGAGTGAACGACCTTGCGAGGATCGGCGTTGACGCGGGAATTGTCGGGATATCCGGATGGATTGGCGCGGTTCTCGACAGCGTTCTCGGAGCGACCGTTCAGCCGCTCTACATCCGACCCGGGACCGGGCATCTGACCGAGCAAAGGAAAGATGCCGGCGGCCTTAACGCCCGAATACGCGGTATTCCGCTCTTTACCAACGATGTGGTCAACTTTTTGAGCACGGCCGCAGCCGCAGCGATCGCGGCGGCGGCTGTCGCCGTGATAGGGGCCTGAATCCTGACCGCCCGGAAGTCAGCCTATGGGAACTGCCACGCAGATTGTTGAACCGTGACGGGTTCGAATCAGGGTATGGTGGTTCCGCGCAGCTTTCCCAACAGACGATCCTGTGCCTTAGCCTTCAGCCCGAACTCTTCTGCAGTTGCCCGAAGAGTCTCCTCGTTCACGTGATCCGGCGACAGTAGAGCGCCGATAACCTCCATCTCCGATCGCGAGAAACTGACCCCTCCAACCAGATGCTGGTCAAACGACTCGCAGGCAAGAGGACAAACCCGTGCTGCAATGGAATAAATTGTTCGTGCGTATTCCCGAATCTCGAATTGCGCATGAGGATCCATGCGGAGCTGAAGAAAATGAAAGAGGTTGTGGAGATCGATTTGCCAGTACCATTCGGTATAGGCGCTCAGCGGAAGGTTGATTCTGGCAAGTTCCCGGGCCAGGCCGGTATCGAGCAACTCGACGTAGGCCGCGTAGGCGTTCTGCTGCCCGGAGGCGAGCCTGGCGCGGGCGCTCTCCTGCAATTCCGCGGGAACCGGCTCATTCCGGCGTCCCTGTTTGTTGTCTTCGCTCTGCAGAGCCACGGCAGTTCCTTCGGGCAGATAAAATTCGTCTTTCAGGACGGAGTAGCGGCCCGATATTTCGTTCAGTCGGGCCATGCGATGCCGCACCCACTGCCGGGCAACAAAAATCGGCAACTTCGCGTGAAACGTCAGAATGACCTGCTCAAATGGCGAAGTGTGCCGATTGCGCAACAAGTAGTCTATCAACCCACGATCCTGCCGGAAGGACTTGGTGCCCTCTCCGTAGGAGACCCGCGCCGCCTGCACGATGCGCTCGTCACCTCCGAGATAGTCGACCAGGCGTACGAACCCCTTGTCGAGGACTCGAAACTCCTTGTCGAGGATTTCTTCCGCCGCAGGGACCACGCAATGCGCCATGCTGCCTCCTTAACGGCTGAAGTATCCAACGGTCGACCGGGGCGGTCAACCCCCGATCGCCATCCGGATGACGCCGGGAGGCAAAGTAGGGTATGTTTTCGGCTGTGCCGCGGAGATTGGAAAATCCGGCAGCCCCGGACGGAAAATTGAAAGTCCACGCCGAAAAAGACGGTCGGGGCGGGTACCGTTTTCTGGCCGGACCGCACGCCATTATCGATTCCTGGTTGCGCTTCGAGTTTACCGACCTGGAAAACTTCGTCCCGGACCTCCGCATGCCGTTCGAACAGCTCATCCGTAGCGGGGCGGACCGAGTCTATCTGTTCTCGTTGAGACCTGACGGGAAGGGGCCTCGCAGCTTCGGAGTATCCTATTCTTTCGCCCGGGGAAATCCCGACGAAGTGAGGCTGGACCGGTACCACCGATATCTGTTTCCGTTCGAACACGGAAGAATCCATCAGGTGACGCAGGGGTACAATGGCCGGTTTTCGCACTACGGTGAAAACCAGTACGCGCTCGATTTCGATCTCGACGCTGGAGCCGTGGTCTGCGCGGCACGCGCCGGCGTGGTTGCAGAGGTGAAGGACAATTCTTCCCTTTCCGGCCTGGACGCGGGATTCGCCCCGCACGGAAACTACCTGCTCATTGCGCACGATGACGGCTCGTTCGCGAACTACGCCCACCTCAGGAGGGGCGGCTCGCTCGTTCGCCCGGGAGAGACCGTTGAGGCGGGTCAGCGCATCGCGTACAGCGGCAATACCGGAAGAACCTCCGGGCCACACCTGCACTTTGATGTTCGCATTCCAACGAAGACCGGACGCATGAGATCGGTCCCGGTCTCGTTTCTCGACGGATCGTCGGCACCAGTTGTCCCGCTGGAGGGACGGACCTACCGTTCCTGCCACCCGGGCGTCCCGTTGCTCCTGCCGCTTTCGTCCGGCGAACTCACAAACGCCGACTTCGCGGACTACGAGAGGCGCATCGTCGCTCGCGGTACTGTGGATTTCCGCGTTGATTCGCGAGACCCGACCTATGTGGTCTTTGCCCGAAACGGCTTGCCCACCCCCGCTACGATTCGCGTGCACATGGGCTTGCGCGACATGATTTCTTCAATTCCCATGCCGGCGGTCGTTCGGGTACCGGCGGCAACGGAGGTCTTTATCACGCTGCTGCGGCCGGCCCCGGGGGCCCGACGCTACGGTTATACCTGTCGACTTGAGGCGACTTCGACTCAGTAGACGGACAGCCGCAAACTGTCCGAACAACGCGGTCGTGACGCTATTCGTTGTCGAAATTTCCGCGGCGCGAATCCTTCTTCCGTCCGTGGCGCCGTTTTTCCTGCATCCGTCTTTCACGCGACGCATTCGACGGCCGCGTCGGCCGCCGCTGGCGCCGATCGGCGGCTGCTTGAGTGATAAGATCAAAAAGACGACGGAGAGCGATCTCCCGGTTCCGCAGCTGGGACCTTTCCTCGTCGACATGGACCACAAGTTCGTCGTTTTCGGTGATACGGCCCGCGAGGCGTACACGGACCCGGGCCTGTTGCTCCTCGGTGAGGCTTCGCAGCGTCGAAACAGGGACGTGGACCGTCACGCGGGTGTTGACCTTGTTGACGTTCTGGCCCCCGGAACCGCCGGCGCGGGAAAAGGATAAACGCGAGTTTTGCACTATGTCATCGGCGATTCGTTCCCGATCCATGCTCTATTCTCTCAGCGGCGAAGTCGCTTCGCCTGCGGCGGTTTTCGCCTGACGCTGAACTCCTTTCTATTCACGGGCGCAGCGATGCTTGCCCGATTGCACGCCGCCTCGTAGAGAACCGACTGGCTTCCTACCGATACTTCTCCGGACTCGGACTCGCGTCTCACGTAGACTCCGTCGGGCCGCAGCGCATGCGACTGACTGTTGTCCGCCAGGTAGGTCTCCAGGATGGATTTGATGCGTTTCTGCAGATCCGGATTCTCGATGGGGAACAGAAGTTCCACGCGGCGTTCGAGGTTTCGGGGCATCAGATCGGCGCTCCCGCAGTAGTATTCGCCGGCTCCACCGTTGTGAAAGAAATAGATTCGCGAGTGCTCCAGGTAACGGCCCACCACACTCGTGACAGCGATGTTCTCGCTCATCCCCGGCACACCGGGCACGAGCATGCATATACCGCGAATAATCAGAGATATTTGCACGCCTCTTGCCGAGGCGTTGTACAGAGCTTCGATGACCTCCGGATCCGCGAGCGAATTGATCTTGGCGATGATGCGCCCGGGATTCTCCGGCGTCGATCGCTGTGCTTCCCGGTCTATCATCTGGAGCAGCCGTGACTTGAGCGCTGTCGGCGCCATCACGAGCTTGGAAAGGGCCGGTATGGCGGAGTAGCCGGTAATCGAATTGAAGAAAAGACCAATTTCGTAGGCGAGTTCGTCCTGGGTGGTCATGAAACCGAGGTCTGTGTAGACCCGTGCGGTTTTGTCATTGTAGTTTCCCGTTCCCAGGTGCACGTACCGGGTCACGCCTTTTTCCTCACGGCGGATGATGAGAATCGCTTTCGCGTGTACTTTCAATCGAACAATTCCATAGACGACAATGACACCTGCACGTTCGAGACGCTGCGCCCATTCTATGTTCTGCTCTTCGTCGAACCGCGCCTTCAGTTCGACCAGGACTGTGACCTGTTTCCCGTTTTCGGCCGCGACCTCGAGTGCCTGGACAAGGGGGGAAGATCCGCTCGTGCGATAGAGTGTCATCTTTATTGCCAGCACCGACGGATCGGTAGCCGCTTCCCGGACCAGTCGCACAACGGGCGCGAACGACTCAAAAGGATGATGAAGCAGAACGTCACGCTTCTTCAACGCATCCCAGATCGAAGACTCCTCCGGAAGATAGGGAGAATCCTGAGGCTTCCACTTTTCGTACCTAAGGTGGTCGAATCCGGGAAGATCTACGAGCTCCATGAAGGTGCTCAGGTCCATGGGATCGGTTTTCATGTAAACTTCGGACGAGTTGAGGGCGAGAGCGTCGGTCAACATCTCACGCAGGCGCCCGGTACTCTTGTTGATGCTCATGCGAATTGCCATGCTGTGCTCGCGCGATTCGAGGACCTGCTCCATAGCCTCTACGAAGTCTTCGTCTCGCTCCTCGTCCACGCCCAGATCCGCATCCCGTGTGACACGGAAGAACATGTCTTCGGTTATTTCGTACCCCGGAAAGAGCTGCGCTGCATGGTCCCGAATGACGTGCTCGAGCAGCGCAAAGGAGACGGTCCCCCGGGTTTCCGGAAGGTAGAGGATGCGAGGTATACCCGCAGGGATCTGCACAATCGCAAGTGCTTCCGCTCCCGTTTCCGGGACGAGGAAGTCTTCACCCTGCAGCGGCCGAAGCAGAAACGCTGCGTGGAGACGAAGATTCCCGGTATAAGGCAGCGGCTTTCCCAGCTCACACCTGACCGGTGTGAGAACGGGAAAGACCTCTTCCTGGAACAGCTCTTCCAGAAACTTCTTCTGAGTCTGGCTATAGGTCTCAGGGGCCTTCAGCACCAATCCTGCCTCAGCAAGCTGCGGCAGAATATCATCCAGAAGGCATTCGTATTTGGTTTTGACGATCTCCCGCACGCGCAGACTGATCTCACGCAACTGTTCTTCGGCGCTCATTCCGGATGGGCAATGGACCCTGCGTCCTGTCCGGATCTGCCTCTTCAGCGACGCAACGCGCACCATGAAGAACTCATCGAAATTGCTCGCAACGATACAGAGAAATCGAAGCCGTTCGAGTAACGGAACGTCCCGTCGCAGCGATTCGGACAGGACTCGCTCGTTGAACGCAATCCAGCTCAGTTCGCGGTTGAAGTACCGTCCACCTTCGTGTTTTTTGTATGTTCGAATAATTTCTGCCATGCTGCCGGACCTCTAAGTTATAACTACATGATACCCGAAGACTTCTTCGAACATCAGGGCTTTGACCGCCATACCATATCGCTCGACAGAGATATCGCCCTGGTGGGTGCAATCCACAAGGAGATCTCCCTCGGCGACTTCCAGACGAAACGTCTGTACGCGCTGCTGATGACTTCGGTCGAGTCCATCGGCAACGCGCAACATCGCGGCCAGCTTCAGCACGATGAGCCGTTGCTCCTGTCGAAGCGATACGAACGACGGGTGCGATGCCAGGGGCATCGACTTGCGGTGATATCGGACAACGTTCGAAATGATCCGAATATCCTCGCGAGAGAGTCCAAATATTTCCGAATTCGCGACAATATATTGTCCGTGCTTGTGATGGCCGCTCGATCGGACGAAGTTGCCAATGTCGTGGAGGATTGCCGCGACCTCCATCAACAGTCGAGCGTGATGTTCCAGACCGTGATCATTCTGAAATTGGTCAAAAAACGCGAGCGCCAGCTTCGCCACATGAATAGCATGTTTTTCATCGTAATGAAACTTCCGCCCAAGGCTTTTTGCCGAGGTGACAACCTGACCGTAGAGCTCGGCCCTGACATCGCTCGTATTGCCGAGGGCGAAGCTAACGAGCATTCCTTCCCGGATACTGACATCGGGAACAATGAGCTGCCGGGCGCCGGTGGCTTCAAGAAAAAGGTTGTAGATCACCAGGGCCGGATACAACCCCTCCGCCTCGTTGTAGGTTACGCCCAGCTGAGTGACGATCTCATCCACCGACAGCTCGGCCAGTTGCGCGAGAAACCCGGCAAAATCCGCCTTCTCGATGATCCAGTAGTGCTCGGCCTCCTTCGTCCCCGCTCTGGCAGCGGCCAATCGCGCGTCGCCCCCGACGGCGACGAAGTAATGCACGCGCGCGAGCCTGAGCTCGGTGTTCATGATTTCCAGAGTTCCGCGCAAATTCTCGCGCAGATACCCTTCCATCTGCGTATTTGATTCCCAGCGCGGTCGCACCTGCTGCTCGATCCGCACAGTTCCGATGCGGAACGAATGCGCCGCCACCATGTTCCCACGATCGAGCAGCATGACTTCGGTGGTTCCCCCGCCTACCTCGATGATAAGAGAGCTCGATCTGGTGAAGGGGCCGGGCATGTCGTGGACCGCGTGCTGGACCGCCAGATAGGTGAGGTGATTCTCTTCAACTCCTTCGATGATGTTGATCCGAAGTCCCGTCCTGATGAATACGCGGTCGACGAACGTGTCCCGATTCTTCGCCTCGCGAATGGCGCTGGTCGCAATCACCCGCACGTCCCTCGGCCCAATGTGCCAGCCGGAAAGCATCTCGAGGAAGCCGCTGAGAATCCGAATCGCCTGCAGCATTGTCTCACGGGTGAGGTGTCCCGACATGAACACGTCCCGGCCAAGCGGGACCGGCTTGGTTGCGCGATCCAGGCGCTTCCAGTCACCTTTCTCGTCGATCTCGGCAATTACTATCCGAATGGCGGTCGACCCTATGTCGACAACCGCAACAATTTTGGGAGCGATCAGTGTTTTTTTCTTTTCCATATGATTCCGACGAAGCCTACGTCTTGTTCGCGAGCGCTTCAGCCAAAAGCGACGAGACGCCGATCGCGACGGCGTCGTCGCCGAGTTTTGCCGGCAGAAGTTTCACCACTTTTGCGAGCGATTGCATCGCATTCTCTCTCATTGACCTCTCGGCGACCGAGAGATAGGCGTCGCCGAACCTCTCGACCAGACCACCCCCCACAATGATAGCTTCCGGATTGAAGATATTCACGCAATTCGCGAGGCCTATCCCGAGAAAGTACGCCGCGCGCTCGAGCAGCCGGGCGATGCCGGTATCCCCACCCTCGATCGACTTGGCAAACACACTGCTCTTCATCTTTGATACGTCCCCGCCTGCGAGCGAAGCCATCACCGGTGCCCCGCCTGTGGTCGCGAGCATCGCAGCATCCTTCGCCATCGCCGTCTTCGAGGCGACCGATTCCAGACAGCCATAGTGCCCAGCGCCGCATAGCGGGCCGTCGAGCTGGATGATCATGTGGCCTATCTCGCCGGCGCCCCCGGTCGCTCCGCGATAGAGCTTTCCGTCTATCACGATTCCCCCGCCAATCCCGGTCCCGGGGAAGAGTCCTATCACGTGACGGTATCCAACGGCCGCGCCCCGGCGCAGCTCGCCGTATGTCCCGGCGTTCACATCGTTCTCGAGGATCACCGGGATACCGAGCGATTCTTCGAGCCGCGCCTTCAAAGGAAAATCGCGAAAGCCGAGGTTCGGAGTCTCGAGAACTACACCGGTAGCGAGATCGATCGGACTGGGCACCGCGACGCCCGCGCCCGCAACTTCGTCCATTTTTATGCCAAAACTCTCCACGAGTGTGGTGATGCACTTCGTCAGTCGGTCGAATACCTCTTCGCCGTTCGACCCGTCGCGAATCTTCTCCTTGTTGCGCGCAACAATCTCGAAATCCCGGGTAAGGAGACAACCGAGCATTTTCGTTCCACCCAGATCAAAGCCGATGAGATACTTTCGGTCGTCGTTCATCTTGTGTCCCCTTACCACACGGCACAATTGATGTTACTATAGAACCCCGTTTATGCAAACATCGCCGCCGCGGCCCACGCGTGGCGTGGTCATCGGACGCTTTATGCCGCCCCACGCCGGTCACATCTATCTTGTCGACTTCGCGCGGAATTTCTGCGATCGCCTCACCGTGCTCGTCTGCACTCTCCCCGGCGAGCCGATCCCCGGCGAGCTGCGATTCCGATGGATGCAACAACTGTTTCCCGGTTGCGATATCGTTCACATTACCGACGAGATCCCCGAGGCAAAGAAGGATTCTCCGGGATCGACCTCGATCTGGGCACGGACCATCAGACGGTACGTCCCGACGGGAGTCGATTTCGTCTTCGCATCCGAGGACTACGGAAAGCAACTTGCGGTCGATCTTGGCGCGGCCTTCATTGCGGTTGACCCCGCGCGATCGGTTTTCCCGGTATCGGCGACCGAGATCCGGAAGGACCCTATCGGAAACTGGAAGTTCATTCCGCCGCCGGTTCGACCTTACTATCTACGGCGAATCTGCGTGGTTTCTGATTCGGCGCTTAATCCGACAATTCCGCAGGATGAACTCGCGCGCGCCCTTGCCCGGGAATGCTCCACCCTCTACGTCACCGATTATGCACGCTTCTGGCTTTCACGCTCCGACAACGCGTTTTCTGCGGATTCACTTGATGAGCTGCTTCGCGCCCAGGCCGCATCGGAGGCTGCGATCGCAGCTCAGGCGAACCGCGTTCTTTTCGTTGAATCATCCGCGCTCCAGATAACGGTTCGTGCTGAGCTCCACTTTCCGCAACTTTCAAAGGAAATACATACCGCCGCAGATCATTATTTCCGGGCGCAGCGCTACGACCGATACCTTGTCGTTCCATCCGCCGATAAGGGGATGTCCGAATTCCTCGAGCGATGCGTCACGCGGATTTCGGATACAGGAAGCGAAGCGATCCTTCTTCACGGGAATCCGGAGGCACGCCTTGCGGAGGCAATTGAAGTCACCCAGGCGCTTCTTGAGTGAAAACCGTTCCCTGCGCGTGGAGAACAACCGCGAACTGTCGAGGGGATGACATTCGGACTTGAGCTGGGCCTCCAATCGTGATACGAATGAGAATCACCGCGGAGGTACCCATGAAACGTCTCGCGTATGTGCCGGTTCTGGCCCTCTTGTTCCTAGGTTGCACGAATACCGGATTTCTCGGATTCATCGCCACTACGGGGTATGTGGACAAACACATTTCGACCACCAGGGAAGAAACCGATGCCCGGCTCGCCGAAACTTCCAACGATGTGAACAAGGTCAAATCCGACGTCGAAACATTGAATTCGCTGAAATCAACCCTTCAGTCACTCATTGGCGACATAGAGCGGAATAAAGAGTCGACGCAGGAACTTAAGACGCTGACGGCGCAGCTCTCAAGTCGTCTCGACAGCATACCGCAGGAGACTCTGCAGACTCTCGTTCAGATTCTGCAGGATTACCTCGGAAGGAAGAACCCAACCGCGCCGTCGAAGTCAAACTGAGGAGGAGTCTCGGCGGGCAAGCAACAGCCATTCGACGGCCTGAAGGACTATTGCGCGAACCCCCGCGTGTCGAAGACTCGCGGCGCGCAATTCAAGGCCGATGTAGCAAAGGCGTCCCCTGCCCCTGTATCGAGTCCAAACAACCGGTATTTCATTGTGGTGAGAATCGGCATCGCCCGGCCACGGGCCGGACACCGTAAACTGGATCTCCGTACCTTCGGCAACTGTTCTGGTAAAAACCGTATCTTTGAATTCAAAATCTCCCACCCCTTCAAAGACCCGGGAAAACTCATTCACCTGATGGATCAGAACTCGAGCCCGCGGAAACCGTTCGCAACCGTTCCCCTGAGGCAGGTCTGAACTACCGATTATCAGAAGACCGCCGCCTGCGAGCAGATAGGAGTCGAGCAGCTCATCGTACCCGGGCTCCTGCTTCGAGTCGCTGCCGACGGCCGGCACGCGCCGGTTGTAGAAAAGTATTGCAGCGGGCGTCTCGGCGGGGTCAAGACTTGAAAATGTGGCCCGCGCAGCGTTGCGAGCAGAAATTGCGATGGTTCCCGAGGACGAGAGCAGGGAAAAAAGATGCTTTCGAGCGCGAAGCGATGGGTGAATTATTCCTCGTGAAACCAGGAACAGATTCTGCATCACCTGAACCATACCCCCGTTCTTACGAGCACACAAGTACACGCCGGCGACTACGTACTATGGTCCTCGATACGGACATTCCTTATCTGGCCGGGCAAGTCGTCGCACACAGAGATCGCGAGTCTGTCGCCGCGCAGAGCAGCGGAGGTGCCCGGCGGTAATGCACTCTCGATTGCGCGACGGAGTTGCACGAGGATCTCATTCTCGTCGGTCGCGGAACCCGGGCCATAACCGGCTCGTTCTATGGCCACGCTGCTTCCGCCGCCCGAGGCTGCGTTCTCGTATCGCCACAGCAGACGCCCGGATGTTCCGGGGACGCCGGCGATGCATTCGGAAAGCTCACGCGCGCCGATCGTGCGATTTCGAAACAGGACGCCGGTCCGACTGCCGAGTATCTCCAACGAAGGAAACGGCAGACGGCACTCATGCTGCACCCAGCGTGCCGTGTCTCCGGTCCGGTAGCGGATGAGCGGCATTGCCCGGCGAAGCAGAGTCGTCACCACCAGGTCCCCCAGTGCCGCGGGATCGCCGGTTTCGGGATCGAGGATTTCAACAATCAGATCGAGTGCGTTCAGATGAGTTCCACGGCACGATGAAAACGCAACCGACTGTGCGCCTCCGAGCTCTGCCGAGCCGTAGCATGCAACGACTGCACTGTCCCAGTGGACGTTCAGACGGGAAAGGACCGCGGTCGAAAGAGCGTCGGCCAGGCTGATTATTGCCGACGGACGGTAGGCAAACCCCACATCCGCGGCACATCGGGTCAGGATATCGAGTGAATGCGGTGTACCGATGAGCAGTGCGGGCGTGAACTCCACGAGCAGTCGCACGGCCTCTTCCGGCGCGTCGGTACCCGCTTCGAACAGCGGCACACCGGTCCTCGCCAGAGCGTCACGGAAAAGGCGGCTGTCCACCCACCCCGCCGACGCCGGTGGAAGGATCATGAGAGCCCCTTTCCCGGCAGCCCGATCGCCGTCGCCGGTCGTTTTCGCGACCCCTGGTGCCCGCCGGCTGCCAATCAGCATACCGATGGCGACCGCCCGCGCGGTGCAAACCTGGTTCCAGTCCGCCGCGGTAAACGCGACGGTTTTCCGTGTTGGACCGGTGCCGGCCGAACCGGCCACAACGAGCAGCTGCTCCTGTGGAACGGCGAGAAACTTTCGCCAGTCGTTCATTGCCTCCGAATCGGTTACCGGAAGCTGCCGAAGGTCGGATACCGACCGTACATCGGCGGGGCGCATGCGATGTGTTTCAAAAAGCTCACGGTAGTAGGGGGAGTTCTTCGCGGCAAAACGAATGGTGGAGCGCAGCCGCTTCTCCTGTAGATGATGAAGGAGTCCCGCCCCGAACTCCGTTTCCGATTCAGGGATCTTTTCGCTTCGTGGCAACCACGCCCGTCGTGCGACCCGCGCAAGAGTTCTTCGGGAAGCGAGTCCGTTCATCCGTCTCTGCACCAGCCGGAGCAACCAATCGATGAGAAGAGTCACCATCAGTTATTTCTCAGTCATCACCCAGACACCCTCCCAGTCTGCAGGGGGCGCGTCGCCGGGACTCGTAACTCCGTAGTGTTTCGCAAGTTCGCGGCACTTTCTTGCATACATTTTCGCGGCGGGATCAGCGTCCGATAGTGCGTCAAAACCGGCGGCGGCGGTCAGGAATCGTCCGTCATAAAAAAGATGAAGCGCGGCCAGGAACTCCTCGATTTTGGGTCGGCGCGACTCAAACTCTTCTGCCAGCATCGGTTCGTAGACAACCACCGGTTCCTTTCGTCCGACCACCGCAACGCGGGAAAGTTCCCGCGCGGGAAAAGCGTCGTTCAATGCCGACTTCGTCGTCTGAGACATCATCGTGTAGGTCCCGAACTGCTTGTTGATGCCTTCCAGACGTGAAGCGAGGTTCACTGCATCTCCGAGCATCGTGTAGTCGAACCGGGTGTGAGAACCCATGTTACCGACTACCGCAGCACCGGTGTTTACGCCGACACGCATGTACATGTCCTTGTTGACGCGGTCACGGAACCCGGGCCGCATTTCGGTCAGCTTGGCCTGGCATCGAAGCGCGGCGCGAATCGCTCGGACCGCGTGGTCATTCTGGCCGATGGGAGCGTTCCAGAAGGCGATAATGGCATCCCCCTCATACTTGTCGATGGTGCCGCCCTCCTCCTGGATAATGTCGGTCATCGCTGACAGGTAGTCGTTCAAAAGCGCAGTCAGCTCCTCCGGCGAAAGCCCTTCCGATATGCCGGTGAAGCCCTGGAGGTCGGAGAAGAAGATGGAAAGTTCGCGCCGGACTCCGCCGAGCTGCAATCGCTCCGGATGCGCAATGAGCTGCTCGATCACGGCCGGGCTCAGATACTGCTGGAACGCATTCTTGATGTACCGGCGCTGCCGGCCCTCGGTTGCATAGTTCGCGACGTTCGCGCCGGTGAGCGCGAGGGCAACGGCAACCAGCCCGGCAATGAGCTGCAGCCAGTAGCCCTGGGTATACATGAGAAAACTCGCTGCCACGGGGAGCGGGAGCATGAGGACGAACAGGAGGATGGTTCCGACGGTTCCGCTGATCACGGCTCCGAGGAGACCGGCTGCGACTCCCAGAAGCGCAAGGTAGACGATAGTCTGCCAAACAGGGACCGCCCGCATGAACGAGCCGGAGAGGAGATTGTCCAGCATGGTGGCGTGGATTTCGACTCCCGGGACAATTGCAGCAAGCGGAGACGGACGGAGGTCGTAGAGGTCGGGCGCGGAAAAACCGAACAGCACGTACTTCCCGGTAAGCTCCTTTGGATCAACGGTCGGCTTGTCGCCGGACATGAGCTGGATGTCACTCTGGACAATTGCAGCGGCGCTGTACGCTTGATGGGTGCGATCAGATGATCGGCTTGTGAAGTGAAGGATCGCCAGCCCGTCGGCGTCGATTGGTATTCGATCCTTATTCACGCTGAACCGGCCGGGCGCGATCTTGATCTGAGGCGGATTCTCCGCACCGGCCACATACATCGCGAGTGCGATTGAGGGAACAACCTTGCCGTCGAAGATCCGGAAAAACCGGCCCCGGCGGTATACGCCGTCGGGGTCATTGGTGAAGTTGACGCTCCCGAGCACAGCGGCACTTCGCGCCACCTCCGGAATAGGGAACCGAGCGTACTCGGAGGTATAATCCGCCTTTCGTGTCCCGGTGAGCCAGGTCGCAAGTCCATCAATTTGCACCGGAGGTGTCGGGATGGAATCGGGCCAGACTTTAACGCCGCCCTTGTCTGTGCCGGGATAGACCGCAGCGACGCTGTGGCCGAACCCACCGAGCGCATCCCCGAACGATTGATCATCTGCCACGCCGTAGGAAGAGGGATCGCTGAACAGCACATCGAATCCGAGCGCCTTCACACCGGCCCGTGCGCAAAAATCCACCACTGCGGCGTAGACCTCGCGCGGCCAGGGCCAGTTCCAGCCGTTGGTCTGTTTTCCCCAATCGTAGCTCTTTTGGTCCAGCAGAATCAGCACGACATTGCTTGTCGCGCTGTCGGGTCGGGCAAAAAGCCGAGCGCGTGCATCCCAGGTCTTCGCCTCGAAGGTGCCGAGTGTCCCCGTAAGCAGGAGAACCGCCGCGACAAGCGCCGCGGCCGCACCTACTGCGGCGCCGCGAAGCAGACGCGGAACCAGCGTTGCGCCCGATGATTGTTCCTCGGACTCGTTGGTTTCGGCTTTTCTCTGGACGGATTTTTTGGTGCTGATGGGACGCCCCCTTTCAGGAGTTTGGATTGGCGTGCGGCAGGGTCCGGCGGTTCAAGGCCGCCGGACAGTGAACCAGTGCCGCCTCAGAAGAGTCAGATTCCGCTCAGCGCCTGCTCGAACCGCTGTTTTGTAACCGCGGTATCGTAGCCGGGAGCCTTGTAGTTGCCGATAGTCTTTTGTACGTCTGTAATGCGGTCCGCGGGCAGCGGATGCGTCCGGGTGAAGTCCACCCCGCTGCTCGGCTTCGATCGTGCGCGCATTGCCTGCAGGATGTTCACGAGAGCGCGCGGGTCGTATCCGGCACGCTCGAGTATCGTCACGCCGCTCTCGTCGGCTTCGGTTTCCGCGGTTCGCGAGTAACCGGAGTTGAACAGCTGCTGGGTCATGTCGTTCACCGATCCGCCGAAGGCCTCGGTCAGTTGTGCCACGTCCTGATTCGTTGCCATCTGCGCACCGGTTAGAGCGGCACTGGTCAGTGCGGCGGTTATGCGGGAGTTCTTTATCGCCTTCAGCGCGTGCTTCTTCTCGATGTGCCCGATCTCGTGGGCCAGGATGGCCGCGACCTC
Organism: Spirochaetia bacterium; assembly: GCA_035530755.1. Taxonomy (GTDB): domain Bacteria; phylum Spirochaetota; class Spirochaetia; order DSM-27196; family DATKUC01; genus DATKUC01. The sequence continues at coordinate 14,057 of DATKUF010000036.1, read as the reverse complement.
AGCCTCGCTGGTCGCGAGGCGGAGCAGCCCGCGGGTAATGAAAATCAGCCCACTCGGCGTGGAAAGGGCATTCAGATCGTCGGAATTGAGAATCTGGAAGCGATACCCAAGGTAGAGGATCGGTCTATCGGATACCAGGGCAAGACTCTGGCCGAGGTAGTTCACGTAGTCATTCGCTTTCTGATTGTCGTAAGTCTTGTACTGGCTCAGGATCACCGCGCCGACTGCACGTCCGAGATAGTACTCCTGTTCGGGGGTGATGTCCTGAAAACTCTTTTCGACCGCGGAAGCCGTCTGTTTGATCGACGCGGCCTGACTTTCGCTTATCGTACCCTGTTGGACGCCGACCGCAGTGCCGATATCGGCAAGCGTGCTGCAACTGAGCAGAAGCGCTGAGATCGCAAGCATCGCAATCCCGGCGGCGAGCGAAATTACCCGCGGGAGATGGGGTCTTCGAGTTCGCGTACTCATTAGTTCCCCCCCTCACCGAAGTGCAGCTTTGCCGCCTGCATGAAGGCGATCAACGCGTTCGTATCCTTCCCGTAGCGCTCTATCCTGTCCACGCCGGAATAGTCCAGGTTCTTCTCGGTCGCGTACTTGGATTCAACTTCCTTGTTGAATCCTCGACCGGCGAGAGCGACCTCTCCGCTGGAAGCGGTCTTCGAGACATCGGTGGAGCCGGCTTGAAAGACTATCTTCTTTTCCGTAAGAGCCGAGGCGCTCACCCATCCCTGCTGCCCGCCTGCCTGCACTTGCACCCATCCGCTCTGTTTGCCGAGTACGGTGAGTCGATCCCCATACTGGACCGTCGCCAGCACCTTCGCCAGAAACGACGGGCGCTCGCGCACCTGCGTCTCCTTGACGGTGACACTCATCTCCGACTGAGCATAGGTGATGCCCGCGGTCAGAGCAAGAAGAAGGAGCCCGAGAAATCTCGCTTTCAACCCGCACCTCCTGTGAGAAACAATGGTACACCCAAAAGACCAATTTGTCATGCCGACGCGCTAGTATACGGGCTTTAGGCCACGCGCGTGCAGAAGAGCGCTGGCGTTGAACATGGAAATTGCACATTCGATCAGCAGCATGCCGTTTTCGGCGGCCAGAGTTATCATGTCGTCAGTCGCGCGTTTGTTTCGAACAAACAATATGTGGGAAATGTCGGCGACGATCGCGGTACGTATTGTCTGAATCGCCGAAAGGCCGGTTATGAGGAGAACGCCGTCTGCCGTGATCGTGAGTACGTCGCTCATCAAGTCCGACGAGAAGCCGTATTCAACCTCGTCGTCGGCAACGCCACCCGACCCTGCGTCGCCGCACACAATGCGGCCGCCTACCGTATCAACCACGTCCTGAATTTTCACGGTCTCTCCCCGTAATCGCCGGGCCGCCGGCCCCGTGTGCATCCTACCGTGTTCGGCACGCCTGCACAATGCGGTGACTTTCGAACGGCGCCGTTGTACAATAACGGGGAGGAAGGGCCAGGAATGAAAAAAAGCGCGATACCGGAACTGAACTTCAAACAGGAACTCGTCGCCGTGTTCGGCAAACCGATTTCTGAAAACCCCACGCAACCGATGATTGAAGCCGCGTTTCTCCATCACCACCTGAACTGGCGCTACCTCACCGTCGAAGTGGACCCCACGAACCTCGCGGACGCAGTGCGCGGTGCGCGCGCCATGGGCTTTGCCGGGTTCAACTGCACAATCCCGCACAAAGTCTCGGTAATCCAGCACCTCGACGGTCTGGGGAAATCGGCCGAACTTATGGGAGCAGTAAATTGCGTCGTTCGTCGCGGTGACAAGCTCATCGGCGAGAATACGGACGGAAAGGGGTTCCTGAAGGCACTGCAGTCACGCGTGGACCCGAAAGGAAAGCGGGTACTGATATTCGGGGCCGGGGGCGCCGCCCGCGCCATCGGCGTCGAGATCGGAATCGCAGGAGCTGCGCACATCACGGTAGTAAACCGCAATGAGACGCGTGGTCGTGAGCTTGCGGGACTCCTGGAGAGCAGGCTCAATCTGCCGGTCGATTTCTTCCTGTGGGATCGGACCCATCAGGTTGCCGACGGAACCGATATCGTGATCAACGCGACCTCGATCGGACTCTTTCCGGACGTGAAGGCGCAACTCGATCTCGATTTCAAGAGTCTCAAACCCGGGATGGTTGTTGCCGACGTCATACCGAACCCGCCGCGCACCCACTTTGTAACCGGCGCGGAAAACCGCGGGTGCACCGTCATCGACGGGCTGGAGATGCTGGTGAATCAGGGCGTAATCGGAATAAAGTACTGGACGGGTGTAGATGCGGATGCGGACATAATGCGGAATGCCCTGGTGCAGATATTCGGAAGCTGAAGAGTCCTCTCGACCTGCTCAACTCGATTGCCGTCCGGCTCAGTCGAGCTTTCGCCACCGATCAGAAGGCTTCACGTGAAGCCAGTCCGCGATCTCTTTCAGGTGCGACGCGATGAACATCAGCGCGTACAGTGTAATGCCCACCCCGAGAACAACGTGAAGGGGAAAAATCAGACTGGTGCCGAGAATGCGGCTGAGCCAGACAAGCGAATCGCTGAATGAGGAAAGCGGCATTGCAACAAGGATGATGACGCCAACAATGATCCAGCGCATGAGCGGCACCCGCTCGGACTGGCTTGCCGCCGGCGCCATTTCCGGTTCCTCGTGGACGCGCCGCATCACCGCATCTGCAAACCTTACGCGTCCCGCATCCGTTTCGGCAGCGACGGCAGAAAGTGCAGCAGCAGTGGCAACCGGGAGCGCGTCCATCGCCAGACTGACCCGCTGAATGACGCGCCTGCAGTTCGAACAGGAACGCAGGTGCTCAGCCAGATCGCCTGATAACTCCTCGCCGCGATCAAGATCATCGAATCGTGACATCGCTTCGTCGCAGGTCATGGGGTACCTCCGTCTGTTGAATCACCGAGCGATTTTCTCAAATGTGACTTAGCCCTTCTTATGTGGGATTTGATCGTATTCAACGGAAAACCGGTCATCGCACTTATCTCCTCATATCGCAGATCGAAGAAGAAATAAAAGTCGAGGCATACCGCGTGATGCGGTGGCAGCTTCCTCATGGCCTCGCGTACTGAGGCCGCCGTTTGCCGGAACAGAAACTGCTCTTCCGGCGTCCTCGCCCGATCTACCGGCTCCAGATCTCCGAGGCTCTGATCCCGCTTTCGACCGTTGCTCGCATCGATCGCCATGTGATAGGCCACACGCATGAGCCAGGAATAGAACCGCGCGTCTCCACGATAGGTGTGAAGACTTCGAAACGCCCGGAGAAAGACCTCCTGCGCGTAGTCTTCTGCTGCCTCGCGGTTGCGCAGAAACCTGAGGCCCATGGCGAACACCGGCCCCTGGTAGCGCTCCACTATGTAGCGGAAGGCTTCAGTATCGCCCGCGGTAACGCGGCGAATGATCTCCTGTTCCGGGACATCGGATACCGATCCGTTCATCCTTCTCGGCGACTGCCGGGCGTTTCCTTTGCTGCACGCACCCGGTAGAAAACCACCAGACTCAGTCCCACCGACAGCGGTATCAGCCCGCCAAGTACACTGTAGCTCGTCCCCTCTTTCAGCAGAAAGAACAGTGTAAGCACCAGACCGACGCCCAGATTGAGCAGTCCCGCGAGCAAACTGAAGGTCAGAATGTCGAATTGCTGGTGCGGTTCCATGCCCTTCTCGATCATGAGCGTTCGCTGTTTGTGACGCCACATCAGGTAAAAGAAAACCACCACCGATCCCATCACGATTCCGACGATAGGGATCACCGTTATCATTACCTGAGCGGCCGCCGACGGAACTGATTCCATGGTCACTCCTCTTGCCGACTATCATCGTATCACGTCATATCCGGTTGTCAAAGATCGCGCCTGCGGACGCCTTCATCGGCCGACCGCGTGAGTCATCCCCGAAATCGCCACGGAGCGTGATCCAATCCGTTCGGACGCGAACGATCTCGCGCCAGTCCGCACCGGCTCCCGCACTGTTTCCGCGCGCAGCATCATTCGCGTAATGGTGAAAAAGTGGTGTCCCTGGACGGCCATTGTGAAAATACGGACCACGTATGCGGGCCTCAGCAGGAGCGCGCGTACTATGTAGCTCAGGTAGGCCAGGCCGTACCAGGAGAAAATCTGACGTGACAGCGATTTCCCAAGCCCGGATAGCTCTCGAAAGCCGATCTTCCGGTCCGCGCGTCGATCTTCATCCGGGAGATGTTCCGGGTAAATCCGGAGCAGCGCCAGGCAGCGAGCGAAGTATCTCGAGGGCCGATAGACCTCCCGAAGAACACGCCGGTAGCCCGCGACGATCTCCGCTGTGTCTCTTCGCGGCTGAAAGTTCATCGAGATGCCGTGGGTGTTGTTCCCGTCCGATCCGGACAACATGCGCCCTTCCCGGCTCAGCCGTTCCCACAGCAAGGTGTGCGGGAGAGCCATCAGAAGCCCTACCATGGCCACGGGAATGCTCAGCTGCTGAACGAACTGGATTTGTCGATCGTAAATATCGGCCGGATCGGTGTCGAAACCGATGATGAATCCTGCAGTGACATCTATGCCCCGCCGCTGGATTCTCCGAATGGCTTCGCCGACGTCGATCCGCAGATTCTGGGATTTTCCCGCCTCCTTCAGCGATTCTTCGGCGGGGCTTTCGATCCCGACGAACACCATGACGAACCCTGCGTCGACCATCAGATCGAGAAGCTCCTCGTCGGCCGCGAGATCGATGCTCGCCTCGGTCGAAAAGTGAAAGGGCAGTCGGTGCTCGACCTGCCACGCGGCGACCACGCGCAGAAGCTCCTTGACCTCTCGATGGTTTCCGATGAAGTTGTCGTCTACAATAAAAACACTTCCACGGAAACCAGTTCGGTAGGCCGCGTCGAGTTCCCGGACAAACTGTTCAGGCGATTTGGTCCGCGGCACATTGCCGAAGAGGTGAACTATATCGCAGAACTCACAGTGGTAGGGACAACCCCGGGAAAACTGAAACGGGAGTGTGTCGTACAAATCGAGCTGCAAAAGATCGAAACGCGGCACCGGCGATCTCTTGATGTCCGGACGTCGCTCGTCGCTGTAGAGCGATTTCGCGCGTCCAAGCTGATAATCGGTGAGGAACCGCGGGAAGGTGATTTCGCCTTCGTTCAGCACCAGATGATCCACGCCGGACATCTGCTCCGGACAGGAGGTCGGGTAGGGGCCTCCTGCAGCAACGGGGACGCCGAGCCGATTGCACCTCGCGATCACCTCGTGGAATGACGCTTTCTGTATGAGCATCGCCGAAACAAGAACCATGTCCGAGCCCAAAAGATCATCGTCGCTCAAGGCCTCTACGTTCATGTCGAGGATGCGGCAATTGAATTGATCCGGAATCATCGCGGCTATTGTCGCAAGGCCGAGCGGCGGCATGAGCGCCCTCTTTCCGATGAAGGAAAGCGCATGCTTGTAGCTCCAGTAGGTTTCGGGAATTTCCGGGTAGACCAGAAGGAAATTTGTGAACTCCATCCCACGCTCCAATCGTTGATACCACTACTGACTCCAGGAGCGTGAAAAAGGTTGCGCATGTGAAGGCGAATTCGATCCGCGATGCCGCCGCGCGGAAGTTGCGGCGTCGGCACTCGATAATAACCGGTGAATGCAAAGCCGCTTCGTGCGATAGCGCACAGAAGTCAAACGTCTTTGGCGGTAGACTTGACTTGCGTGTGCCGGCCGTCTCTTCACCGACTTTTCGTGTAAAGGGGAAACCGGAAAAAGAGGCTCTGTGAAAAGATTGTCGGCAGTAAATATCCTCCGCGTGGGACTGCTTCTGGTTATCCTTGGATTCTTTCTTCCCGTCGCATGTCACCTCAACGGGCATCAGGTAGCGCAGGGAATTCTTGGTCAAAATCAATCACATCTGAATGCCGGATTCCTGAATTCGATGGGCGACGCCTACGGATACCTTCTGTTCGGTGTGTATGGATTGGCGCTGGCGGGGCTTGTGCTCACCCTTGCATTCAGGACGACGCGAGGATACCGTTTCGGGCTTGCCTGTCTTTTGGCGAGCCTCTTGCTCCTCGTGGTGCTCCTGCTCAAGTTTCAATCAATCCGCAATACGCCGGTCGTTCATTTCTTCTTAACAACCTTCCAGATAAAATTCACGGTCTTGATTGGAGGCTATTCCATGGGATTAGGATATCTTGCCGGTATCGTCGGGTTTGTGTTGAAACGCACAAAGAGGATTCAATAGTTGCCGGTGAGATCGCACACGGTTGCGTCCGTAATAGAAACAAGCTGTGCAAACGTGATGGGCACTCCGGTGGAGTCGGTGCCCGCCGCAGGATATATCGTAGAATACTGTTCAAGGCCGCGATCGACGAGCACGGGAATTCCGTTGACGCCGAACGGGCAGACTCCTCCGGGTCGGAATCCGGTGACTCGTTCTGTGTCATCCGCGGATGCCATGCTGTGTTTCACGCCGGTGAGCTGCTTGATTCTGGACGACGACAGCCTCCGATCTCCTGGCAGCACGACCATGCGAAACGCGCCGTCTTTCCCGGCAACCAGGATTGACTTGGCGATCTGGCCAACCGAAACCCCGATGCGGTCCGCCGCCATCTGTGCTGTCGGCGTACTGCCGGGTTCGAACTCGAGTGCCTCGAGTCCATTCGCCTGCAGTACCATCTGTACCCTCTCCGGAATCATGAAGCAAATCCTAACGGGCGATGGGAGCAACTGTCAACCGTCGAGTCTCTTGCGTACTCCGATCGTTCGGGTTAGTGTAACCGGAATGGAGTGCGCATGAATCAGGATCTCTACACGGTGTTGTTGTGGGCTATCTTTGCGGCCGCCGCCGCGACATTTGTCCTGCTCTTCTATTTTCCGGCGCCCTACGGCCGTTACATGCGCGGTGGTTGGGGCCTCGCTATAAAGCCACACTGGGCGTGGCTGATCATGGAGTCGCCGGCTGTTGTTATTATCGCCTTGATGGCACTTTCCGGTCGGTTCCGAAACCCGCTGACGCTTTTGTTTCTCGGGCTGTGGGAAATACACTACCTCTATCGCACCTTCGTCTACCCGTTTCTCCTGCGGGAGGCCGGCCCCAGAAACTTCCCGATTGTTCTCATTGTGATGGCAATCGTCTACAACTCGGCAAACGGATACGTCAACGGATATTTTCTATTCGACAGCGGTGTGGTCTACACAGTCAGCTGGCTCGCTGACCCCCGGTTTATCGCCGGGGTCCTGATTTTCGCGTCCGGATTCGTCGTACACGTCAACTCCGACGAGATTCTTCGAAATCTCCGCGGTCGCAACGGTCGGAAGTACAGCATTCCCTACGGCGGCATGTTCCGTTTTGTCTCGAGTCCGAACTATCTCGGTGAAATCGTCCAGTGGTGTGGATTCGCACTGGCGACCTGGTCAATTGCCGGCCTTTCGTTCGCAGTCTTCACCATCGCGAACCTGCTCCCCCGGGGTATCTCCCATCACCGGTGGTATCGAGCCAACTTTGCCGAGTACCCGGCGGAACGCCGCGCGGTGATTCCTTTCGTTCTGTAGTCGCTCGCGCTGCTGATCTGCGCCTTTCAGCGCAGCATTCCCTGTTCACTGAACCAGGCGAGGGTGTCGGAAAGAGTGACTTCGAGCGGCCTTACAGAATAGCCGAGCTCACGTACGGCCTTTGATGAATCCACCCGGATACCGTACGAGAGTATGTGCAGACTGTCCCGTGTGAATCGGGGCGGCCTCCTGGTGATGCGGTAGTAGAGCTCGACCGGCGGCAGGAGCGACGCGATGACTTTAATCGGAAGGCAGAAGATCGGTTTCCGCCTGCCACAGAGCCGACTGAGCAGCTCCATCAGATCGGGAACCGAAGCGTAGCGGCCCGAAAGAAGGTAGAGCTCACCGGACCGTCCCCCGGTCCCCGCGAGGATCACACCACGCGATATGTCCCGAACGTCCGCGAAATCGAAGCCGCCGTCGACGTAGGCAGGGAGTCGACCCCGGGCGAAGTCGAACACGAGCCGCCCCATCGGCGAGAGCCTGAAGTCCGGTGGACCGATGAAGGCAGTCGGGCAGACAACTACCGCGTCCAGCCCGGCCCTCGCGGCGTCGAGCACGATGCGGGTCCCCAGTGCCTTCGTTCTCCCGTATTCCATCACCGTGTGCTCCGGATCGATACCGAGCGCTTCGGTGATTGGGTAGGGCCCTATGGTGAGCGGGAAGGCTTCTATCGAGCTTACGTGGACGAGTCGATCGACTTTCGCGGCCGAAGCGGCTTCCACCACGCAACGAGTTCCTTCCACATTTACCCGATAAAGCTCTTCTCGGGTATCCATCCCGAACGAAATCTTCGCCGCCGCGTTGTAGACAATCGAAGCGCCGGTGAATGCCGCGCGAAGTGCGTCGACGTCGGTGAGGTCCGCAATGACGCGCTCGACTTTCGCCAGGTCGAGACCCGTCACATCGCTCGATCCGCGCGTGACGACGCGCACGCGCTCACCTGCGGCAAGCAGCTGCTGCACGAGCACGTGTCCGAGGTGCCCGGTAGCGCCCGTGAGCGCGATCATCGGTCGCTCCGATTATCTTGATGCACGGTGCACCTCCTCTCCAATGATTGAGATTCCTTCGCGTACCGCTTCGGAGTTGTGGCAGTAGTTCACTCGAATGCACTGGCGGCTGTGCGGCCACTCGTCGTCGATACCGAAGAAGAAGTATTCGCCCGGAACCACGATCACGCCGCGCGCCTTGAGGCGCCGATAGAGCTCTTTCGTCGATATGGTAAGATTTCGAAACCAGATCCAGAGAAAGATCGAACCTTCACAGACATGTACCGCGTAATCGAAATTGTCCCCGAAAAACTCATCTACCCACTGCTGGGCCAGCGCCGCTCGGGCGCGATAGAAGGGGCGGATCACATCGCGGGCAAGGGAGAGGATGGAGCCGTCTTCGAACATCGGTCGCGTGAGGACCTGGCCGAGGCTGCCGTTTGCCAGGCTTACGACCGCGTTCACTCCCGCCAGACGACTCACAATATCCGGATCGGCAACGATGATTCCGGTTCTCACCGAGGGCAATCCGAGCTTGGAGAGACTCATGCTGAGCACAATGCCGGGTTCCCAAACCGGTGACGCGTCGGTAAAAATGATTCCGGGGAAAGGCATACCGTACGCATTGTCGACAAGGAGCGGGATCCCGCGTTCACGAGCAACAGCGGATAGCCTTGCAATCTCCTCGTCGGTCACTACGTTTCCGGTGGGGTTTGTCGGGCGCGAAACGCAAATGGCACCGATCTGATCGTCGATTGCGACCCGGTCGAAGTTCACCCGGTATTTGAAACGGTGCGGCGGGAGTTCTTCGATGAAGGGAATCGTGCCGCGGAACATCCCGGAATGCACGCCCTGATCGGCATATCCGACATACTCGGGGATGACCGGACACAGGATCTGACGCGACCGACCGTCCGGATATCCTCCGGCGAACATATTGAACAGATAGAAGAACGCGCTCTGGCTTCCGTTGGTGACAGCAACATTTTCGGGCCCGATGTCCCAACCGTACTCCTGTTCGAGAAGAGATGCCACGGCAGTCAGAAACGAGTGCTTGCCTTTCGGGCTGTCATAATCGGCTACCATGTGCTCAAACTCGTCCGCATTCGCCAGGATCTCGGTCATTCGGCGGCGCCACAGCGCGTTGACCTCCGGCAGGTGGGCCGGATTGCCGCCACCGAGCATGCAAATCTTTCCCGGCTGATCGAGCGCCTCCCCGAGATCCTGCATGAGCTCGAGGATACCGGAGTGAGCAGAGAGCTTCTCTCCGAAAAGTGAGTAATGCATGAATGGGAGTGTAGCAAAAGCAAACTGAGTTGACTATGCGAATTTCGCGTCCGGTTCAATGCCCGAGGCGGTGCTTTTCCCGTTGCACCTCCTCGGACCAGCAACCTACGTTCCAGCTGCCATACACCCCAAGACCGCCCCTTTCGTCCGGACCCGCATAGACCGGCACATGGACTACTGAAAGTCCGTTGAAGCGGCCTGCCTCCGTGAGGGCGGCCCGAAGCTCCGAGACCGAGTAGCCACCGAAGAACCCCCTCACCTTGTCTACCGAGTTTGCCATGGCGACGTAATCTACGGCGACTGAGTCATCGGTGCGGAACTCCTGGCCGTATTGATCGATCTGCAGGCCCGTGATAGCCGCCATACGACGATTATCGAAGAGAACTATCATGGCGCGCAAACCGTGCTGCGACGCATCGATGAGAATTTGTGGATTCATCATGAAACTCCCGTCGCCGGTGAAGGCGATCGGGTAGGCAGGCGACTCTGCAAAAGCCGCGGAGAGGATGCCGGACACCGCAAATCCCATGTAGGAGGCGCCAGTGTCCGTATAGGTAAGGCCGACATGGTCGTCCTCGATCATTTGAAATCCGTTTGCCTGAACGTCGCCTGCGTCGAAGTACTTCACGGCCCCGGCTTTGTCGGCAAAGTTCACTACTTCTCTGATTGCCGACGGTTGAGTGAGAATGGGCCGCCCCCACTTCGAATCGAGAATGGCCGGACAGGCGCACCGTTCACGAAGGAACGCATCCCATTCCTCACGGCGACGGCAGCATTCGACAGGCCACTCCGGGTTCTTTCTGAGGTCGACGGCACGAAGGTGCTCCACGAGTCGTGTTACAACGGCGTCTGCGTCTCCGACGAGCGGCAGGCTTCTATTGTAGTGAACGGCATCCTCGAAGCGGGTATTGATCGAGATGAACGCTTGTGCGTCCTTCCACGCCGTTCCGGAAGAATCCCATTGGCAAACCGCGCGGGCGCCGATAACTATCACCAGATCGGCATGTTCCATGGCGAAATTTCCCGGCACCGACCCCTTCGATCCGCCGACGGTCATATTGCGGGCATGGGTTCCCGGCAGAATTCCCACTGCGCCGGGACCGTGTACGTAGACCGCTCCGGTCCGGTCGAGAAGTTCGGACAGTATGTCCGGGCTCACGCCGCGCGCGCCGTTCCCGACCTTTACCGTGATACGATCGTACCTTCGAATCAGATCCACCGCGTCGGCGTACGCCTTCTCCTCCACGGCCGCCACCGTGGGGATCGGCGGCGGAACGGGAAGCTCGCTCAGATTGAACCCTTTCATAACGCGGCCCTGCACGTTCATCGGGAGAAGCAGATAGCACGGAGCAGCGTGCTCCGGATTGAAAACGGCGTTCGCCCCACGCCGAAGCGCGGTCGGAAGGGCCTCCGGCGTGTGAAGATCATACGCGGTTCCCATCACAGACGCGAGCTTGAGAAACGAAAGCTGCTCGTGCCGCGGGATCTGCTGCATGTTGAACCCTTCATCGTGAGTGGTCTCATCACCGAACAGATAGTAGACACCTATTCCGTTTGACAGCGGAACGATGGATGCAGCGAGTGCGTGAAGTGCGCCGGGACCGATGGAGGTGAACACTGCCGCCGTCTCTCCATACTGCCATCGCAGCGCCGCGGCCGCGTGCGAAGCTTCGATCTCGTTCCGCACGTTGAACACCTCGACAAGACCCGCCGCTTCGTAGACACGCAGCACCTCACCGATGTCGGTGCTTCCGTGACCGAACACACCAATGTATTTTCTCACATGCTGCTGGAGAAGGCCGAGCACGAGCGCTTCGCTCAGTGTGACATCCTGGAACTGCGGAAGAACGGAGGTCGACAGGGCTTTTTCGACTCCACCTGCTTCAGCCACAAGGGCGGCGCGGGACGCCCGGGCCTTCAGGTCCACCCCGCTCATTTGCGCTCTTCTGTCGCGGCCCGAAGGTCTGCGCCCGCGGATGCCGCTGAAATGCGTGACTCGAGTGATCGCCCAAGCTCCCTGTCCGCGAATTGTCCATCAAGAACCAGGTCCTTCACGCCGGGATAGGTGAAGACGGGAACCGCCACCTCATCGGGGATTTCCGCGACGATCTGGGCCATCGTTCGATGCGTGCCGAGCGACAATTTCGCGAGCAACGCGGCCGAGTGCTGCTGTGCCGATTTGCGATGTTCGGGGAAACCCTCTCCCCGCGCGTCCCCGAAAAGATGATCAAAGATAAGGCGCAGGTTGACGTCGCTTCCCCAGCCATAGCCCTGGTTGAGCATGAGGCTGACGCAGTTACCGCCGTTGATTCGCGTGAACAACCACGCGTCAAGGGGGGTAACGATGTGGCCGCAGACCACGTTCGGGTAGAGCACCACCGCATTGAGAAACCCCTGTCCGGTGCCGCATCCACCGACGACAAAATCGACCCGTTGGAGATTGAGAAGGAGTGCGCTGAGAAAGCCGGTCTGAATGTAGCTGAGCTGCGGCTCCTCGCCGTTTCTCCGCATCCCGCAGTTGATGAGCCTGTGGCCCCTGCCGTCGAGTGCCTTCAGGATATCCTCGTTTCGGTCGGCCGCACTCGTCTCGTTAATGATCGCAACAGTCATCCCTGCCTCCTTGACAATCAGTCACCGGAAATTGTTGCTTATTGTACAATACAAATGCTCATAAGTCAACGAATAGAGAAACAGCGGCCGGAAAATGATAATAGTTGCAAGAAAGACAATAGCATTGTATAATCAGCAACAGAATGTGCCAATGCAAATTGTGCAACGACATTGTGAAAAAGGAGGTGATGGACCGCGCGATATGTAAGATCGTCCGGGATGAAATCAATTGCCCCGCCGGATGCGAGGGCACAATCCAGTCGATTAAGGAGTGAGGAATGAAAAGACATGGCATTCTTGCGGCCGGAATGGTCGGACTCATGGCAGTTCTTCTATTGCTTCTCGGCGCATGCGGTCAGAAGACAGCGAGCGCAAGCGCAAAACCCAGTTCAGACAAGGGGGAAGTCGACGTTATCCACTACTTCAGTGATACGCTGGGCAAGACGACTATTACAAAAATCTTCGACGCTTTCACCGCGAAAACCGGAATAAAAGTTGTCGACAATACTACCGGGCACGAGGACTTCAAAACCCAGATTCTCGTTATGCTCGCGGCAGACAATCCTCCGGATGCTTTCTCCTACTGGGCTGGAGCACGCGTCCAGTTCGTAGTCGACAGCGGGCAGCTTGCGCCCATTGACGACCTCTACAAAACCGACAACCTCGACAGCCTTCTGCCGGCGGCAATCGCGGCGGGAACAGTCTATAATGGTCACAAGTACCTGATACCCTTCGGATATCACTATGTCGGCCTGTTCTACAATCCGAAAACGATGCAGAAACTGGGAATCTCCGAGCCGCCGAAGACCTGGAACGATTTCCTCGCCTTGTGCGACAAGATCAAGGCTGCCGGCGTGACGCCGATCGCCGTTGGGTCCAAGAATCAATGGCCGGCTCAATTCTGGTTCGATTATCTGCTGCTTCGGACGGCCGGGCCGGAGTACCGCGCCAAGCTTATGGCTGGCCAGGCAAAATACACTGATCCGGAAGTCGTCAAGGTCATGAAGATGTGGAAGGAATTGGCGGACAAGGGCTATTTCGTCCCCGATGCGAACGCATATGACTGGACCGACGCCGCCGACCAGGTGGCCAACGGGAAAGCGGCATTCACGCTGATGGGAACGTGGATTACCGGATACTGGAACGGCAACAAGCTCCAGGCGGGCACTGACTATGACTTCTTCCCGTTTCCTCAGATAGACGCCGGTGTACCGAACGTCGCCCTCGGACCGATCGACGGATGGGTCATGAGCAAAAACGCAAAACACAAAGACAACGCTCTCAAGCTCCTCTCTTTCCTCCTCGGCAAGGACGCGCAGGCGCCCTGGGCGGTCGGACAGGGCGCGCTTGCTCCCAACAAGACAGTCGATCCCTCGATATATAATGTCGTTATGAAGAAGGCTTCGGGAGACGTCGGGTCCGCTGACGCGTTCAACTTCAACTATGATCTGGCGACCACGCCCCCGATGGCTGAAGGCGGGCTGAATATGTTCGCGCAGTTTATGAACGATCCATCAAAGTACATGGACTACCTGGCCGCAACCGACAAAGTCGAACAGACTGTATTCAAGAAATAGTCTATCGGGGCAGGGTGCGAAACCTCTGCCCCTGCTCCATACCCAA
>DATKUF010000035.1:0-4997 GCA_035530755.1 Spirochaetia bacterium | reverse complement strand
GGGCGCGACATACTCGGGCGCGCCGAACACGGGCGTGTCTGGCTCGGGTGCGACCGGATCCCGGTCCGGCGACGCTGCGGGAGAGAGCGGCGTTGCTACGGCCGCCAACGCCGGTGAGACGGTGCAGGATCTGGAGGCGAGAACCGCGAACGATACGATCTGGATAATGGTCATCGACTTCGATACCGTTCGCAACAGCTACGTCATCGCCTGGGATGCGCCCACACTCGCGACCAACATCCGCACTTTCAAGGTGCAGGCGGAGGATCTTCTCGGCGACCACAATCTCGAAATCGTCTGTCAGGGGCTCAATTCTCGCGGCGAGCAGACTATCGATGTGTTCAAACGGATCAATTCGCCGGGAGCTCTCGGACTCAAGTACCAGAACATTCTTTCAATCGCGTCGGACGGAAGCACCGAAATTCAGGAGCTCGATCGCTCCGACGCCTACCGGGCGGCTCAGGCGGCCGGCCAGAGTTTCCCGATCAGCACTCTCACCCGGGACAAGGAGTCCCCGAACCCTCTGGACATGCTGAAGACAACCTACGTCTATCGCAGCCAGGAAGGGAGATACGTGAAGGGGGCGACGGAGAGAATACCGGGGAACCGCATCGAAGAAGCACAGCTGTCCGACCTGTACAACGGAACTGCGGATTCCTTCGAGGACTTTCTGAATGGTCCGTGGTATCGGGCGAGCAACACTGACGGGGTTGCCGACAAGGGGCAGCCGACCGCAGATTCGGTCGACATTCTGTTCTACGATCGCCACGGTCGCGCTATAACTTTCGCCCACGGGGAGACCGAGCAGTCGTTCAGCATCGAAGAATCCTACAAGACGGCTTTTCAGCGCGGCATCCAGCTGAAGATCAGAAACGACGCGATTCCGACAATGCGCGAGTTTGCCGCGATCAGCGTGCCGGCGATCGATACGATCATAGTGGCCGTTCAGGGCGACGATAACTGGAATGGTACCTACAAGCGCCTGAGCGGCGGCCTGCAGCAGGCGCTTTTTTCGAATGGAAGCGACGGAGTTACACTTTCCCATCTGGACCTGTCGGGACTGTACAAAGACGACAACGGGACCGAAATATTCTTCTCATCGCCGAGATTCACGATTCGGGAGAACGGAACGGAGCGGAACGGCGAGTTTCTGTTATATGAGGACGGCAAACAGAAGGTGCTGGAGCTGCGAATCCTCTCGACTACCGGAAGAGTCGAGGAACGACGCCTCTATATTGTCGAATACAAAGAGGAGAGCTCAAAGACGCAGACGGTGCGCGTGCTCAATATGACACCGGCGGTAGTCAGCGTCCACGGTTTCGAACCGCTCAACAACCAGGTAACGCGGTTTGAGCAGATCGAACAGAAAGAGCAGCCGACGCCGAAGTCGTGACTTCAATTCGGCAGCACGAATCCCTCGTAGCCGTCCCCTCTCAGCCTTATGAGAAGATTCTGCTCATCGCCTGACTTCGCCGGAAGGATGACCTTGTAATAGAGCTCTTTGCCCACGGTAGTCTGCCGTATCTCACCATGGTACCCCTTGCCCGAAAGCTCCTTCAGTAGCGCCTCAGCGTTGCTGCGATCGCGGAACGACCCTGCCTGTATCGCGCTCGAGGCGGAAGGGACAGGCGAACCTGAGCTGCCGTCGGATTCGGTGGGCCCGACGACCGGAGGGGTGACAGGCGCGTGGTCATCCGTTGGTGGCGCCGATAGCGGTGCGGGAGCTTGCGAAGTCGATGGCGTTTGATCCGGAGGTGATGCAAGCTCGGCCTGGAGCGGTCCGAGTATTCGTGACGGACTGGGAAGGTAGTAAACCTTCGGTGAGGCCGAGGAACCGGCCGTGCCGACTACGTCCCGGCCAAGCACATACTCCGGGCTGTCCGGAAAGCGCAATTTCAACTGGTCGAGGGCCTCAAGCGCTGCATCGGGCTCTCCGGCCGCGTGAGCACTTTCAACTATGAACAGAAGCACACCCGGACCTGCCTGCGGATCCTCGAGAAGCGGCGACGCTTCCTCGTAACCGGCATGTGGACCGTGCTGATCGCCCTCGACACGCGCGAGGAGCAGCTGCGCCGAGACGACCAGCGCGTGAGCCGGAGTGCCGGCAGCGGCCGAGCCGAGCGCGGTAACGATAAGCTGCGCCCGGTTCGCTGCGTCCGAAACCCTGCCGAGTTCGAATGAGAGTTCCGCTGCACGTACCAGACTACCGTAGTTTCTGGTGCCTCCCGACGGACTGTCCAGGTAGGATATTTCGTAATACTGCTCAGCGTGTTCCACGTCGCCCGCAAGCTCGGCAGCCGTCCCCATCGCTGCATAGACTGCGCTGCGATCTGCGGCGCCCTTGAGTACCTCGACGCCTTTTTTCAGCAGGCCGATTGCCTGCCCCACCGTAGGTGCGGTCTGAGCCGCATGCAGCAGCGTTTCCAGGTACGCGGGGGACTGCTCATTCTTGTCGAGCCATTTCTCGTATTCATCAAACGCGTCCGAACTTTTACCGGCTTCTTCGTAAGATCTCGCCTGCACGAGATCGGGCGCGGAGTTCTGCGGCGTCTGCGCAACAGTTTGCTGCGTCTGTGCCGCAATCGACGCCGAAAGGAACATGGCAACGAGGAGAATGCTTCTAACTCTTGTTCTTTTTTTCGAGTCGAGAGCGTTTGCGCTCTGCCGAGCTTTTAGACTGCGTCGCTGAAGGAGTGTCTGCATCAAGAGCCGCACTTTCCCCGGTCTGACCGAAGGACGATTGGATGACGGTGTCGGCATTGCCCTCGTACCGGTCGGAATAGTCCGCGGAACCCGCGTTTTTTCCACCGGCGACGCGTTCCGCGCGAATCGCGGCCGCATCGCTTTCACTCGTCTTCTTATTTTTCGGCGTCCGCAGTTCTTTCTTTAAGCGAGTGCGACGGGACTTGGCAAGGGAAAACGGGAGAACGACGAGCGCGCCGAGAATGAATGAGAGAAAGATGCTGATGAAAATCGGCACCTTTTGAAGCGTATAGAAGCCGAAGGAGATGTCGGCGACGTTACCGAGATTGAAAGCGGCAAACAGCACAAATACCGCAAGAAAGAGAAGAAAGGACGTCAGGCGCCAGGGCATACGCATCGCTCCGTGTTGACTGTGTTTGCGGCGAAAGAATCACCCGCGGGACTTGAGCCCCTTGATAAACTTGTAGAGGCTGATTCCTCCTGCGATTATCAAGCCAACACCGGAAACCCAGATGAGACCGCCGGCAAGTTTCGCAAAAATGCCGATCCCCTTCAGGAGTGCAAGAACTCCCGCGCCAACCGCCACGGTACCCGCAATCCTGTCGTCTTTGGCTTTTGACGTTATCGCCAGCCCCACGATCGTGAGGATTCCACCAATGATTATTGCCGGAAGATGGGACGCGGTGACGGCGCTGAGTATCAGCAGGGCGGCTCCGCCCCCGATTCCTCCCACAGCCTTCATCCCCTGTTTCGCGAGCACCTCCCGCGGCACTAACTCGTTCATTGTTCTGTTTCCTCTGTAAAATAATAACTGTTTGCGGGCCGTTCGTAAAGGATCGCTCGTCTTCGCGGGACTCAGTGCCGAAAACTGCGCTGACCGGTAAAGATCATCGCGGCCCCGTGTTCGTTGCACGCTTCAATCGATTCGAAATCTCTCACCGAGCCGCCCGGCTGCACCACGCCGGTAACTCCTTCGGCGAGGCCCACGTCAATTCCGTCCCTGAACGGGAAAAATCCGTCCGACACCATGACACTACCGGCGAGGCCCCCGCGATTTGCGGCCACTTCTTCATCGATTTCTGCTCGGCGGTCCTCCTCCTCGAGCAGGTTGTAGGGTACCGAATAGCGGAGCCAGGATATGCGATCGGCCATCTTACGGTAGGCCTTGTCGCGAGCGATTTCAGCCACCCCTACCCGATCCTGCTCACCGGTTCCGATCCCGACGGTTATTCCGTCCCGCACATAGATTACCGAGTTGCTGGTAACACCGGACTCGACGAGCCACCCGAAGATCATGTCTTTGCGCTCCTGCTGGCTCGGGGCGCGATTTATCCGGTACTTTCGCCCTTTGTATTCGGTCTCGGCCGGCATGAACTCTCCCGGATCGAAGATCCGTGGAGCGTAGGACCACTGAAGGATGAGGCCGCCGTCGATAAGACTCTTGAAATCAACCATTCGCGTGCCGACATACGTAGCGAGCCGGTCAATGTTGCCGATTTTCATGATTCGCAGGTTCTTCTTGCGTTTCAGAATCTCCAGGACGCCCTCTTCGAACTCGGGCGCAGCAACGACTTCCGAATAGGTTTCTACAATGCGTTCCGCGGTCTCCGCATCGAGCTCCCGATTCAGAGCCACGGCGCCGCCGAATGCGGCGATTCTGTCGGCGAGATAGGCCCGTTCGTAGGATTCGGCAAGTGTCAGCCCCAGAGCAACGCCGCAGGGATTGTTGTGTTTTACAATCACCGTGCACGGTTCGGAGGTGAAGTAGCGCAGGATGTTCAACGCACTGTCGACATCGGTGATATTGATCTTTCCCGGATGCTTCCCGGACTGGATGAGCTCGATATCCGAAGCGAGGTATCTCCCCGGTTCGATCGATGAGACTTCGCCGAGAATAAGGTTTCCGTTGGTGAGGCGGTAGAGGGCGGCCTCCTGGTCGGGATTCTCACCGTACCGCAGCCCGCGTTTTTCCCCCTCGATAAGCCATTCGACCTTTTCGTAGAGTAACGTCTGGCGGTGTGCGGCCCCATCGATGAATGATATTTCCATTCTCGGGGGAAAGAAATCTTCATTGATCTCGTGATACATCGAAGACAGAGGCTTTTCGGCCATCGTCACCCTCCCTCCCTCTTTTTCGGTTTTCGCGGATCTGCCTGTCCGGAAGTTGTTGCGCTCTCGACCGAGGGATCGGCGATCTGGTATGCGCCTTTTTCCGGATCCGTTGTGGCCAGGTAGTCGGCGATCGCGCGGTCGTAGGCTGCAGTGTGCTGGAAGGTCCGCGCGGCATAGGTGAA
>DATKUF010000034.1:0-20993 GCA_035530755.1 Spirochaetia bacterium | reverse complement strand
GAGATGGACATCTTGCGCAGGCAGGCGCGCGCCGGACAATGTTGGACAAAATTGCGATTTCAGCGGTATGATGTGTATATAGAAACAGCGGAATTTTGGAGCTACTGTGGCTGAAGTCAAACGCTCGAAAGAGCGGATTCTCTTTCTTTACCTTTCGACCGGTGCCGGCCACGTGTCTGCGGCTCGGGCGCTCGCCGATGCAATTCGCGAACGCCACGGACCGGACGAAGTGGAAGTCTATCTGCTTGACGGCATTCCGCGCGGCAACAAATTCCAGCGCTCGATCGTAGAAAAAGGCTACATGTACATGTCGGCACGGTTTCCGCTCCTGTGGACCGGGGTCTACGAGCTGACCCGGTTCCCGGTGGTCATGCACCTGCAGACGGCCCCGATGACCAACAACAGCTGGAAGCACATAGAACGATTCATCGAAGAAAAGCAGATCACCCGAATCGTCGTGCTGCACTTTCTGCTCATCCGCTCGATTGCGCGGATTTTCCGCCGCCGAAAAAAGCCCATGCCCGCGCTCACCATAGTCACCGACCCCTTCACCGTGCACCCGATCTGGTTCTTTCGCCAGTTCATGCCGGTAGTGGTCTTTTCGGCGATGGCAAAACAGGTCGCCTGCCGACGATACGGTTATCCGTCCGAACTTGTGCGGATTCTCCCGCCGGTGCTCAACCGCAAGTACAATGCCACTCTCGATCCGGATCGCGTCCGCGAATTGAAGCTGCAGTATGGATTCGATCCCGCAAAGAAGCTGCTGTTGATGGTGGGAGGCGGTGAAGGATTGCCCCGCGGATCACTTTTTCTCAAGGCCGTCAGAAAGCAGGGGACGGATGTGGAAATTGCTTTTGTCTGCGGGAAGAACGATGAGCTCAAGCGCGCGGCCGAGCGGGTGGCCGCGAAATTTCCGCTGACCACCACGAGGATCTACGGCTTCGTGGATTTCCTTTATGAGCTCATGAACATGGCCGATCTTGTGGTTGCGAAGGCGGGGCCGGCGACGGTCCTGGAGACGCTCATCCTCGGCAAACCGCTGATTCTCACGAAATACATCTACGGGCAGGAGCGCGGCAACATGGAGTACGTAGTCCGCAACAAGCTCGGCTATTTCATTACCGATCCGGAGCGGCTCGCGCGCCGGGTAGATCGGCTCATCACGAATCCCGGGGAGCTTGTGGCGCTCGATCGCCACATTCAGGAAACTTCAATTCGGAACGGCACCGAAGCAATCGCAGATTATATTATGACATTCGAAGCTCAGTACGAGTATCCAACGCTCATCTCGATGAAGTGATTCCCGACGTTCGCGCCGGCAACGAGCCCCGAGTTCAACACGTACTCATAGGTGTAGGAGAGCTTTGCCGTTATGGGGTTGAAGTCGTATCCAACTGAGAATCCCGCCTGAAAAGTCTTCTGGATCACGCTCTGAGTGAGAAACGGCGTGCTGGTCTGGAATGCATACCCGCCTGCATCGAACCCGCTGTCGAAAATGGTCCCGTAGTGGCCTGCTGTTCCCCCCAGAGGGTTTCCATGCCGGATCATCCTGCCTTTGATGTCTACCGTCATCCGCGGCAGCGGGGCAAGTGAGACGGTGAGCGTAAGCCGGTCCGAGTTTGGATCAAGCGCGGGACCGATATTCAGACCGTTGTTAGTATAGTTGGTGTAGTTCGTCCCGCCCTCCTCATGCGTGTACATGTAGGGCATGACTGCGGTGTAATCGAGAGTCACCTGTCGTAAAAGATCCCACATCGGAGTCCAGTTGGCTGAAAGCTCATAGGCAAGCTTCCACTTGGTGTTGAAGTTGAAGCGAACTACCTGATTGAAGTTCAGATCATCCACGTACAGCACGCCGGAAATCCCGGTATGGTATGGCAGCTGGGCGTGGGCCGAAAGGCCGACGATCGAGTTGTCGACGAAGCCGCCGAGCCCCTGCGTCAGGTAGAACTCCGAGAGCGGCACGAAGTAGGAAAGATCGAAACGGTTACCCCAAATGGCCGACTCGAAGGCCGAGAGGGTGAGCCAGTCGTTTGGGTAGAAGTGCGCCGAGTGGAAGCTCAGATGCTTTCCCGGTGAGGGGCCGCCGCCTGAGGAATCGGTCGCGGTGAGCTCGAGGTAGAGTATGTCGAGCGCCAGGTACTTCGTTTCCCAGTGGAGGCTGAACCGAGGCGTCGGGCGCGACTGGCCGCCGAACACTATGCCGTTGCCGAAAATCGGACCGTAATCGGTCCGGAGAATTCCCGTCTGGAGATAGAGATCCGGGGTACCCACGGTCACGTCGGTGGTGAGTCCCTGGCGGACTGCAAGGTCAGCGCCGAAGAAGGGGATGTCGGCCCAGTCGCTCAGGAAATCGAGTGTCGGATAGCTTCCGGCGGGCGTTCCGATAAGCGGCGTGTTGCTCAGAAGCGAAATCTGAAGCCGCCCGGCAATGCCGAGGATATCCATCGGCATCGCGGTGATGGCGAGGCCGAACGAGGTCTGGCTGTAGGTGTCCGTAGATCCCGCTCCGCCGATTCCGGCCGAAAGCGCGGTGTCCGATGCGGGGCCGGATGCGCGAATCCGCACAACCTGCTCGACCGAGGGGTGAATGTTGAATCCACCCGCCATCGTGGAAAGGTACTCCTGCGCCTTGCGGCGATCCTGCGCACCTCCGCGGGACTCCACCTCGGACAGAAGCGCCCGAACCACCTGCACCGGATAGGGCCGGATAGGCGGCAGCCTGTCGATGTAACCGGCGTTGTACCACTGATCGATGTCCGTGTAGATCGGGTCATTCGAATCGGTAATTACCTGTGCATAGGTGGCGGCCGGCGCGGCGGCGAATAGCGCACCGAGGACGATCAAGGTGGCGCAGAGCCCGCCTTTCCGCGAAAACCAATTGTTCCTGTTGCCCATTGTCCTCACCCTTCGCATGCGAATTTCCGTGGCAATTATAGCGATTCGACGTTGACGGGAATAGACACGCATAATACTGTGATATTATGCGTACAACGGTTGATATTGATGATGATTTGATGCGAAAAATTGCGGATCAGGCCCAAAAATCGGGGCGGAGCCTGAAGAAGACGATGAACGACATCATCTCGCGAGGCCTCGGCGGGACACGGTCGGCGGCTCCGGTGGAGCTACCCGCCTGGGGGATGGGAAGACCGCTCTATCCGATCGATCGCTCGTGGGAGATTGTGGCCGAGTTCGAGCAGGACGATGTACGCCACGAAATGGAAAAAGGCTCATGATTCTTGTGGATTTGAATATCCTGCTCTACGCGGTGAACAGGGACAGTCCCGAGTACGCTCGTGCCTCAGGCTGGCTTCGATCCGTGCTCGAAGCGGGAGAAGAGTCGGTCGGGCTTGCATGGGTCGTGCTGTTGGGATTTCTTCGCCTCGCCAGCTCCCCCCGGCTGTTTCCCCGGCCGCTGACCACCGATGAGGCATCGCAATTCGTGGACGCGCTTCTGAATCAACAGCTCGTGCGCAAGGTTCTCCCCACCGAAGGACACTGGCCACTTCTGCGTCATCTCCTCGCGGTAACCGGCACGGGAGGCAACCTGGTTACCAACGCACACATCGCGGCGTTTGCCCTCGAGTACAATGCGAAGATCGCCACCAGAGACACGGACTTCTCGAGGTTTCCCGGAATAACTGTGGTGCGCCCCTTCTGACCCGATCCTTCTACAGATCCCCCGAGTAGAGAACCGCAACCCGAAGGCGCTCGAAGATAGGGCTCTCCGGGGCAGCCAGGTTGCCCTGATTGATTCACCGTTGTGCCGTGGATATACTTCATATACCGTAACTGGCATAAGGAACGCCCATGGATTTGAACGAAGCCTGGGTCGGTCTCGACGTTGGATCCACAACGGTGAAGCTCGTAGTGGTGGACCCGCGATCGCGAAAAATCCTGCATAGTAGCTACCGCCGCCATAACGCCGATCAGACGTCGACGGTGAGAGATATCCTCGTTGCAGCTCATCAGCAATATCCGGGCTTCGGTTTCCGCGTTGCAGTGTGCGGTTCGGCCGGCCGGGATATAGCCGCGCGAATCGGGGCCTTCTACGTTCAGGAGGTAGTTGCCACCTCGATCGCAGTCACCACGGGCGGATTCCCGGCCCGCAGTGTGATCGAGCTCGGCGGCCAGGACGCGAAGGTGATTTTTCTGCGTCCGAGCTCGGACGGTTTGCGGCTGGTGCCTCACGAGTTGAGAATGAACGGAAGCTGTGCCGGCGGCACGGGAGCCTTCATCGACCAGATCGCCGAGCTTCTTCACGTCCCGGTCGAGAGCTTCGAATCCTACGCCGCGAAGGGAGTTGCGCGGTACGATATCTCGGGGCGCTGCGGCGTGTTCGCCAAGACCGACATTCAACCGCTTCTCCACCAGGGTGCGTCGATCGAGGACATCGCGCTTTCTTCGTTCCATGCTATTGCCAAACAGACCATCGGGGGCCTCGCCCAGGGCCTTCGTTTCGAGCCGCCGGTTCTGTTCGCCGGGGGACCGCTGACATTCAACCCCTCGCTCGTACAGGCCTTCAAGGATCGTCTGTCGCTTTCCGACGGCGACATAATCATTCCCGCGCATCCTGAGCTTTTCATCGCACTCGGCGCCGCGCTGGCGAACGGAAGCCTCTTCGCCGGCGACGAGAACCGCTACCGGGGTGTCGATGCGTTGCAGACGGCCGCGACCGAGGAAACGCACGAATACGAAGACGCGCCCACCGCACGACCATTTTTTGCGTCACCGGCGGAGCGGGAAGCATTCCTCTCGCGCCATGCCAGGAGGTCACCCGGCGCGAACGCACCGGGAGGCTCCGCCTCTTCAGACTCCGCCGCCGGAAGACCGCGCTGCTACCTCGGGATCGACGCGGGGTCGACTACCACCAAGTTCGTCCTTCTCGACGAGGGGCGAAATCTGATCTATCGCTTCTACGCACCCAACGGCGGGGACGCGCTCGCTGTCGCACGGCAGGGCCTGGTCCGCATGCGGGATGAGCTCTCGCAGCGCGGGATCTATCCGCAGATCGCGGCGGCCGCGACAACCGGCTACGGAGAGGCGCTCTTCGCGAAAGGGTTCCGCGCGGATGTCCACCAGGTCGAAACTGTCGCTCACGCGCGAGCGGCTGCCCAGTATGTCCCGGATGTATCCTTCGTCCTCGACATCGGCGGCCAGGATATGAAAGCGATCGAGATATCCACGGGCATTATCACCAACATCGTGCTCAACGAGGCGTGCTCGGCAGGGTGCGGCTCATTTCTGGAGACCTACGCGCGGTCGCTCGGGGTTGCCGTCTCCGAGATCGCCGATCACGCCTTTCGGTCGGCCGCCCCCTCGCGGCTCGGTTCCCGCTGCACGGTTTTCATGAACTCCTCGGTCATCACCGAACAGAAAAATGGCAAGAGCCGCGACGATATTCTCGCAGGTTTGTGTCGGTCGATCATCGAAAACGTCTTCACCAAAGTGATTCGGATGTCCAATCTCGACCGACTCGGAGACCGCATCCTGGTGCAGGGCGGTACCTTGCGAAACGACGCGGTGCTGCGCGCGGTGGAAGAGTTCACCGGCCGTGAGGTCACCCGTCCGCCCTACCCGGGGGAGATGGGCGCGATCGGCGCGGCACTGCTCGCCCAGGAATGGGCGGACGCTCACCCGGGTGCAGGATCCTCTTTCATCGGCCTGACGGCGCTCGAGTCGTTTACCTACGAGCGGCGGCCCGGCGTTGTCTGTTCCGGCTGCGCGAACAGCTGTTCACGCACCATCGTGGTGTTTCCGCCGACAGAGGCCGGGCCCGGCGCCGGCTCACACGAGGCCGGCTTCCACGTAACCGGGAACCGCTGCGAACGCGGCGAGGTGATCGGGCTCTCGCAGACGGCAGGACGCCCGACCGGGGAGTCGATCGGCGACGGCGGCGCGGGAATCGCTCCGGAACCGATACCGGATCTGCTGCGGGAATATGCGGCCCAGCTTTCGGCCGACGACGGCTCCTCTGCACCGGGACTTGGCTACACAATCGGCATCCCGCGGGTGCTCGAGTTCTACCGCAGCCTCCCCTACTGGAGGACGCTTTTCGCGTCGCTCGGGTTCACCGTTGTCGTCTCCCCGCGCAGCACCTACCGCATGTTCGCCGCGGGTCTCGCCGGCGTCGCCAGCGACACCGTTTGCTTCCCGGCAAAACTGGTACACGGACACGTGCTGGAGCTCGTAAGACGCAAAGTTGACCGCATCTTCCTTCCCATGATGATACGCGTCCCTAAGGAGAACCGGCGCGCGGAGGGCTCCGAGACCTGCCCGATTGTCCAGGGCTACCCGATGGTCGCGGCCAAGAGCGAGGAGACTCTCGCACGGTACGGGATCCCGATGGATACTCCCGCGTTTCACTTTTTCAATCGCCGGCTCGAACGGACCCAGACTGTTGCCTACGTGGAAAAGCTTCTTGTCGAAATCGGTCGTGCGGGCACCAGCAGCCACAACGTGGTGCTGCGTGCGATTCGACGAGCGCAGGCGGCTCAGGATGCGATGAGTGCGCGAATGCGGGAACGCGGTCGCGCCGTGATCGATGAGGTAAACGCCCGTGCGGCCGCCGGGGAAAACGCGTTTGCGGTCGTGCTGGCCGGAAGACCCTACCACGCAGATGAACTGGTGAATCACGGCCTCTCGCGCCTCTTCGTCCGACTCGGGATCCCGGTTCTCAATCTCGAATCGCTTCCCGGGCTGGAGAACGAGGACGTCACCCGCAGCAGACTGGAAGCGTTCAATCCATTTCACACGCGGATGATTGCTGCGGCCCAGCTCGTGGCCCGCGAGCCGAACCTGGAGCTCGTGCAGATTGTCAGTTTCGGCTGTGGCCACGACGCGATCCTTTCGGACGAAGTGATTCGTATTCTGCGCTCCGGCCACGCGACGAAGGAACCGCTCGTCCTGAAGCTCGACGAAGGGGACGCGGCCGGTCCGCTTTCGATCCGGGTCAGATCATTTGTCGAAACGGTCCGCAAACGGCGCGAGACCGGCGCTGTTGGAGGCTCTTCGAAACCCGGCGCAGATCAGGTGAAGTTTCGAGCCCGTGACAAGCGGCGCCGCACCGTCTACGCACCGGTGCTCTCAACCGCGTTCTCCTACCTTGCTGTCCGGTCGCTTGAAAAAGTCGGGTTCCACGCGAAGGATCTTCCGCTCGCCGATGAAGAGGCCTTTGCGCTCGGAAAACGCTACGTGCACAACGACATCTGTTTCCCGGCACAGGTGAATATCGGAGAAATGCTCCGGCTGCTCAAGTCGGGAACCGTGGCACCCGAGAAATCGGCGATGGCGCTGGCCAAGAACTGCGTTGCATGCCGGGCCGGTCAGTACGCGGCACTCGCGCGCAAGGCTCTCGACGATGCAGGATTTTCGCAGATTCCCATCGTCACCACCGGAAAGGACGTGAAGGGAATTCACCCGGGCGCGCGAATCAGCCCGGTTTTCCACCTGGATATGCTCGTGGGTATGACCATCGCCGACGGCATGGAGGAAATGCGGCAGATCACCCGGCCCTATGAGACTGAGCGGGGTCAGACCGACCGTGTCTTCGACCGCGCTCTTTCGCGATGCGCGGACGGCCTGCGCAAATCCTGGCGGCGCGCCTTCGACGCTTTCGGGCAGGCGGTTGACGCCTTCAATGAAATCCCGGTGAATCGCGAGATGCTGCGCCCGAGGGTCGGCATCGTCGGGGAAATTCTCATGAACTACCACGAGACGGCAAACCGACGGGTTCAACGCTATCTCGAAGATCACGGTATGGAGACTGTCGTTCCCGGCCTTGTCGAGTTCTTCCGCAAGAAGGATGTAGCCGAGCTTTCGATGGTGTCGCGCGGCCTGCATCTGCGGCCGATTCTCACCGGCCTCGTTATGTCGACCAAGGAGCGCGCCTTTCAACTCGCCCGCGACAGGGTGGAAAAAATTCTTGCGGGTTTTCACCATTTGCGGCCCCGGCACAGTTTCGACGAGGTTCAGCGAAACGTCGACGGGATCATCGACAAGAGCTACATGATCGGTGAAGGTTGGCTGATGCCGGCAGAGATCATCCAAATGGCAAAAGAGGGTGCCCGCTCGTTCGTAATACTCAACCCGTTCGGCTGCATGCCCAATCACATCACCGGCCGTGGAATGATAAAAACGCTGAAAGGAATGTTTCCCGACATCCAGATCCTCGCCCTGGACTACGATCCGGATATCAGCTGGGGAAACATCGAAAATCGACTGCAGATGCTGGTGATGGCTTCGCAGATCTCCGGATCTGAAGCGATACGCCGGGTGTCAAACGGTTGATTCCCGCCAAAAGGCGAAGTATAATTTGCCATATGGCGATAACAAACAAAGAAGCGAGTTCTGCCTCCAGGCGGGGCGCAAAGGCTGACAGCGGCATCGCGACAAACAGGTCGAAATCCCACAAGTCAAAAACCGTGCGAAAGAGCTCCTCAGCGTTCCAGAAGAACTCTATCACCTTCCTGATTGCCTCGCAGCGAAAGGTCGCCGGGGTCCCAGCGGAAAGCGTTCTCATGCAGGTGCGCAGCGCCGTCAAGTCCGGGCTTCCGCGGGCTGCGTTCGATCTCGTTCGCGAAAATCTGGGCACCACGATCGAGAAACTCTCGGAAATCGCGGGAATTCCGACCCGAACGCTGGCCCGGCGGGAAAAATTCAAACCCGATGAGTCGGACCGGCTCTATCGAATCGACTCGGTGTTCCAGCGGGCGGTCGCGGTTCTGGAAAACGTCGAAAGCGCCCGTTCCTGGATGGGATCGCCCCAGCGGGCGCTTGGGGGACGGAAGCCGCTTGATTGCTGCGACACCCTCGCCGGTGCACAGGAGGTTGAACGGCTCCTGGGGCGGGTTGAATATGGCGTGTTTTCTTAGGCGATGTTGAACGCTTTCCGACTGGTGAAAACCAGGTATCTGAGCACTGCCTTCTCAGGCGACGGCGCCAGGGAGTTCGGTGGCAGGTGGAACAATCCGGGTGTACCTGTCGTCTACCTCGCGAGCTCCCGTGCGCTTGCGGCGCTCGAAATCATCGTCCACCTCGAAGACGGACGCCTTCTCGCCGACAGTTTCTCCTTCATCCCCGTCGTGATCCCGGAAAGCCTCGTCGAGTACTTTGACGTCCGGCGGTTACCCGTTCAGTGGGATGCGCCTGCGCCCACGTTCGCGTCTCAATCGGTCGGGGACGAATGGACACGGTCCCAGCGATCCGCTGCGCTCGCAGTGCCTTCCGCGGTCATCGGGAAAGAGCTCAACTATCTTCTCAATCCCAATCACCCTGATTTTCATAGAATTGTGAAAGATCGCGTGGAGCCATTCTCATTCGATCCGCGGCTCCGCAGGCAACAGGGTGCGACGAGGTGAGCGCACCAAAAAAAGAGCCGCCGGAAAACTCCCGGCGGCCCTCTCTTGCTTCTCTCGATGTTGTTGTTACTGAAGAAGCGGCGTGGAGAATCCGTCCTGTCGCTTTGTCAGTTCGCCCTTCACTGAGTTGTTGTCCTTCAGGTTTTCCCAGTCGTACTTCACCACACCCGGGAGATCCTTACTGACCCACCAGGTGTAGGTCACCCTGGTGCTGCTGTCGTTTGGATCTGTGTAGGTGTTCTCAAGCTTGTCACAGGTGAAAGTTCCGGCGCCAACGGAGATTGTTTCCGTCGATTTCTTGTACTGATTGTACACCGACGGATCGGTCACCACCTCGCTGCTTCCCTGCGTCGACGACGCGGTCGCCTGAGTGTTCTCCTGTTTCATCTGGTCTTTGCCTTTCTGGGCTTCCGCTTTGTCGTACTTCAGCTCCTGGATCTGGCCTGTCTCTTTGTTCTTGAACCTGAGGAGAAGCGGATTGTGGTCGGAATCCAGTTTGACTGCGTATTCCAGGTTGTCCTCTTTGGTTCGGTAGGCGAGGTACCACCACTGCGACCCGTCCGCCTCCTTGCGAAGCAGCGCACGGTCTGCCCACACGGTATCGGTTCCGTTCTTGTCCGTCGCGTCCATCCTCCACTCGAGGAGCTGACCAAGCTTTGCGTCACCGTAATCGAGGCCGAATCCGCCGAAATAGAACACCGAACCATATACTGCACTGAACTGAGCCTGCTGGATTGTCGGCTGCATGGCCGCGGATACCGCCTTATTGGTCGCCGTATTCACGACACCGCTTAGAACCGAGCAACCGGATAGCACAACCGCCGCTGCGATCAATACCGCCAAAGCGGAGGATCGCAAACTCGCACGCACAAACTTTCGGGAACTCACCATAGTCACCTCCGACTCAATGATAGCTCAAAGTCCGCAAGTGTCAATATCCGAGGAAAATTCTCGACATCCCCGACGGACGCCGCACTTTTTCGCTGCGGGCTCAGGTTTGGAGCTCGCGGATGTAGTCGGTCATCTTCGCGATCTTTCTCTCGAGCTCGGCCTTCTTCTCGCGCTCCTTTGCTACGATCGCTTCGTCCGCTTTTGCGACAAAACTCGGATTCGCGAGTTTGCGTTCCACCGCGGTGAGGGCCCCGCCGGATTTCTCGATTTCCCGTGTCAGCTTGGCCACCTGCTCGTTCACGTCGATCACTTCCCGTATGAACACGTAGGCCTCGAAACCGGTGCCCACTACCGGGATGGACCCCGGGGCGCTCGGACCGGATTCACTGAAGGTCACTTCAGACGCCGTCATGAGAAGCTCCATGAGGTCACGGTGCCCCGCAAGGAAAGAAGCTGCCTCGAAACCTGGCTCCGTCTTCAGGTGCACCCGTACCCTCTGCCCGGGGGGAACGGTGAACTCGCTGCGCATTGTGCGCACAAGGCGTACCGCCTCCTGCACCGACCCGAAAAGAGCCGCGGCCCGCACATTTTCACGCGCGGAGTCGACAAGCGGATAGTGCGAGATCATGATGCTCGCGGGGCGCGCGGAAATCGGCGGCTGGACGACCGGAAGGAACGGCGGCAGTTTCTGGTAGATTTCCTCGGTCAGGAACGGCAGGAACGGATGCAGAAGCCGCAGGGTTTCTTCAAGCAGGTAGATGAGTAGGGATATCGCGCGGTCCTTTTCCCGCTCGTCTTCGCCGGACAGAGGGAGCTTGTTCGCCTCGATGTACCAGTCGCAGAAATCGTTCCAGAAGAACTCGTAGCACACCCTGCTGATGTCGTCGAAGCGGTAACTTTCCATATTGTGGTGGACAGTAGCGACGGTCTCGTTGAAGCGGTGATAGATCCACCGGTCGATATCGGTGAGCTCTATCTCTTCGAACCTGAGAAGATTACGCCCCTCGAGGTTCATCAGAAGAAAGCGGGTCGCGTTCCAGATCTTATTGCAGAAACGACTTCCCAGACTGAAACTCTCCATATCGATCAGAATGTCCTGACCCTGCGCGGAGAGAAAGCTCAGCGTGAACTTCAGCGCATCGGCGCCGAATCGATCGACCACCTCGAGCGGATCGATGCCGTTGCCGAGACTCTTGGACATCTTTCGCCCCTGCTTGTCGCGGATGAGGCTGGTAATGTAGATATCGCGAAACGGCGCGCGGCCCATGAACTCCATGCTCGACATGATCATTCTCGCTACCCAGAAGAAGATGATGTCGTAGGCAGTGACAAGCGTCGTCGTCGGGAAAAAGCGCTTGAGGTCATCTGAGTCTTCGGGCCAGCCGAGCGTCGAAAACGGCCAGAGCCAGGAACTGAACCAGGTGTCAAGCACATCCGTATCCTGCTCGAGCTTTGCCGAACCGCACTTTGGACAAGCGATCGGGTCTTCCCTGCTCACGATCGGCTCCTTGCAGTCGTCGCAGTACCAGACCGGTATCCGGTGCCCCCACCACAGCTGACGGCTGATGCACCAGTCGCGTATTCCCTCCAGCCAGTGGGTGTAGGTGTTCTCCCAGCGCTTCGGGAAGAAGACGACCTGCCCGCTCTTCCATGCCTCGAGCGCCTGTTCGGCAAGAGGACGCATCTTCACGAACCACTGTTCGGACAGGTAGGGTTCGATCACGGTGCCGCAGCGGTAGCAGTGGCCCACCTGGTGCACGTGATCCTTCGCCTCGACAAAAAGGCCCGCTGCCTCCAGATCCCGCACCACGCGCTTACGCGCCTCTTTTGTCGAAAGTCCGCGGTAGGCCTCGGGCACATTCTCGTTGAGCGTACCGTCGGGATTGAGAATGTTGATGACGTCGAGCTGGTGGCGGATTCCCATGTCGCGATCGTTCGGATCATGGGCCGGAGTCACCTTCACCGCGCCGGTGCCAAAGCTCATATCGACGTATGAATCGGCGATGACCGGAATCTCGCGGTCGGTGAGCGGAAGCTTGAGCCGCTTTCCCACGAGCTTGCGGTAGCGTTCGTCGTCGGGGTGCACCGCGACTGCGGTATCGCCCAGCATTGTTTCAGGGCGCGTGGTCGCAATCTGGATGAAGCCATCGGCCTCGCCCGCTGCGAACGGATACCGAAAAAGGTACATCCTGCCATGCACCTCGCGATACTCGACCTCGTCGTCCGAAAGCGCCGTCCCGCAGGAAGGGCACCAGTTCACCAGGTAGTTTCCACGGTAGACGAGCCCCTTTTCATAGAGCCGGACGAACACCTCGCGCACTGCCCTTGAGAGTCCTTCGTCCATGGTGAACCGCTCACGGCTCCAGTCGCACGATGAGCCGATCTTCATGAGCTGCCGGCGAATGACCGTGTGATGTTCCTCTTTGACCTTCCAGGTCTCTTCCAGAAACTTCTCCCGCCCCAGCTTATGGCGGTCGAGACCCTGTGCACGCAGCCGCTTTTCCACCACATTCTGGGTCGCGATTCCCGCATGATCGGTTCCGGGAACCCAGAGCGTCGGCTCTCCGAGCATGCGATGGTACCGGATAAGGATGTCCTGCAGGCTGTTGTTCAGGCCGTGCCCAAGATGGAGAACCCCGGTAACGTTGGGCGGAGGAATGACGATGACGTAATGCGGCTTGTTCTTCTCCACGCGCGGATTGTCGGGCGAAAAGTAGTTTCCCTTCATCCACATCTCGTAGATTCGGTCTTCGAATTCCTTCGGGTTGTATGCCTTGTCCAGTTCAATAGCCTTCATTTGGGAGGAATAGTAGCAAAATAGTGGTGTGCCGACAAGGCGAGGGGGCCGGGCGCAGGACTGCGCTAGTGCGCAGGACTGCGCTCGGGCGCAAGATTGCTCCGGGTCGCACAGACGAGTATGATGAGAACATCGAGGTACCTATCCCATGGCTTATATCGAACCCCCGCGACGAATTCCTTTGATCCTGCGACTGGGAATCGCCATTGCCGAACGAAAGACCGGCAGGCCGATGCTTGCCGCCCGGCTGCTCGCCTGGTTTCCCCGGGCCGCATTGAGCTCGGGGATTCTCGAGGCGCTCGTGGCGCACGGAGACCGGGACGTGGATGCGCGCACGCTGAAGCTGGTGAGGATGCAGGTCTCCTTTGCGGTTTCCTGTCCATTCTGCATCGACATGAACTCATTTCGGTACGAACTGAAGGGCATCACCGACGAGGAGGTCAGGGCGCTGCAGGGTGAACTTGAAATAGGCGGCGTCGCCACCTTCAACGCGAGAGAGCGCGCGGCCCTCCTTTACACGAGGGAGGCGTGTCGGACACCCCTCTCGTTCACACCGGAGGTGATCGGCGAGGTACGTTCGCTGTTCGGTGAAAGAGGAATGGTGATATTAGCCACCACAATCGGGCAGGTCAACTTCTGGGCAAGAACTATCCAGGCGCTCGGCGTGCCTCCTGCAGGCTTCGGCGAGCAGTGCTCGATCGAGCAGCGCAATCTGCTGAAAATCGAACGGTACAGCACTCTGTACGCGAAAGCCGACCCGGCCGATGAAACCCGCGGTCAGGCGGGCCGGTAGACGGCGTCGAGAACTGCCTCTGCCTCAGATTCCAGCATCCCCATCTCGTCAAGCAGCGTAAGAAGCGAGTATCGGGGTCTGACCTCCTTCGCGCACAGCACCGCCGCGTGCAGAAGATCCCGGGAAATGGCCATCTCGCCGGGGTGGAACCGGACACCGGTTCGGCGGAACGATTGCGCGAGTCGATCCGGCGGCGGAAGGTGGACCGCCACCGCATGAGTAATCCCGCTCCAGGAGCTTTTCGCTCGCGAGAGGACCAATTGCCTTCGTGCGACATTCGGCCGGGTAGCCAGGTACCGCTCTTCCAGCGTCGAAGCGCTCGATCCGAAGAGCCTTCGCAGAAGCTCGACCCGCTCCTCCGCCACCTCCGCAGATCGGCGCGCGCCGTCGGCCTCCCGCATCGCGGCGACCGCCGACTCGATTTCCGCGAATGATCGTGAGACGAACCGGTGATACAGAGAAGCAACTATGTAGGTGCCTACGGCAACACCTTCGCCATGATAGAGCGAGGGGCCGTTTCCCCGGACGCTCTGCATTTCCAGGAAATGTGAGATATGATGCTCGGCACCTGATGCCGGGCGGGAACTGCCGACGAGAGTTATTCCAAGGCCCGAAACCACAAGCCCCTCGAACAGATCGCGCGCACCCTCCTCGGACGCCGCCTGGCGGCCGTCCATTTCAAGCGCCCGCGTCACGTACCCGGCAACAAGCTCGCTTATGTATTCGCAGTCCGGCTCATCGTTGATAAACGAAGAAATTATCCAGTCCAGGCGGGCGGTCAGCTTTCCGGCCATATCACCGATTCCCGCGGCGAGAAGCCGCTCGGGCGCCTGAGCGAGGATCCGTGGATCGGCGAGAACCGCAACCGGAGGCGCGGTTTCGACCGTCGTCTTCAAACCCCCAATGAGAATCGGCGCGACCGAGGAGGTGAATCCATCAACCGACGGAGCGGTTGCCACGGCCACAAAGGGCGTCTTCAGGCGGAATGCGACATACCGAACGATGTCGGTGATGGTGCCTGATCCGAGTGAGATCAGCAGTGACGTTTCCGGCGGAATGGCCAACAGTGCGGCACCGATCATCCGCTCGTCGGCATGGATTTCCGGCGCCGAGTCGTGGGCCGCCGCGAGCTCGCAGACACTGTAGTGATGACCGCCCGCCGAAAGCGCGGCTTCGAGTTGACGACCGGCGGCGGCACGCGTGTTGCCGTCGCAGACAACCGCAATTGGACCGGAGCGCCACTTACCTCCGGCGCTGAGTCGCCGCAACAGCGCCGGCAACTCCTCTATCACCTCACGACCGACCAGAATTTCGGCGATTTGCAGGTCTTTCGGGTCTCCGGGCGTGCAGCCGTCGGGCTCGACAAGCTCCAGAAGGTTTTTCATGAGGTCTCCTGTATCAGTTCCCGTTGAGTGCCGCGGGTGCGACGCCACGGAGGTATCCCTATTATAGCGATGAAACGATCACCGGCTCAACGAGAATGGACCCGGGAAGTTGCGAGATTCGCGTACGCATGATAATGTTTGAAATCCGGAACCCCAACAGTTCGTGATGGAGGATAAAAAGATGAGCTATGTCATCGGTCTGGACTACGGAACCAATTCCGTCCGGGCCATCGTTGTAGACACGCAGAACGGCAATGAAATCGGATCGAACGTCTGGAACTACGCGCACGGTGACGAGGGTGTTATCATCGACAAGCGCGACACGAACCTGGCCCGTCATCATCCACAGGACTATCTCGACGGCTGCGAAGCGGTCATGAAAGGCGCTGCGGCCGACGCGAAACGGAGGAATCCGGATTTCTCGCCGGAAAAGATCATCGGAATTGGAGTGGATACTACGGGATCCACACCGCTTCCGGTCGACAAAGAAGGGGTTCCCCTCGCGCTCAAAAAAGAGTTCAGCGCAAATCCGGCGGCCTGCGCCTGGCTCTGGAAGGATCATACCGGCCATCGGGAAGCGGTCGAGATTACCTCACTCGCTGCCGAGATCCGGCCGCAGTACCTTGCAAAGTGCGGACAATCCTATTCCTCCGAGTGGTTCTGGTCGAAGATCCTGCACTGCGCACGTACCGCTCCCGAGGTATTTGATGCGGCGTACACCTGGGTCGAAGTGATGGACTGGGTACCCGCCTTTCTCACGAACACGGAGAAGCCGGATGTGCTGAAGCGCGGCATCTGCGCGGCCGGGCACAAAGCAATGTTTCACACAGCATGGGGCGGATATCCGGATGCCGAGTTTCTCTCGAAACTCGATCCGAAGCTCGCCCGCGTGCGCAAGAATCTGCCCGACCGCACCTACACGGTAAAAGACGTAGCCGGAAAATTGACGGCCGAGTGGGCAAAGCGCACCGGTCTGCCCGAGGGTATTCCGGTCGCCGTTGGTTCGTTCGATGCTCACACCGGTGGAATAGGGTCCGGAATTCAGGAGGGAGACCTCGTCAAAATTATCGGGACTTCAGACTGTGACCTCATGGCAATTCCGCTCGAAAAGAAGATGCCCGATATTCCCGGCGTGACCGGAATCGTGCCCGAAGCCATTATTCCCGGCTATTACGGAATCGAGGCGGGCCAATCGGCCGTGGGCGACATTTTCAACTGGTTCGTCAACCGCATCGCTCCCGGGGGAAAAGAGATGGGTTCGCACGCCGAGCTGACCAAAGGCGCGGAATTGCTCGCGCCCGGCGAAAGTGGGCTTCTCGTGCTCGACTGGCACAACGGCAATCGCACCATCATCGGCGACCAGCGGCTGACGGGTACGATGATCGGTCTCACTCTCTATTCAACCCCGGCGGAAATTTACCGGGCGTTGATCGAGTCCACCGCGTTTGGCGCGCGCGCCATCATGGAACGGCTCGAAGAGTACGGGCAGACTGTCAAGCAGATCATCAACTGCGGCGGCATATCGGTGAAAAACCCGCTGGTCATGCAGATCTACGCGGATGTCATGGCGCGGCCTATCAAGATTTCGCGAAGCACTCAGACCAGTGCTCTCGGTTCGGCGATAGCGGGGGCCGTGGTCGCCGGCAGGAAAGCCGGCGGTTGGGACAACTTCGGTGAGGCGATGAAGGCGATGACCGGCACGCTCAAACAGGAGTTTCATCCAATCCCCGCCAACGTTGCCGTCTACGAGGAGCTCTACCGGCTCTACATGCAGCTGCACGACAGCTTCGGTCTGCGCGGGGGGAAACGCAGCTTCGCCGCATCGGAGAGCGATTCAAAGGGCTCATCCGGAAACTATGAAGCGATGAAGCAACTGCTCATCATAAAAGATCGCGCGCGGGAGAACAGGTAGCCCGGACAGGCGGCCGCCCAGGGGCGGCCGTTTCAAATTTGGAGGATCTATATGCCGAAGGATCGGTTCAGCGAAATTCGTGCAAACGCCTACCGGGCGAACATGATGGTTCGCGACGAGGGGCTCGTGATTCTGACCTGGGGCAATGCCAGCCAGGTGGATAGAGAGCTTGGGGTCATGGCGATCAAGCCAAGCGGCGTAGACTATGACAATCTGTCAGAGTCGGATATGGTCATTGTTTCGCTCGAAACCGGCAAGGTTGTCGACGGCGACCTTCGCCCCTCGTCCGATACGCCGACGCACCTCGTGCTTTACCGGGCGTTCGCCGGGGTCGGCGGGATCGTCCACACCCACTCGCATTTCGGCACCTGCTGGGCACAGGCGGGAAGACCAATCCCCTGCTTCGGGACAACACACGCCGACAGTTTCCATGGGGAGATTCCGTTGACGCGTCGGCTGACGGCATCCGAGATCGACCGGGGATACGAGGCGTTCACCGGCGAAGTCATTGTGGAACGATTTCACACCGGGAATCTCAATCCGGTTCACACGCCTGGAGTTCTGGTCGTGAATCATGGCCCGTTCGTCTGGGGGAAGGACGCCCTGGATGCGGCGCACAATGCCATTATTCTGGAAGAGGTCGCGCGAATGGCGCTGCACACGCTGGCAATCGAGAAGAACGCGCCGCCGGCGCCGCCGGAGCTCACGGAGAAGCATTTCCAGCGCAAGCACGGGACAAACGCCTATTACGGTCAACCGAAGTAGGCGCACGAATTACGATCGATTACATGACTCTTTTCTGTTCGCGCCGCGAACCACCACCGTTAGCGCCGGCGGTGTCGATTGTCGGCTATTTCCTGATCACATGACTCTTTTCTGTTCGCGCCTTGCCCGCTCGATTTTCTGCATCTTGCGGTAGTACTTGGCCTGCTTCTCGACCTCTTCAACGTCGCCCACCAGGATGTGCTTGTCCGTGGACTTAATCTTGGTGTTCTTTAACAGATCGCGAACGGCTATCGTGCCTTCGCTCATCGGCATGCCGACCAGGTTGATGAGCTCGCGAACACCGAAATCAAAGGTGTAGGACTCCCCGGCACGGATGGGCACGCGCACCCGTTCGAGCTGGATGGAAAGCGCATCGTAAAGCCGCCCCACTTTGTCGGTCAGAAGCGTGTTCGCCAGCTGCTTGTAGATGAACCATATCCTCTCGGCCAGAAGTGTGGTGAGCCGCGCTATGATCTGCGGTTGGGAGGTGACCATTCGCGAGAAATTTTCCTTGTTGACCGCGAGGAGGGTGGCGTCTTCATAGGCTATAGCCGAGGCAGAACGAGGCTTGTTTTCGATCAGAGACATTTCACCGAAGATGTCGCCGGCTTTGAGCACGGCAAGTAATACCTCAGTGTCATTAACGATTTTTGAGATCTTTACGCTACCCTTCTGAATTATGTAAAGCTCTTTTCCCGGCATCGACTCGGTAAAGATCATGTTGTCTTTGGGATAGGTGCGCGTAAAATTTGAGTCGCCACTGTCGAGGTGAACGGCTTTCGCATAGGGCTTGATCTTCATGATCCGCTCTTTGGCCGTGGCGAGATGCGGCCCCTGCGGAACCAGCTTCACGTACTGATAGTAGGCGTAATAGGCGAGGTTGTACTGATTCTGACGTGCGTAATACTCGCCAACGTCGAACAGATGGTTAAGATCCGGTTCCGGCACCTGTTTCAGCGTAAGCCGGGCCAGATTGTCGTCGAGATAGCGCATTCGCCGCGAAAAGCTTTCAATGATCTTCATCGCGACGGGGGTATTCCGTTCAATCAACAGCGGGTATTGATCGCGGTGGACCGAGATGAGCGAAACGTCGCTCAAGGCCTGGGCCGTCTCGATGTGACTGTGGGAGCTCATGGTCGAAACTACACCGAAAAAGTCTCCGGGAGCCAGAAGTCCGCCTCCCTCCTCTTCGACAACCTCGACTTCTTTGCTTATTCGTACCTTTCCGGAACGGAGAATATAGAAGTTATCCGCATTCTGCTTCCCTTCAACAATGATGTACGCACCTTTGTTGAAGTTCACAATAGACAGTTGTAACGGATTGCTCATGCTACTTCCCAGTTAACCCGGCATTTCAACTTACACCAATTTCGGTCTGATTTCCTCGGCTCCGAAGAGGCCAATCCCACAGACATGCTTAAGTATAAGAGCCGCCATTACCGTTGTCAATCAGCGCTGATTTTCCTGCGCTGTTCACGCGTGGAGCGGAAAGGCTCTGCAAAACGACGTCACTTTTTCACGGACGCCACTTACTATATCGTCTCTTCCGCCGCTTTTCAGTACATCGAGAATGTACTGGCCGATTTCCTCCATCTGGGCCTCTTTCATTCCTCGAGTCGTAACCGCCGGGGTTCCTACGCGAATTCCCGAGGTCACGAGCGGGCTCTTGGTGTCGAATGGGATGGCGTTCTTGTTGACGGTGATGTTCGCCGCGTCGAGCATCTTCTCCGCTTCCTTCCCCGAAAGGCCAAATTGCGTCACGTCAGCCAGCATGAGGTGGTTGTCGGTGCCCCGGGAAACGATGCGGACGCCTCCGTCCATGAGAGTCTTGCACAGAGTCTTCGCATTCGCGATGATCTGCGCCTGGTAGGTCCGAAATGATGGTTCGAGAGCCTCTTTCAACGCTACCGCCTTGGCTGCAATGATGTGCATGAGCGGGCCGCCCTGAAGGCCCGGCATCACCGCCGAATCAACCAGCTCGGACCACTTCTTGACCCTTCCGGATTTGGCGGCGACCGCCCCGAGCGTGTTCTCCGCGTCATTCCCGATTACAATCATTCCTCCGCGGGGGCCGCGAAGTGTCTTGTGTGTCGTCGTGGTGGTGAAATGCGAGTGCGGCACCGGGGAGGGATGGACGCCTGCGGCGACGAGGCCTGCGATATGCGCCATGTCGGTCATGAGAAAAGCGCCGACTTCATCGGCTATCCGCCGGAATCTGGCGAAATCGATGATTCTGGGGTAGGCGGAAGCACCGGCAACAATGATTTTCGGTTTCACTCTGCGTGCGGTCTCGGCAAGAGCGTCATAGTCGATAGTTTCCGTTTCCTGCGAAACTCCGTACTTCTCAATGTGATACAGGCGACCGGAGAAGTTGACCGGCGATCCATGCGTGAGGTGGCCGCCGTGTGAAAGATCCATCCCCAGTATCGTGTCGCCCGGTTCCAGGACGGTGAAGTAGATAGCCATGTTTGCCGTGGATCCGGAGTGCGGCTGTACGTTTGCGTAGTCGCAGGAAAAGAGTTTCCTTGCGCGGTCCCGGGCTAGATCCTCCACAATGTCGACGTATTCACAACCCCCGTAGTAACGTGCTCCCGGGTAGCCTTCGGCATACTTGTTGGTGAGGACTGTTCCGGCAGCCTCGAGGACCGCGCTGGAGGTGAAGTTCTCACTCGCAATCAACTCTAGTTTCTCGTGCTGTCGAGTTTCTTCCATTTTGACGGCACGGAATACCTCAGGGTCGCTCTGTTCAAGAATCGTCATCGACTGCACCTCTCGGACTCGTGGGCAAGTTTATGTGAGCATAGGTGAAAGGCCGAGCGCTGTCAACGAGCGCCATTTTTTATGGCCGTGTGCGATTGTGTTCCGTCCGACCGATTTTATTGAACAAGCACTGCGTTCGGGGTTAGACTGGGGTTTTGCGGGTCCGTGCCCAGTCTGCACCTGGAGGAGTTCCATGAGAATCACTGGTCAACTCAATTTTGCTCTGCTTTCAGTCATCGCCGGCTTCATCGTGGCCGCGGGAATGCTTGTCTATTCAACCGTCTACTCGTCGCGACTGAACGCACTGAGCCTCGAAGCCAGCGCGGTG
>DATKUF010000033.1:0-13543 GCA_035530755.1 Spirochaetia bacterium | reverse complement strand
GTGACCGGGCCGGTATGATCGAGGTGCAGAAACGGATCAACAGCATCGCGCAGGTAATCGCGGCGGCAGGTGGACGGGTTATCCCGGGAATCAAAGCTGCGGTGGCCTACCTTGGGCGCTGCGAGCCCTGGCTCCGATTCTCGGGGCTCACGGCCACGGAGTCCGAAATTGCGGCAGTGCGGAAAGTGATTGATTCGATTCCGGGCCTGAAACGGTAAGTCATTCTGAAGGATCTCCATATGGAACTTCCTCGCTTCGTCGAGGTGCGGCAGCATTTCCCGGACGATGGTATTGCCGACTGTGCTCTTGCAGTTCGCAATGAGCTTGGTCGGATCGGTGCCGCGGGCAGTCTCACTTCCGGCAGGAGCGTAGTGATCGCAGTAGGCAGCCGCGGTATCGACGGATACGAGCAGATCGTCCGCGCGGCTGCTGAGTATGCCGCAGGGTGCGGCTCGGTCCCGGTCATAGTCCCGGCGATGGGCAGCCACGCCGGGGGAACCGCACAGAGTCAGAGCGAAATTCTTCTCGACCAGGGAATAGGTGCTCCCGGCTTCCCTGCATCGCTGCACAGTTGCACCGATACAGTCTCCCTTGGTCAGACCGATCTCGGCGACGAGATATGGTTCGATAAAACCGCGGCGCGCGCGGACGTCCTCATCGTGATAAACCGCGTCAAGGCGCATACCGACTACGAGGCGGACGTCGAAAGCGGCGTTGCCAAGATGCTCGTTGTCGGACTCGGCAAGCCGCACGGCGCGGCGGAGGCTCATCGCAGTTTCCGCAGGCACGGATTCTATCCCGCACTTTCAGCAGGTGTCCGTCTCATTCTCGCGCACGTTCCAAAAGTGATAGGCATTGCGATTGTTGAAAATGAGTCCCATCGGTCTCTGCGGATAGAGGCCATCGATGGACCGAATATCCTCGCCCGCGAGAGCGAGCTGCTCCTGATCGCAAAGGCGAGAATGGCACGCCTGCCGATGCAAATGTGCGACCTTCTGGTGGTCGAGGAGATCGGCAAGAACATCAGCGGAAGTGGAATGGATACCAACATAGTCTCGCGCAAATCGATCCCGGCTATCCCGTCGGCCGAGAGTCTTCCGAAGATCGAATACATCTACGTGCGATCCCTGTCCCCGGAGAGTCACGGAAACGGCGTCGGAATCGGTCTCGCGGATTTCTGCGGCGATCGGGCATTGGAATCGATCGATCTTGAGGTGACCTACCTCAACTGTCTGACGTCGGGAACTCCGCGCGGCGCGGCGATTCCGGTGCATCTGGGCTCCGACCGGAAAACCTTCGAAGCGGTGTGCCGGTCGCTGCCGCTGCGAACGCCGCAGGACCTTCGGGTGGCCTGGATAGAAAATACCCTCGCCCTCGATCGATTTTTTGTTTCGGAAATGGTGCTGAATGAACCCGGCCTCGATGGCGCGCTGCAACCGATGGGCCGGCCGGTGATCTTTAGTTTCGACGGCGACGGCAACCTGACCAATCCTTTCACGAAGAGTGTGAACAGATGAAGACGCGAAGCAGCGAAATCCTGAAACGACCCTACTGGTCCACGGTTCGGTCGCTTTACAAATCGATGGGATACAGCGATCGTGATCTCGATCGGCCCCTCATCGGGATTGCGAACTCCTTCAACCGGGTTACCCCCGGCCACAACAACCTCAACAGTGTCTGCGAGCAGGTCAAGCAGGGAATCCTTCAAGCCGGTGGGACGCCGGTGGAATTCGGCATGATTGCGCCCTGCGACGGGATTGCGAATGGCCACGAGGGAATGCGCTACATCCTTCCGGCTCGAGAGCTCATTGCGAACGACATCGAGATCATGATTGAGGCGCACCGGCTGGACGCGGTGGTGCTGTTGGGTTCGTGCGATAAGATTGTCCCGGGGATGCTGATGGCGGCGGCGCGCCTGGACGTTCCCGCGATTCTCGTCGTCGGTGGACCGATGCTTGGCGGTGTCCAGTTCGACGGCCGTTCTTCGGACAACTCGAGCCTTGCCGAGGCGGTGGGCATGCTCAACGACGGAAAGATTTCGAGCGAAGAGTTCGCCCGCCTCGAAGAGGATGCAACACCGTGCGTTGGTTCCTGTTCGTTTCTTGGCACCGCCAACACCATGGGTGCGGTGGCGGAGGCGATGGGTATGTGCATGCCGGGAACATCTACCATCCCCGCCGTTATGGCGGCCCGGCTTCGGGCTGCCCAGGACTCGGGTCACGCGGTGATGAACCTGGTCCGGCAGGGGATAACCGCCCGCCGGATAATCAGCGAAAAGGGGCTGCGAAATGCAATTCGGCTTGGGATGGCAATAGGCGGCTCAACCAATATGGCGCTTCACTTCCCGGCCATCGCGCGCGAGGCGGGGGTGGAATTGACTCTCGCGGATCTCGACCTTCTGAGTGCCGGCACTCCACATCTTGCGCGGATATACCCGGCAGGTGCGTGCAACGTTCCGGACTTTCACAATGCCGGCGGGGTGCAGGCGGTGCTCAAACAGCTCGAGCCGCTCCTGGACCTGGACGCGACAATATGCACGGGCAAGACCCTCGGAGAGTCGCTTGCCGGGGTTCCTCGGATCACGAATGCCGTCATCAGAAGCCTCGATAACCCGTGGCACTCCTCGGGGAGTCTGGCTGTGCTGTCCGGGAACCTCGCCCCGCGAGGCGGCGTGACGAAGCCCATTGCAATTGACCCGGCGCTCCACCTTTATTCCGGTCCGGCGGTCTGTTTCGACTCCGAAGAGGAGGCAACCGAGGCGCTTCTCAGCGGTGGGATCAAGGCAGGCGACGTCGTTGTCATCCGCTACGAAGGCCCGAAGGGCGGCCCGGGAATGCGGGAGATGGCGCGTTTTATGAAGATGGTGCATGGGAAGCAGCTCGATTCGCAGGTCGCGGTTGTTACCGACGGGAGGTTTTCCGGGACGAACAACGGCTGTTTCGTCGGCCACGTCTCGCCCGAGGCGTCCGAGGGTGGGCCGATAGCACTGATTGAGCCTGGCGATATCATCTCAATCGACATTGCTCGACGGTCGCTTTCCGTTGCGGTCAGTCCGGAGGAGCTCGAATCGCGCCGGAAACAATGGAAACGTCCGAATCCGCGTCCGATGACCCGATATCTGGCCCTGTACGGCGCACTTGCTTCCTCCGCCGATCGCGGGGCGGTAATGGAACCTGGAATCTGACCTTGATGCTGCCGGGTCGCCTCTTTTTTGTCCACATGCTATAATATCTCTGGTACGCATATTTTGACTGCAGGGCCGCGGCCGAAGGCCAACGGCTGCGGCCAACCGGATGCACCGGGGGGAATCAACTGGCGTTTCGGAAACTTACTACTCGCTTCCTGTTTGTCCTGCTCACGCTCTTTGTCGTTGTGGCGGTCGCCTCGACGATCCTTCTCAACATCGAAGTAC
Source organism: Spirochaetia bacterium (assembly GCA_035530755.1). GTDB lineage: Bacteria > Spirochaetota > Spirochaetia > DSM-27196 > DATKUC01 > DATKUC01. Next base: position 10,131 of record DATKUF010000033.1, on the reverse strand, counting down.
GCGGAATCGTATCGAAGCTGGGCAGGAGTTACGTCACGGAGCGAGCGCTGCGGGAGGGAGCGCGTGTAACCGATCTGGTCCAGCGGGAGGGGGAGCTTGCTCTGCGCCTTGCCGACTCGGCCGGGATTCGCGCCTGGATGCTTGACCCTTCGGACGAGAAGCTGCGGCGCGAAGCCTTCCAGGAGCTCGGCAGTTTCAAACGCGCATTTCTGGATTCCAACTGGTTTGTCGTCGTCGGTGACGGCCGTACCTACTACAATCAGCCGGAAACCGGGGCACTCGCGATAACGACGCTCGAACCGAATGTGCCGTCCGACATCTGGTATTTCAACACGGTAAAGGCCGACAAAAACATCTCTTTCAACCTCGACTTCAATCCATTGATCGGAGCGACCAAGGTGTGGATCAACTGCGTGGTGCGGTCGGCCGACGGGCAGGTGATCGGGCTTGCGGGCACCGGATTGGACATCACCGAGGTGGTGAAGAGTCTGGTGAGCGGCGGTAGCGACGGGGCGAGTTCGATGCTGGTCGATGCGAATGGCGCAATAACGGCGCATCCGAACGCCGCCTACATGGAGCATAACGCGAAGGTCTGGACGAGCGGGAAGAAGATCACGGTGCAGGATCTCGCGTCTACGAACGCCGATCGATTGAGGCTCGAGGCTCTGCTGGCCGCGGCACGAACCGGAAAGATGGCGGTCGACGAGGTGAGCATCGCCGGCCATTCGGGTCTGACAGCCGTGGCACCGATTTCCGAAATCGGCTGGATGGCGGTGGTCTCGGTGGAAACCTCCACGGTGATATCGGTCGCCGACTTCCTTCCGCTTTTTGTGATGGTCGTCGTTGCGATGCTCGTTGTGCTCTCGCTCATTGCAATTCTCATGGAGCGAATGGTGCTCCGGCCGCTTTCCGTGATGACCGACTCCGCGCGCAAAGTCGCGATGGGCGACTACGACATCGTTCTGCCCTTCTCACGCAAGGATGAAATCGGCCGGCTCGCCGGCGCGTTCAACCGGATGACGGTGCAGGTGAAGCAACACACAGGTAATCTCGAAATCCTGGTGACGAAACGAACGGGTGAGCTTTCTGCGGCGAATGAACGGCTTGCCGAAACGAATCGGCAGGTCATGGAGAGCATTCGCTATGCACGTCTGATCCAGAACGGCATTATGCCGACCGAGACGGTACTGCGCGAAAGCCTCGCTGAGTACTCTCTGTTTCATCGTCAGCGGGATCTGGTAGGAGGCGACTTTCTCTTCCTTCATTCCGGAAGCGCCGGTTTCTTCGTGGCTGCGGTGGACTGTGAAGGGCACGGCGTCTCAGGCGCGCTTATGACAATGATGGCGGACTCCTTCCTCAAACAGATCACCGCGCGATCCCGGGTCGACGATCCTGCCGCGGTGATAACCGAGCTCGACGACGCTATCCGCGCGGCGACGAATCAAAGCGGCCTCGCTATAGGTTTGTGCGGCTGTCTGCCGCTGGAAAACAGCGTCGTGTTTGCCGGGGCGGCGATGCCGCTCTACGTGCTCGAACCCGACGGTACGGTAAGCACATTGAAAGGCCGGCCGAAGTCTGTCGGCTACCGACACGGCGAGTCGCTGCGCCGTGTGGAAAACCAGAGGGTCGACGCTTCCGGGCGAGCCTTCTTCCTGGTCACAGACGGCATCGTCGACCAGGACGGGCCGGAGGACCCGGATCGATCAGACCATCCAGGCGGCGGCCGCTCCTATGGAACGACGCGCCTGTCGTCCCTCGTTTCGGCCTGCGTCGGAGGGTCTATCGACGACAACTGTCCCGCCTGGGAGAAGGAGTTCGACCGCTACCGGTCGGGCCGTCCGCAGCGTGACGATGCGCTCGCGTTCGCATTCAGGTTGCGAACATGAATCGAGCCGGAGCAAAACGGAGGCTTTTGTATGACACATTTTGACCTCTTTTCCCTGAGAGATGTGTTCGCGGACCAGGGGGTGATGATCTGTTTCAACGGTCCGTTCTCGCACAGCGTCATTGAAGAACTCGGAACGGCTGTCCGAAAATATCTTGAGAGCGATGCGGCGCCGAAAGACCGGATCGCCGACGTTTTTGCGGTTTTCGTGGAGCAGGCACAAAATTTGAAGAACTATACGTCGAACCGGCTCTTCGCCGGCGCTGAAGATGGCCGTTTTCGCCATGGAACCCTGGTAATTGCGCGGGAAAACGACAGTTACATTGTGAGTTCAGGAAATCTCGTGGGCCCGGAAGACGTGGCGAGAGTCAAGACGGCGATCGAATCGGTTTCAGGGTTGGACAAAGTGGAGCTCAAAACACTCTACAAGCAGCGCCTTCGCACGCCGGTCGAACCGGGAAGAGGGGCGGGGCTCGGCTTCATCGATATGGCTCGACGCGCGACCGCACCGATTGCCTGTTCCTTTCGTGAACTTGCGGATGGAAACCCGTTGGACCACGAGGGACTCTCCTCTGACGGCGGACTGCCCGCGGGGACGGTCTTCTTCAATGTTTCGGTATTTATTTGAGGCGGTTGCGATGGAAAGCCTAAGTATCAAGTCCGGCGTATCTTCGCCTTCCGTGGATTTCGATCCGGAAACAGGTTTGCTGAGGATGGGCGGCGAGTCCTACCCGGAGAACTCATTTGAGTTCTACACGCCGATCATCGCGTGGCTCACCGGGTATCTTTCAGACGTGACCCATCCGGTACGTTTCCTCGTCGAACTGTCCTATCTCAACACCAGCAGTACGAAATGCATGATTGACCTTCTCGACCAGTTGGAGGCAGGTTTCAAACAGGGCGTGAAGGTCTCGGTCGATTGGTACTACGATCGTGACAACGAACGGGCCCGGGACACTATCGAGGAGTTCCGCGAGGATTTCACGATGCCGTTCAACGTAATTGCGAGGGAAGGATGAAAACCCCCATCGATCCATCGGATGTGGTTGAAGTTCCAGACGAGTTTCGAAATGATCCGGTACTGTCTTGGGCCGATTCACTCACGGCCGGCAACGAACTTCGAACGGAAAAGTCCTACGAGTTCTTCCTGCAGCTTCTGGAAAAGTATGCCGGCCTGCTTCGGCGATTTTCGAAAGTGCTTCGGATAAGTGACTCCTACCAGCGGGAAATCAAGGAGATGAATGTTCAACTCAACGAGGTTGCCCGCACCGACTACCTCACCGGCCTGTCCAACCGTCGCGACATGTTTGAGAAGACCAGCGCTGAGCTGAGCCGGGTCCGACGGCACGGTGACTCGTTTTCACTGCTGCTCGCCGATATCGATTCGTTCAAAGCCTTCAACGACACCTATGGCCATGAAGCCGGAGACGAGGTCATCAGGGCAGTCGCGCGGTCGTTGAAGAGCAATCTACGAATGGAGGACCTCTGCTCACGGTGGGGAGGGGAGGAGTTCCTGATCGGTTTACCCAGCGTCGATGCCGACCGTGCGCAGCAGGCGGCGGAAAAGCTTCGAATCGGGGTTGAGTCGCTCGTGATCGAGTACCGGGGTGAGCGCCTTCGAGCTACCGTGAGCGTCGGAGTAGCGCGTTACGTCCCGGGGATCGATATCGACGCCCTGGTCCGGCACGCCGATCAGGCGATGCTGCAGGCAAAACGGGCCGGCAAGAATCGCGTCACCGTCGACGTATAACCGGGGGATTCGGGAAGCTACGCGTAGATGTCCACGTGTTGTCCCATGTGCGAGGGGGGTCGGATCTTCTGGTAGGTCCGCGACGATCGGCGTCGCTCGGCAGGTTTAGAATCGATAGGATGTCGCTGCGGCGGCCCGGAGTTTTCGTCCACGACGTTTGCCGCCTCGCTTTCACCCGCCTGTTCAGGCTCCGGCATGAAAACGGGCCCTATCTCGCTTCGCCATCTGGCCGCGGTGGTGTAATCGATCGGTTTCGGTGCGGTCATGCAATCGGCCTCTTCCAGTTAGAAGGTACTAAAAGTAGACAGAATATGGAAATGCCGCAAACCTCTTGCCATCCGAAGCCGATTCGTCGATGATACGAGACGGAGAAAAAAATGGACATCCTCGCGCACGTACTCTTGATCGTGCAGGCAATTGCCTCTGTTGGGCTGATTCTCGTCGGCAGTGTTGTAGAGGGCTACGGATACGGTCTCTCACTCGGGACCAACTGGCCCTACCGACGTGATATTTTCGGTCTCGCGATGCGGGCCGATCCGGAGGCGTGGCACCGGATTATCGCCACAACACTGGGAGTGAACGCGCTCATACTTGCGATTCTTCTGCGCGACGTCAACGCGATTTCCGGTCTTGTCCTCATTGCTTCAACGGCACTTCTCGGGATGGCCACGCTCAACGTACTCGCAGGCAAAGCTCCGGCGTTCCTGCACGGTTTGCACGGGCTTCTCGCATACGGCACGCTTTTTTCCTACCTCGCTGAACTTCAGCCCGGTACTCAGTCGGTTTGGGGACTGTTGGCAACGACACCTCCGTTTTATCCTCTTCTTCTTATGATCTTTCTCGGCGGTATGGTCACCGGTCAGCGCGGGTACCAGAAGCCCATCGGCGCTTTTGTCGTTCCCCGCTCCAAAGGCCAGTGGGTCTTTGCCGTCCATGCCACAGTGTGGGGGACTCTGGTGCTCACGTTGGCCTACTACACCAGTTCCTACAGCGGCGCGCTTGTTCTGGCGCTGCTGCAGGCGCTTGTCGGATTCATGCTCTATCAGTCGGTCAACGCGAGTCCGGCGAAACCAGGCATTCTCACGGTCTTTCACCAGACCACGGCAATGCTCATTTTCCTCGCGCTCGTTTTCGCCTGGCAGATACCGTTGCCATTTCTCGATTGAATCGTTCCATGACAATTCTTCCAGGGACCCGAAATCAATTTGACGGAATGGTCGTCGACACCGAAAGCTTGCCGGATGATCCAATCGAGTTTCGGAATATACTTTCCGACTCACTCGATCGATGGCGATCCGAAGGTATCCGGCTCGTCTGGATCTCTATTCCCATTGGGAAAAGCACTCTTGTTCCATCCGCGGTTTCGCTCGGTTTCGTCTACCACCATGCGGATGAGCGACAGCTGGAGCTCACCTATTCCATAGAATCCGGCACCCACGTGCCACCTTTCGCCACCCACTACGTAGGGGCGGGTGGCGTAGTCGTCCGGGATGACGGATACATACTGGTCGTGAGCGAACGGCACAGAGGATCCTGGGGACGTCACTACAAACTCCCCGGCGGGGCGCTGGACGCGCAGGAGCACATCTCGGATGCAGTCAGACGCGAAGTAAAAGAGGAGACCGGCATAGACACGGAATTTGAATCGCTGGTCTGCTTCCGGCACTGGCACGGCTATCGCCACGGTAAATCCGACATCTATTTCGTCTGCCGACTCAAACCGACGAGCTTCGAGATCACTGCCGATTCTTCGGAAATTGATGAGTGTCTGTGGATGCCCGTGCAGGAGTACCTTTCTCATCCCGACGTTCACCCGTTCAACCGGCGAATTGTGCAGGCAGCGATCTCCACCCCGGGCATCCGGCCCGCCTCAATCGAAGGATATGGGAAGCCGGAGACTCATGAGTTGTTCATTCCGTAGTCCGGTCCCCTATATGTCCTGGTTTTGCGGCAGAATAACGAGGTCTCCGATCGTTACATGGCGCGGCTCGCAGAGCATATACAGGACTGCGCGAGCTACGTCTTCGGACCGGATGCCGCTTCGCTCGGCCACCCGTCTTTCGATTTCCTGTTCATCGGTTATTCCCCAGATGTCGTTCAAAACGATTCCCGGAGAGACCGCTCCGACACGGATACCCGCCGGAGCCACCTGCTGGCGGAGCGTGTGCGCGAAACTCTGAATTGCATGCTTTGATGCGCTGTACACCGGTTCGGATGCGATGTCGACGCATCCGGAAATCGAGCTGGTCATGATAATGTCGCCGCTCTTCCGGGCTATCATGTGCGGAAGGACCGCGTGAATGCAGCGGAATACGGCTTCGACATTGACACTCAACGTCCTGGACCAGTCCTCGGCGTTGCCCTCCGCGAAACTGCCCGGAATGAAAATGCCCGCATTCGCGAACATCGCGTCGATTCGACCGAATTGCGAAATCGTTCGTGAGACGAGCGCCGTTACGTCGGCGGCGACAGTTACGTCGGTCGGGACCGCAAACGCCGCGGATCCCAGCTCAGTCGCAAGCGCCGTGAGTTTGTCTGTCGAACGGGCAGCGAGGGTAACCCTGCACCCGGCCTTCACCAGCGCGCGTGCCGTAGCCCGCCCTATTCCCGAACTCGCGCCCGTCACAATAACCGTCTTTCCCGTCAGATCATTGTCCATTGTGGGTTTTCCTCAGGCAACATCGTATCACGGCCCGACGCGATTGTCGGGCCGTGAGGTGTGGATTGACGATGTGGGCTACGAGAACAGCTGCGAATAGGTGTAGGTCGAGCCGTCGGCGGTGATTGATCCGCTGTAGGAAGCAATCGACCCGGAGTAGCTCAGGAGAAGCGACATATCGAGCGAATGCACCGGAGCACCGGCCATACTCAGATGTGCGGTAATCTCCATCGCGGTGATACTCTCTCCCGCGTCGTATTGGCCGTTTGCCGGAGAAGTGTCCGCATACCAGAAGGTCATGCCGATCGTGCCATCATAGGTAATGCCGTTCGTCGTATAGCCATGAAAGGTGACGGTAAAACTTATCGGATTGCCGGTGTCGTTATACGTCCAGCTTACGCTTCCCGTACCCGTGGCACTTCCACTGGTAGCAGTCGAGAATGCGGTAGCCTGCACGGAAAGCGCGTCCGTCATCGCCTGTTGCATTTCCTCCTCGCGATCCGCATTTTTGCCTAACCTTTTCAGTATAGTGCAAGCCGTTTTTGTTTTGCAAATCGGTTATTCTGCGGAGTTTGGCACCTGGTGGATCATCCGAAAGAAGATAAATTACTAATATAGTGATATATATCGAGGTAAGGTTCGTCACATCTTGCTGTTCGCCCCAATACCGGAGAGTAAACTATGCCGAAAGAAGCAGTTGCACCGACCGTGCCATCCCGAAGCGATGAGACCATCTATCTTGATCTGGTGAATAAGATCCGACTTCAACGTGGTCTTCATCGCTACTATGAGCTGCGCACGAGATACGTCGCCACGGCGATCCGTGTTGTCAGCATTGTACTTCCTGCCCACATCGTCTTTCTGGTGTTTTCCGACCTGACCTCGCTCACGTCGCATGTGAAATGGCTGACCCGTGGGGTAATCGAGATTACCATCGGAGCGGCGGGATTCATCCTTTTCGTCACCAGCCTGGTGACTGAGGTTTTCAAGGGTGATCGGCGTCATCTGGACCATCGACGCGCAATCGAGCGTTATAGCGAATTGCTCCAGGAGATAGAGCTTCTGGATTTCAGCGGAAGATCTGCGAAGATGCGAGCGGAGCTATTCGACAGTTTTCATAAGCGTTATCTGCAGATCACGGTCACAAGTCCCACGTTCACCGATAAACAGTTCGAGAGTGCAATGACCTACCTCGTACGATCGAAGGCGCTGAAGCTTGCGCGGAAAGAGAATCCGTTTGCCTCGAACCGGCAGGTGCGAAAGATCGCTCGATCGAAGGTTCCGGAAGTGCTGGCCGATGAAAGCGACCCGCTCTATCGGCTGCCGCTGAACCCCCGGTACGAGCAGGCACCGTCTACCGAGCAATAACCGGTTCAGCCCGGGGCGACCGTTGATGCTCCCGCGGAATCTCCCGCGGAAGGTACCGAACCGCGGGTGGTCGCCACGATTACTCCTGTAACGACGGCGAAAAGCGCGAGCGATATCTCCACGGTCGTCAGGGTGAATCCGTCGGCGTTAACGAAGCGCGATGTCCGCAACGCGGAATTAGCGAGCACGATCAACGTACCGTTGTACGCGAAATGGGATGCCATCGTCGTATAAATTGAGTTGTACCTCGAGAAAAGAAACCCAAGATAGACGCCCACAAGTATGAGAGATGGCAGACTGAGCACGCGCTGATGGAAGAGTGCAAAGAGGGTCCCGGACAACAGATAGTGCCACGGCGCGCTCATGCGGCGCTGAAGAGTACGCTGGAAGTAGCCACGGAACAGTGTTTCCTCACAGATGGCCGGCGTGACGGCGATGGCAAACAGAATCAGGGCGTATTCTCCCGGGGTCGTGGCGGTAACCAGAGGCGAGGTTGAGTCTCCGAAATTGCGAAGATTGGGAACTAGCGAGTAGATCAGGTGGCCGAGATATTCCACGGCCGGCAGCAGTGTCAGAACTCCGGCAACTCCAAGCAGGATACCGCCCACCGGAAACTTTGTGAATCCGAGGTAGGCAAACGCCTTTCGCGTATGCCACACGCGAACCCGTGTAATCGTGACCAGAAAGAGGAGCAGGAATTGCGTCAGAGCGAGAACTGTCAGGATCGGTACGCGGTAGCGCCGGTAGGTTTCTCGCATCGCGGTCCCGAGATCCGGGCTCGAAACGACGTCTTTGCGGAGAAGCTCGTCGAACATGATGTATCCGTTGAGCAACAGGGATTGGGCCAGGAAGTAGAACGTACCCGCACCGATGACCAGAAGCAGTGCGGCGGCGAGCGGGTTGCGTCCGTCGCGTTCCCAGCGGCCGTCAAATTCCATCCGCACCGGCTCCGGGCGAGTCCGCCAACGGTTGCGGCGTATCCGCCAACGGTTGCGGCGGTTGCGGAAACTCCCCCTTGCGAGCTTTGAGATCGACACAGAATAGCGCAAAGAAGACGGGCAGGAAAAAGGACGAGGCGACGCCCTGAATCACGATGGCAATTGCGATCCCGGTTCCGAGGCCGCGCAGACTGTCGAGAATGGCGTAGGCAGCGGTGGCGTCGCTATCGCCGCCGGCGAGCTGTATGAGACCGGACAGCGACGGAAGAAAGCTCACGGTAACCACCGGAGTGGTAATCAGGTTGATCGAAAAGGAAAACATCAGGGAAATCAGCAGCGTTATCCCGAGGACGCGCCAGAAGCTGCCTCTTACGATTCTCCCGCTGTGCAACAGCCCGCCGACTGCCGTTTCGTGGTCGAAGACCACAAGCTGTGTGGAGAAAATCAGATAGGTTGAAAGGATACCGATTCCTGCGATCGTGGCGAAATAGTCCACGACAAGCACGACGGCGATCAACGTTCCCGAGTCTTTGCTCAATAGGCAGAGTAGCACGCCGACGAGGCCGACAATTCCCCCGGCAATGACCACGACGATGATTGCCGCGGTCGTGATCAGTTGCTGAACGAGGACTTTCCGGAACGATCGTTTCCACACCAGAAGGGCGTAGGTTGCCGGAGGCGGCGCTGAACCCGAAGCGACCGTGGCGACGTGGTGCGTGACTGCAAGGTTCACGAATGTCTGGCCCGCCCACCCGAGTAGAGAGAGAATAAGGATCCAGACAGTTGCAGGGGCAAAATGGAGAATCAGCGCACGTGCCGATTCGTCGGCGAGGTGAAGGTGGGCCAGATCCGAAATGGTCGCGAAAAGCCGTGAAATCGAAATGGCGAATAGAACGGCGAGCGGAACGTATAACGACAGGGAGTAGATGAGACTTGTCCGCCCGGTTCGCGACATCATTTTGAACGTGCGATCGAACAGGTCAGATAGGGTGTATCTTCCAATGAATGCCGTTCGTTCGTGCAGGTGCATGTTTCCTCACAGCTTCAAAACGAGCAGTACCACTATGACGACAACGCCGAGCGCGATACGGTAGTATCCGAAGGGCACGAAGTCGCGCTTTCGCAGGTAGTTCATGAACGCCCGTACCACCACGAGCGCGCAGAGAAAAGCGACGACGAATCCTACGAGCATTATCACCCATTCTGCCGCGCTGAAATGCAGTCCCTGCCTCATGAGCGTCAGGCCGCTTGCGCCGACCATGACCGGCACCGCAAGGAAGAACGAGAACTCCGCGGCTGCAGCCCGGCCGAGTCCCATCACCATACCGCCTATGATGGTGGCCGCCGATCGGGACGTCCCGGGAATAAGGGCGAGCGTCTGAAAGAGCCCGATAGCGAAAGCCGTAAGAAGCGGCATCGAGTATATCAAGGTGCTCCGCTCGCGCGGGTTCCGGCGAAAGATATGCTCCATGACGATGAGCACGATCCCGTAGAAAATCAAAGCGATCGATACCACTATTGGATTGAACAA
>DATKUF010000032.1:0-4008 GCA_035530755.1 Spirochaetia bacterium | reverse complement strand
GCAGAATTACAGCAGAGGCGTCCTCGGCTGTCTTGCGCGTCTCGTCCACAGTTCCCGTCTCCGGGCGCAATGGTACGTGTTCACTGAATATTTTAGCGAAAATGCGCTCTTTGTCAACGAGCGGCTGGGCCAGAAGGCTGTTCGGCTCGACGGGCACACCGTCGACTCGCACCTCCCAGTGCAAATGGGGACCTGTCGCCAGCCCCGTCATCCCGACGGCTCCGACGAGTTGGCCCGTTTCCAGCCGGTCGCCCTTCCGGACCACGATTTCGCTCAGGTGATAATAGAGCGAGTAGACCCCCGGAAGATGTTCGACGACAACCGTATTGCCGCTGACTATGAGTGGACCGGCAAAGACGACCAGCCCGTTTGCGTCGCTTCGCACGGGGCTTCCGGTCGGCAGCGCAAGGTCGATGCCGTAGTGAATCGCCGCGGACACCTCGCCGCTTGAATAGAGGTAGCGCCGCCTGTCCCCGAAATGCGATGTAACGACCGCCTCGAGAACCGGCATCGACAGCCGACCGAACCAGAACTGGCCGCCAAGATCGTGTCGGGCAAGTAGTGCAAGGATCTGTTCGGCCTCAGCGGTTTTTCGCGGATCAGGGGTCGCGCGCAGGTCGGTGAGTGCGGCATTCAGCGGTATCTGCTCGTGAACGAAAGGTCGATCGACTACCCGGATCTCCGTCGCGAGAGTTGAATCGCTACCCGCTTTGTTCGCGGGTGTCAGAATTACACGAACCGAATAATTCCCCATCGGTGCCGTGCTGTCTACGGCCAGACAGGCAGCCCAGATTTCCACATCCCGGGTGACCCGGATCCGGAATCCCGGAACATCGAGCACTACCTTTCCTCCCGGATTTCTGAGCTGGACCTCGGCCGCCGTCGCAGGCTCCGACGCGTGGACCAATATCGAAAACGCGTCTCCCCGTCTTGCAGAATCGGGAGCGATAAGCGTCGGATTGGCCTGTGCGACGCCGGCGGCAAGAATGAAGAGAACAACTGTCGAGACTGTCCGGATAGATCCGGAGATCGCCCGCGCCTGCGCAGCCGAGCGCGCACGGGGCTTCATTCGGCAGCGTCCTCGGATTGGTCGGAGAGGCGTTTGCGTTCGGCCGCCTGAGACTGGGAAACGCTTTTTGTACCGGCCCGCCGGGCGTCAACGACCAGAAGCTGCGGGGTCTCGCGCCCCTGATACAGATTCTTCGAAAGCTGAAATACGACGTCGAGCTGATCGTCGGCGGTAAAATCACGTCCGACACGTTCAGCTGCATTCCAGAATACGGCGGGCCACTTCACACTCCCGGTGTCCAGGAGAAACTTCACGTGGTTCTGCGTCTCCCTGCCCATCAGGTCAAGTTGTGCGATCCGCAACCCGCGTGCGAGAAAAGTCAGAGGCGGATTCTCCTGCCCGGACGGTGCGAAAACCTTCTCGACATCGAACAGTTTCGGCGTCACGAAATCCAGAGGAAGCTCGGCGTCGATCAGGAGCTTTTCATCTTCCTCATCGGCGAGATGCATGAAGTGAAGGACCTGGGGAATGCGGCCGACAAATTCCCCCAGCCGTTCCGGTACCATGTGAAACCCGCCCGCGGAGTCGTGACCGCCCCAGTCGCTGAATATGTCGGAAAACATCGAAAGGAATTCGGTAACAGCAAAGCCGCGTGCAGTTCTGATAGATCCAACCGACTTCTGCGGCAGGAGCGCCACCACCGCAGCGGGAACATTGAAGAGTCGGGCCAGGCGTCCGGCAATGATTCCGGTGATTCCTCTCTGGATGGAATCGTCGGTCACGACGACAAAACGATTATCCAGCTCTTCGAAACTCCTGTACGCCTGCGGGAGAACTCGTTCCCAGGCGTCTTCGCCCGACCGCTTGCGATCGTCGTTCATCGAGGTCACTGCGGTAACCAGCTGTCCAATCTCCCCCGGATCGCGGCTCAACAGCAGTTTAACCGCCTTGTCCGGCTCGCCCATCCTGCCGGATGCGTTAATTACCGGAGCCACCTGCCAACCGATTTCCTTTGCAGTGAGAGGGCGCCCTGAAACGCCGGTGCGCGCAAGAAGCTCGCGCAGTCCGGGCCGGGTTGTTGCCTGCATGACCCGCAAACCGACGCGCGCGAGAACGAGATTTTCATTCTGAAGCGGCATCATGTCCGCAAGCGTCCCCAGGGCCACCAGATCCAGCGACTTCTCGAACCTGTCGATAAGCTCGGGAATTCGTTTGAATACAAAGGAGGTGAAAAGCCCCGCGAGGACGTCGATCTCTTCGGGAATCTGGGAAGCGTAGCGCGCAAGCCGTGAGGCGGGTCGCATGGCAAGAAGACTTCGGTCGCGAAGTGCAGGAAAGAGCTTCCAGACCTCCGGCGCGATATCGAGCAGGCCAACTTCCACGTTGGGACCGAATATCCGGCGAAGCATCGCATCCTGCGCCGGCGCGTCATAAACCAGGATCTGCTGTCCCTCGAGAAAAGGCACTATTCTGGTGCGATCGAGGTCGACCATACCCGGGACTACGTTCTCGATCAACCTGTCGACCTCTACCAGGTTCTCGAGCTTGACGGCCTCCACGATCAGCGTCTCGTTTCCCGGTCGCACATTCAGCAGGCAGACCGGCTGATTGTAGAAGTCCGTCTGGGCGAAAGCGAGCGCCCAGCGCAGCTTGGCGGCCAGGCCGCACGCACACAATCCCGCAAAAGGGTAACCGGAATCCTGAAGCTTGGGATTGATTATTGCAGCCGCAGGGGGCAACGCGTCCTGCGGATTGTGGTGATCGACTACGATCGTGTCGATCCCGCGTTCCAGCGCGTAGGCGATTTCGATCATACTGGAGGTACCGCAATCAACTGCGATGATCAGGGTTCCATCCGCTGCGGCAAACTCATCGATCACGCCCGTAGTAAGCCCGTAGGGATCATCCCCCATCGGGAGCTTCCAATCCACCAGAATCCCCAGATCCGTAAGAGTTTCGACAGTAAGTGCGATACTGGTGATCCCGTCGACATCCCGGTCACCGAATACGAGTACTCTTTCTCCCTCCGAACGAGCGGTCATGATTCGCTCTACCGCGTCTACCATTCCTTCGAACAGAAACGGGTTGGGAAGATTCTTGAGATCGTCCTCCAGGTGAAACTGGATTGCCGCCGGATCGGTTACCCCGCGACGCGCGAGAATAGTGGCAGTTAGCAGATCGACGCCGAACCGCTCCGACAGGGATCGTACGGCGCCTGAATCGATGTCTTCCTTTTGCCAGATCATAACGCGGCCATTTCCTCCAGAATCATCGGTGCTGCGTCCGGCGCCGCCACGCCGTAGCTGTAAGCCTCCTCTACCAGCCTGGTGGCTGTTTCAAGACTCTCCTCCGACTCGGCAAAGAGTGTGCATACTGCCTCGCCCCTTTCGACAGCTTCACCGCGCTTTTTGAGAAGCTCGATCCCCACATTTGGATACACCTTATCGTCCGCCTTGCTTCGACCGGCGCCAAGGTAGACGCCGGCCATCCCTACCGGGTAGGCACGGATGCCGGCCACAAATCCTTTCGCCGGCGCCCGAATGCTGCCTTCGACTTTCGCCCTGACGAGGCCCATGCCTTTCTGGAAACGATCCGGATCTCCGTGCTGGGCTCGAATGTTGGCCAGAAAGCGCTTCCAGGGTTCGCCGTCGGCTAACTTTTTCCGACACATTTCCACGGCGGCGTCTATGTTCTCTGCTTTGTCGCCGGCCACAAGCATCCACCCGGATAGGCGGAGCGTCACCTCCATGAGATCCTCCGGCCCCTTACCCTGGAGACAGAGCGCCGATTCTTCGGCTTCGACGAAATTGCCGACCATTCGACCGAGGGGCTCGTCCATGTTGGTGATGACGGCGACGATTCGTTTTCCCAGGCTCACTCCGGTGTCGACCAGGGATTTCGCCAGCGTGCGCGCCTCGTCCCTGTGCTTCATGAATGCGCCGTCCCCGCACTTCACGTCGAATACCAGGGCGTCCGCGCCCTCGGCAAACTTTTTCGAA
>DATKUF010000031.1:0-21255 GCA_035530755.1 Spirochaetia bacterium | reverse complement strand
AGTGCGAAGGCAGCGCTGCTTTCGGCCGCGATCGAGTTTTCACGCAGACAGCTCTGTCCGGAACGCCGCCGGATCGCGTTCCCGGCCGATGTGCTGCCGCTCGTGAGACACTTCGCCGACCGGAAACAGGAGCACTTCATTTCGCTGTCGTTGAACGGCGCGCACGAGGTATCGGCTGTTCGAGTAGTTTCAGTCGGACTGGTCAACAGAACTATCGTGCATCCCCGCGAGGTGTACGCCGACCCCGTGACCGACCGCGCCTCGGCGGTGATCGTCTGTCACAACCATCCATCGGGAAACGTGGATCCCAGCAGCGAGGATCGTGAGGTCACGAGGCGTCTCGCCGCCGCGGGCGAGACGCTCGGCATTCCTCTGCTCGACCACGTAGTGTTCAGCGAACGGGCCTACTACAGTTTCCTCGAACACGGGGAGATCGCTAACTGACGCCGAGCCTCTGCGCCGTGCGACGGAGCCGGAAGTGTCAGCCGATGATCGCCGCGATCAGGCGATTGACCAGATATCCTCCGACCACGAGCCAACCGAACATGGTAAGTGTCGCGAGAATCGGACCTGCACCCACGCCGCGAAACCGCTCGATTCGGGAGTCGATTCCGAGGGCCGCCATGGCAGTGGCAAGCAGAAACGTATCGACGAGGTTGATGCCCCCGACTACCGAATGGGGCAGCGCCACGAGCGAGTGAATTCCGGCGACGGCGATAAAAAGCACAGCAAACCAGGGAATGGTGATGACAGATTTCTTCCTGACTGCCGGCGCGTCATGGTGAATCGATTGCGCGTCGTCGCGAATCGACTGCGTGTCCGCCCAATTACTCCCGACGGCTACTCCGGCAGGCACTGCCGAACCGATGAGCTGCAGGGCAGCCTTTTCCCGCCGGGAGATAACGGCGCTCAGAATGAGCAGAAACGGAGCCAGCAGCATCACTCGGGTCAGCTTGACGATCACGGCGGTTTCGGCTACGCCGTGGCCGACGGCACCCCCGACGGCCACCACGTGGGCTACCTCATGCACAGTCGAGCCGGTGTAAATGCCAAAAACCTGAGGATTCATCCCGGCAATCTGGAATATGAGCGGATACAGGAACATCGCTATGGTGCCGAACACGACGACAGTACCCACCGCCACGGTAACCTTGTAGGGTTCCGCTTTCAGCACAGGCTCAGTCGCGAGTACCGCCGCCGCGCCGCAGATCGAGCTTCCGGCCGCGCACAGTATGGCGGTGTCGCGGTCCAGTCCAAAAAAGCGCCGACCTATCCAGGTCCCGAACACAAAGGTTGAGCTGAGCATGATGATATCCGCGAGCAACCCTGCGCCACCGACTCCCGCTATCTCCTGGAATGTTACCCGAAACCCGTAGAAGATGATTGCGAATCGGAGAATTCGTTTCTGCGCAAACGCGATTCCCTGGTGCACCGATCCGGGGAGCCGATTCACGCCAAGATTGCCGACTATCATTCCCACGACAATCGCTATCACAAGCGGTGAAAACCCGAGCGCTTTTACTGCGGGAATTCGGGCAATCGCGTAACCTGCGGCCGCCACGAGGGCCGCCAGCAGGACACCGGAAATAGTCCCGACGAGCTGCTTTCCATCTTTCATCGTGTACCTCTGTTGTGGATCTTCGTCCTTGTCATAATACTGACATAAATCAATAAGTAAAGTATAATATTCTTATTAGTTTCATGAGTTTTGCTTATGAATATAACACTTCGTCAACTCGAAATCTTCGCGGCGATCGCTCTCCACGGGCACGTCGGAAAAGCGGCGGAAACTCTCGGCATTTCGCAGTCGGCCGCGAGCATGGCACTGTCTGACTTCGAAAAGGTCCTCGGTGAACTGCTGTTCGACCGGGTGTCACGAAGTCTGTTGCTGAACGAAAGGGGTCGGGTTCTGCTTCCCCGGGCGATTGCGGTACTCGAGCAAGTTCGTGCGATCGAGGAGGAGACTAAAGGCGGAGCCGGCAGCGGCCGGATCAGAGTAGGCGCGAGCACAACCATCGGCAACTACCTCCTGCCCGGAATCCTCGGCTCCTTTGCAGTGGCTGAACCGGGAATTGCGGTGAGTCTCGAAGTTGCCAACACGTCGGAAATCGCGGCCCGTCTAGCCGCGCATGCGATCGACGTCGCTCTGGTCGAGGGACCGGTCAACGGAAGCGAAATTGTCGCCACTTTCTGGCGCAAGGATGAGCTTGTGCCCTTTGCCGGACCGCGCATGGCTGCGCCGAGCGCGGACACGATGGAATGGATCATGCGGGAACCGGGCTCGGGAACGCGGGAAGTTTTCGAACGAGCTATGGCGGATGCAGCGCTTCCGGTTCGGGTCAGGATGGAGCTCGGCCACACTGAGGCAATAAAAAAGGCGGTCGAAGCCGGTCTGGGGTTCGGGTGCCTTTCCCGCCTCGCCGTCGAACGAGAGCTCGCTCTCGGGTACCTCGTCCCGTTCTCGATGCCGGGAACTGATTTTCACCGCGACCTGTCGATCCTGCTTCTGAGAAACAAATACCTCACGGCCCCGCTTTCGCGCTTTCTCGCGTTTTGCAGAAACCCGGATCAGTAGGCAAGCGTCGATGCGAGCCACCTTTCAGCGGTTGCCATGTCGATGCCTTTGCGTTTCGCGTAGTCGGCAACCTGATCTCGCCCGACCTTGCCGACCGAGAAATACTTCGATTCGGCCAGCGCGAAATAATAGCCGGACACACTTGCTGCAGGTACCATCATGAAGCTTTCGGTGAGGGTAATCCCGGCCTCTGCGGTTGCATCGAGCAGATCGAAGATGACTTTCTTGTCCGTATGGTCCGGGCAGGGCGGATAACCGGGGGCAGGACGAATCCCTGAGTACTTGATCTTGAGAAGATCGTCCCGGCTGAGCCTCTCCTCGGGGGCGTATCCCCACAGATCTTTGCGCACCTTCTCGTGCAGACACTCGGCGAATGCTTCGGCGAGCCTGTCTGCGATGATCTTAGCCAGGATCGCCGAGTAGTCGTCATTCTGCCGTTCGTAATCGGCGACGATCTCGCGCAATCCGACGCCGGCAGTTACGGCGAACCCGCCGATGTGGTCGGGTATCTCTGTCGTCCTTGGTGCGATGTAGTCGGAAAGCGACAGGTAATAGGGAATGGTTTCCTTCCGACGCTGCTGGCGCAGAGTTTGGATCGTGGCCCGGAGATTGTTTCTGCTCCCGTCGGTGTAGATTTCAATGTTGTCGTCCGCGGTGGAATTGGCCGGCCAGATGCCGACGACCCCGCTCGCGTGGAGCCGGCGACCGGACACGATCCTGTCGAGCATTTCCTGGGCGTCGGCGAAGAGCTTTTTTGCCTCGTTCCCCACCACCGGATCATCGAGAATCGCCGGATATTTCCCGTTCATCTCCCACGCTACGAAGAAATAGGTCCAGTCGATGTAGGTGGCGATTTCGTCCAGCGGATAGTCGACCCACGCCCTGTTGCCGATGATTCGCGGCTCAGGCGGGACAATGTGGTCCCAGCCCGGATCAAAGCGCAGCTTGCGTGCTTCCTCTATCGGCAGCAGTTCCGCCTGATCCATTTTTTCATCGCGGCGGCGACGTTCGAGCGCCTGGTCTTCGCGCACCTCGGCCGCAAAGGCGTCGCGGTTTTCGACGCTGAGCAGCTTTCCTACCACGCCGACGGCAAGCGAGGCATCTTTGACGTGGACTACCGGCCCTCCGTAGACAGGAGCAACCTTCACCGCGGTGTGGATTCGCGAAGTTGTCGCTCCGCCGATGAGCAGCGGCAATTCCATCTGCTGCTTTTCCATCTCTGAGGCAACGTATGCCATCTCTTCCAGGGACGGCGTAATGAGACCGGAGAGACCTATGATGTCCGCATTTTCTCTGCGCGCCGCCTCGAGGATGTCGTGACACGGAACCATCACACCGAGATCGACGACGTCATAGTTGTTGCACTGCAGGACTACCCCGACGATGTTCTTCCCGATGTCGTGAACGTCGCCTTTGACGGTAGCAAGCAGCACTTTCCCTTTCGCGCCCGCCTGGGGTGCGCGTCGAACGACAGTTTCAGGTTCGACGTCGGTGCCCGAGTGAGGTTTCGGTGCAGGCGGGGCGGCTTCGGCTGCCGCTGCAGCCTCGGCAGCGGCAACACCCTTCTCCGCCTCTACGTAGGGAAGCAGGTAGGCGACAGCCTGTTTCATCACCCGTGCGCTTTTGACTACCTGCGGCAGAAACATCTTTCCCGAACCGAAAAGTCCGCCCACGATGTTCATTCCATCCATCAGCGGCCCTTCGATCACGTTAAGCGCGCGAGGAAGCGCACGACGAGCCTCTTCCACATCGGTCTCAATGTAGCTCGTGATGCCTTTCACCAGCGCATGCGAGAGCCTGTCGCCTACCGGCGCCTCACGCCACGAAAGGTCCTCCTGGCGCTCCCGTCCTCCGCTCTCTACCCGCTGCGCGAGATCCAGTAGCCGGTCTGTGGAGTCGTCCTTCCGATCGAGGATCACATCCTCGACCGCTTCGAGGAGCTCGGGTTCGATATCATCATAGACCGCGAGCTGTCCCGCGTTGACAATTCCCATATCCATGCCGGACTGTATCGCATGATACAGAAACGCGGAGTGCATCGCCTCTCTCACCGCATTGTTGCCGCGAAACGAAAAGGAGATGTTGCTGACTCCGCCGGAGACACGCGCATGGGGAAGCGACTCCTTTATTGCCTCGGTAGCGCGGATGTAATCGACCGCGTAATGCCGATGTTCTTCGATTCCCGTTCCAATCGCGAAGATGTTCGGGTCGAAGATAATGTCCTCCGGAGGAAATCCCGCTCGTTCCGTCAATAGATTGTATGAACGGGTGCAGATCGCGACTTTCCGTTCGTAAGAGTCCGCCTGCCCCTTCTCATCGAACGCCATGATGATCGAGGCTGCGCCATACCTGCGCACAAGACGTGCCCGTTCGATGAACGCGTCCTCTCCCTCTTTCAGGCTTATCGAGTTGACGACACCTTTTCCCTGGATGCATTTGAGCCCCGCTTCGATGACTGTCCACTTGGACGAGTCGATCATAATCGGAACCCGGGAGATATCAGGTTCGGAGGCAAGCAGGTTCAGAAAGATGACCATCTCCTTTTCCGAATCCAGCATCGCTTCATCCATGTTCACGTCGATGATCTGGGCACCGCTCTCCACCTGCTCTCGCGCAACCTCGAGCGCCTCTGCATAGGCGCCGGAGGTGATCAGCCGGCGAAACTTCGCCGACCCGGTTATGTTGGTTCGCTCCCCGATATTGATGAAACGGGTGTCGGGTCGGATTACCACCGGCTCGAGTCCGCTGAAATTCGTCAGGTGCGGGTTCTCCGGCACGACGCGCGGTGAGAGACCCTGTACTGCTTCAACCATCACCCGGATATGCTCGGGCGTGGTACCGCAGCACCCGCCGATGATGTTGACCGCCCCTTCGCTCACGAGTTCTTTCAAAATCCCTGCCATGAACGCGGGCGTGTGATCGTAGGCGCCGAACTCATTCGGAAGACCCGCGTTAGGATGCATGCTCACCGGAACGGTGGCAACCCGTGAAAGCTCCTCGACGTACTGTCGCAGAAGATCCGCACCAAAGGCGCAATTCAATCCCACCGAGAGCGGTTCCGCGTGCTGGACCGAGTACCAGAAAGCTTCCACGGTCTGGCCCGACAGAGTTCGACCGCTGCGATCGGTGATGGTTCCCGAAATCATGATGGGAAGCCTGAAACCACGTTCTTCGAAGAGGGTGAGCACCGCGAAGATCGCCGCTTTCGCGTTCAGCGTGTCAAATATCGTTTCGATGAGCAGGATATCAACACCACCGTCGACGAGGCCTTCTGCCGCCTCCCGATACGCTGCGGCGAGCTCGTCGAAAGAGAGGCTGCGGAATCCGGGGTTTTCCACTTCAGGGCTCATAGACAGCGTCTTGTTTGTCGGCCCGAGGACGCCCGCGACAAATCTCGGTTTCGCAGGCGTCTTTAGGGTGTACTCGTCGGCAGCCTCACGTGCGATCCCGGCACCGGCGCGGTTGATCTCGTAGACAACCTCTTCGGTTCTGTAATCGGCCTGGCTTATGCGGGTGGCGTTGAAGGTATTGGTCTCGATGATGTCAGCGCCGGCAGCCAGATACTGCCGGTGGATATCCGCGATCACCGCAGGTTTGGTGATGCACAGGATATCGTGGTCGCCTTTAAGCGGCGACGAATGGTCGGAAAAACGCTCCCCGCGGAAATCCTCTTCCGAGAGACGGAAAGTCTGGATCATCGTTCCCATAGCACCGTCGAGAACGAGAATCCTGCGCTTCATTATTTCGTGCAGTTGTTTGCGGGCGTCGGGCCGCGGTGCCGTCCGGAACTCCGGACGGAACTCTGACTGAAATTCGGTTTCCCGGCCGGCCGATACGGCGACAGCCGTCGCCGAAGGAGCGCCAAATGTCGCCGCACCGGTTCCCCCGGGACGGTCGCCGTTTCGCTCTTCGTGGAGCGCGTTCATTTTCTCATCCCCCGTTCGGACTATCACTACTACCCTTCCTGATCGAAAAGATAGCATATTGCGGCCCGCACGTGCACCAACCGCCGGGTCGCCGGACAAAGACAGGCGGCCGCTGGAAAAAAAGCGGGAAATATGCTTTATTGTATGAAGTACGGCGAATTGCCCGACCAGTGGGCGTGCCGGTGATGCTGTGTGGTCGGGATCGAACAGACGGGAGGGGAAGTTCGAGGACTCCAGGGATGCCGCTACAAAACGATATTGAATCGCAACTCAACCTCATTGCCAATTGGCTCCATGTCTCTTTCAAGAAAAATCTTGTCGGCTCGCTGAACCGAATCCTCGACGAAGAGGAGCAGGTGGAGGATGTTCTGGAAGGGTTCTACCGAGGAACGGTCATCACCGGATCCGGGTCCGGCGCCCCGGGTCTCCTGTGTCTCACCGACCGTCGTCTGCTCTTCGTCTCTAACGGCAGCGCCGCTGCAGCGCCTGAGAATATTGCGCTCGAAACGCTCGAAAACGTCGAAACAAAACGGGGCTTCTCGTCGGTGCAGGTGCTGCTACAGCAACGTGGAGGCACCACCACGCTCACCGCAACCGGCAACGGGATACAGGCGCAATCTTTCGTCGACAACCTGCAGCGAAAGCTGCAAAGCGTCGCAGCGGTGCATCGCGCAGGTTCTTCCGTTGACAACGGAAACGGATCTCCGGACGAAGTCACGTCGCACCCGATCCGCACCGGCGAGGACCGGCTCGCCAACCTCCGCTTCCTCTACGGTGAAGCGAAAAAGATGTATCAGACTGTCAACGACTACAAGCAGTTCAACGGTGAGCCATTATTCCTCCAGCAGCTTACCGACGATCTGATGTTCATCACCTTTCACGCTCTTGGGTCCGAAGAGGAGGTTCCCGAAGAGTCACGGCTCTTCGTCGCCATGGTCCTGATGCCGCTCAAACAGCACATCATCAAGGATCGCGAGCTCATTATCGATCTCTTCCGCTACGACACACCTCCGCTGCGGCATCGCAAGGCGATCCTGGCCAACTGGGACCAGTTTTCGAATGAGATTCGGAAAGCCGGTTCGAACCAGAGCAGCAAGCTGCTTCGCAGCCTCCAGTATCTGCACCTCTACGATTCGCGCCAGAACACTTCGAATTTCGACCGGATGGCGAGCGCCTTCTACAATTATGCCCAGGTCTGCATCAAAGCCGATGGTACGGTCAACGACCAGGAGAAGAACCGGATCAGGCAGCTGCGAGAGCTGATATACGGGGAATCCGGAACCAGCGCCGCGGATGGAGAGGGAACCGACAAGCAGGCCGAAGAGGTCAAACAGCGTGTGCAGTTTGCTCCTGCCGAGGAGGAGGAAGAGACTCTCGAGCAGGTGATGGAGAAGATCAACAGCCTCATCGGCATGAAGAAGGTGAAGGGACAGATCGCAACTTTTGTGAATCTGATAAAGGTGCACAAGGAACGCGAAAAGAGAGGCCTCCCGGTGACGCCCTTCTCCAAACACGCGGTGTTCTACGGGCCGCCGGGTACCGGAAAAACCACGATTGCCCGCTACCTGGGCAAGGTCTACAAATGCCTCGGGATGCTCGAAAAAGGACACTGTATCGAAACCGACCGTGCCGGACTGGTTGCGGGTTATGTCGGCCAGACCGCGATGAAAGTGGACCAGGTCGTGCAGGAGGCGATGGACGGCGTGCTCTTCATCGATGAAGCCTACACGTTGAGCCCCCGCGATGCGGGAAAGGACTTCGGACAGGAAGCGATCGACACTCTGCTCAAGAGAATGGAGGACTTCCGCGATCGGCTCGTCGTCATAGTTGCCGGATACCCTGACGAAATGAGCGATTTCATCGACTCGAACCCCGGCCTCAAGTCCCGGTTCTCCCGCTACTTCTACTTCGACCATTATGCGCCTGAAGAGCTCATTCAGATCTTCTCGGTGTTCATCCGGAACGCATCGTTCACCGTTACGCCTCAAGCTCGACGCGAGTTGTTGAACATCTTCACCTACTATTACGAGCGCCGCGACAAGGCGTTCGGCAACGGCCGTTTTGTCCGTAATCTTTTCGAGATGATCGTCGAAAAGCAGGCGAATCGCATTTCGGGCATCTCTCCGCTCACCGACGAAATTCTCTGCTCCATCACGAAAGCCGACATTCCCACTGCGAAAGATTTCCAACACTGAGGGGGAAGAATGGAAAACGTGGTTTCGAAAGATGGCACCTCGATTGCGTACGAGCGGGAAGGCTCGGGACCCGCAATCTTCATTGTCGCAGGGGCGTTGAGCGACCGTCGTGCCGCAAAAGCGGTTTCACAGATACTCTCGAAGGATTTTGTGGTATACACCTACGACCGCCGCGGCCGCGGCGACAGTGGGGACACACCCCCGTACGCGGTGGAACGGGAAGTAGAGGATCTGGCCGCACTCATCGATGCCGCCGGCGGCCCCGCGCTGGTATTCGGTCACTCATCCGGTGCTGTGCTCGCTCTCGAAGCGGCCTCGCGCTTGAAACAGATAGAGAGACTCGCCATCTACGAACCCCCGTTCATAACCGACGCCACGCGTGCCCCGGTCCCGGCGGACTACGTGCAGACCATCGACGAGCTCATAAGGTCCGGGCGCCGGGGCGATGCGATCGAGTACTTCATGACGGTGGCCGTCGGAACTCCGGCCGGCGCCGTTGCGGGCATGCGTCAATCTCCCTACTGGCCCGGCATGGAGAAAATCGCGCACACGCTCATCTACGACGGTATGATCATGGGAGACACCATGTCCGGCGGGCCGCTGGGAACTACCCGATGGTCGTCACTCGCCATTCCCGTGCTCGTCATGGACGGCGGTGCGAGCCCGACGTGGGCGCGGAACTCGGTGGAGATCGTCGCACGCCTCCTTCCCAACGGGGGGCGGCGTACGCTCGAGGGTCAGACACATGGGGCCGATCCGGCTATTCTCGCACCGGTCCTCGCCCGGTTTTTCACGGCTCCCTGAGCACTCTCCTGCCGGATCACCGGTACTTAAGCACCGCCTGAAGGACCTCTTCCCCGTAGGCGCGCACCCGGTCGCTGTACCTGCACACGGCGAGCAGCCGTTCGAGATGTGCCGCGTGGGCCGACAGCTCGATTCTTCCCCGGAACAGCAGCAGATGCAGCATCATGAGCGCATTGAAGAACGGAATGTCGACGGTATCGAGACGTCGCATCATCTTGCGGTCTTCGGTGATGACCGGAAGCCTCAGTTCGGTCGCGGTTCCGATCAGCAGCAGGTCGGTGGATACCTCGGCGGGCCTTCCGGTTTCGAGCAGCGATACCGGCATGTCCGTGAACCCGGTTTCATCAACCACTTCACGAATGGTGAATAGTTCAACCGTCGATCCGAGAAGGCGGAGGAATCCCGCTTTTTCCATGTAGATTGCCGAAGAGGAATCAAGGAGGCACCGTGAGAGTTCTCCCAGCGCCGCAAGCTCGTGATCCGCGTCCTGGCCGCCGATGAGCCGCCGGCCGGAGCCCACGCAGCGCCTCAGACCTCGCGGATGTCGGTGATCTCGATGACAAAGGGGGTAATCGCCGTGATCATGTCCTCTTTTGAGATCTCATCCGCCTTGATGATGCAGATAGCGTTTGTGGGATCGTCGCCGGGAAAAGTGCCGATCGACACAATGTTGCCGCCCTTCTCTGAAAGCGCGGAGGTGATGTGCGCAATCTCCGCGCGCTGATCCGGTATCAGTGTGGTTGCCCGGATTCCACGACGGCGAGTTCCGAAAAGCTCGATGAACAGCTTGAAGATGTCCGATTCGGTCACTATGCCGACGACGGTTGTCCCCTTCACCACCGGGACGCCGCCGATGTCATTGTCCACCATGACCCGCGCGGCATCCTCGATCAGGGTTTCTTCGGTCACCGTCACCACCCGGTGCGACATGACGTCTTTTACCGTGAGCTGGCTCAACAGGTTGAACATTTCATACATGTTCAACGTAGTCGCCTCCGACGGCGCAGCCTTGAGCAGATCGGTTTCGGCAACTATGCCGACAAGGTTCTTCTGTTTATCGAGGACCGGAAGACGGTGGATCTTCTCCCTGGCCATCAACGCCTGCGCATCCGTCACCGGAGTTTCGACTGAGACGGTGAACGGTTTTCGGGTCATGATCTTGCCGACGTTCATAGAGAACTCTCCCTTACAGACTATTCGCCCAGATAGGCGGCTCTCACCCGGTCGTTCGCGAGAAGGCTGGAGCTCGCATCTTCGAGGACGATGTTGCCCGTCTCCATAACATAACCCTTGTCGCTGGTGTTCAACGCAATCTTCGCATTTTGTTCGACGAGGAAGACGGTCACATTTTCCTCTTTGTTGATCCGCTTGATAATCGAAAAGATATGTTTGATGATGAGCGGCGCAAGACCGAGGCCTGGTTCATCGAGAAGCAGCAGACGTGGCGAGCTCATCAGCGCGCGCGCGATAGACATCATCTGCTGCTCTCCTCCGGAGAGACTTCGCGTCTTCTGCCTGCGACGTTCCTTGAGAATGGGGAATGTCGTGTACATCTCATCGATCTTTCGCGCAACGGCCCCCGGCTCCCGCTCGCGAAACCCACCCATCTCGAGATTCTCTTCAACCGTCATGTCTGCGAAGACCCGGCGTCCCTCCGGAACGAGGGAAATGCCCAGTGAGACGATCTTGTCGGTGCTGAGGGTTTCACGCCTGGCTGCACGCGACGAACTGTCGGAGCTCTGTGGGTCTGCGTGGCCCCCGGCCGCGGCGATCACCCGATCCTCGTAACGGATCGATCCGGACGAAAGCGGCTCGAGGCCGACGATTGCTTTGAGCAGCGTGGATTTCCCGGCGCCGTTCGCACCAATGAGACAGACGATCGCACCGGTTGGAACCGAGAGACTGACGTGCTTGAGAGCCGTAATGTTTCCGTACTTGACTACGACATCTTCAACCGATAACAGGGCGCCCATCGCTACTCTTCCTTTCCCAGGTAGGCTTCGATCACTTTTTCATTTCCCTGAATCTCCGTCGGCGTCCCCTCGGCTATCTTCTGCCCGTAGTTGAGCACGGTTATCCGTTCGCAGATATTCATGACGAGTTTCATGTCGTGTTCGATCAGTACGATGGTGATTCCGAGGTCCCGGATCCGTCGGATGATCCGCATCAGCTCTTCGGTCTCCGCAGGGTTCATCCCCGCGGCAGGTTCGTCGAGAAACAACAATTTCGGTTCCGTAGCGAGCGCCCGCGCAATTTCGAGCTCGCGCTGCCTCCCGTACGGAAGATTTCGCGCAAGATCATCCCGAAACTCGGTAAGTCCGAGAAACTCCAGCCACTTCATCGACTCGGCCGTGATCCCCGCTTCGGTGCGATTGAGCTGAAGGACGCTCACTGCGGCCTGCATCGTCCGGTTTCGCATTATTCCGCGGGCATTCTGCTTGAAGTGTCGTCCCACCATCACGTTCTGTAGAACAGTCATCTCTTTGAACAGACGAATATTCTGGAAGGTCCGAGCAATTCCCAGCCGGGTAATTCGATTTGCCGGAAGTCCGGTGATCTCACGCCCCTGAAAGTTGACCCGTCCCGAGGTGGGAAAGTCGAGACCCGTGACGTTGTTGAAAAGCGTCGTCTTTCCGGCGCCGTTAGGGCCGATAAGGCCGGTGATCGCCCCCTCCTCCGCCGCGAAATCGACATCCGCGACGGCGACAACACCGCCGAATTGGCGTCGCAGCTTTTCCGTCGAAAGCAGGCTCACGACAGGTCTCCCGTATGCGATCCGTCGGTCCCGCCCACCGACGGTCCGCCTGCTGCCACATATTTCGATTTCGGCACGCGGCGCCCGAGAAGCCCCTGGGGCCGGTAGATCATCATCACGACAAGAATGAGGCCGAACAGAATCTGCTTGAACTGGGGCGGCACGAGGCTGGAAAATCCGAGTAGACGGGGCAGCTCGCCGGCAACTTCGATCAGCACTGCGCCGAGGATTACCGCGAGGTGATTGCCCATGCCACCGAGCACGACCATGCACAGAATCATGACCGAAAGAAGAAAATCGAAAGTGCTCGGGTTCACCGACTGGTTGTACACCGTCCACAGCGTTCCGGCGATTCCGCCGAAGAACGCCGAAAGTCCAAATGCAAACACTTTGAACTTCGTAATGTTGATGCCCATCGCGTAGGCGGCGACCTCGTCTTCGCGGATCGCCTCCAGAGCGCGTCCCACCCGGCTGCGCATGATGCGGCGCAGAACGAAATAGGTGATGAGGACAAACGCCCAGACAAAGATGACGTAATGAACCTTCTGCAGCGGATCGAGCACGATGCCAAAAACCCTGACAGGAGGAATTCCCGAGATTCCCAGAGGCCCTCGGGTGAGCGAGTCCCAGTTCAGAAGAACATTGCGTGTGATCTCCCCGAAGCCGAGAGTCGCAATTGCGAGATAGTCCCCCTTCAGGCGAAGGGTGGGCAGTCCGATGAGCACTCCGGCGAGCGCGGCGACAAGCCCCGAAAGCAGAAGGACCCACCAGAAATTGACGTGGGTCCGTGTCAGCATGATTGCAGAGGTGTAGGCGCCGATTGCGTAGAATGCAGCCTGGCAGAGCGAGAGCAGCCCGGTGTAGCCGGTGACGATATTCAGGCTCAGGGAGAGTATCGCAAAAATTCCGATGTAGATTACCAGAAGCAGGACGAAATAGATCACGCCGCGCCTCCTACACCTTTTCCCGTTCGGCACGACCGAGCAGACCGGAGGGCTTCACGAGAAGAATTATGATGAGGATGCTGAAGGCGATTGTGTCTTTCAGGCCCACGGGAATACCGAGCACCGCCACGCCGAAGGTTTCGAGAACTCCCAGAAGGATGCCGCCGAGCATCGCCCCGGAAATGTCACCGATACCGCCGACGACCGCGGCAATGAAAGCTTTGAGCCCGGCCGTAGCGCCCATGGTGGGATAGACCGTGTACTCGAGCGCGATGAGCACACCGGCCACCGCGGCGAGCGCCGAACCGATGACGAACGTCAGGCTGATGATGGAATCCACATTGATTCCCATGAGCCGGGCGACGTCCATGTCGAGGCTTGTCGCCCTCATCGCCTTCCCGAGCCTGCTGCGGTCGATGAAAAGCTTGAGACCGATCATCATGACCAGGGCAACGACAAGAATGAGGATCTGGTGGGGTGTAATTGCGACTCCGCCGATAATTGCCGGCTTATTGTCGAAAGGATAGGGAAAGTCTTTGGACTTGGTCCCGAACACGAAAGCGGCAGTGTTCATGAGGATAATCGACACCCCGATGGCCGAAAGAAGCGGCGCGAGGCGCGGAGCGCGCCGGAGCGGCCGGTAGGCAACCCGCTCAACCACGAAGCCAAGCGCCCCGCTCGCGGCCATGGCGACGATGATCGCGACAAAAAAGATCACGAGCGACCACGGGCCGACGTTGGCTCCCTGAATCGCCGTGTAGGTGTACAGGCCGGCGTAGGTTCCGACCATCAGAATGTCGCCGTGGGCGAAGTTGATGAACTTGAGGATTCCGTACACCATCGTGTACCCGAGAGCTATCAACGCGTATATCGCTCCCAGAGTAAGACCGTTCATCAGGTGCTGAATAAGTTCGGGTAGTGTGAGATGCACGTTATTCCCCACCGCAGATTCGCTGTCGCCCGACGTGGCGCGCAGGCAATACTACGTACTTGATTTGTTGTGGGAGCGAAACGCAGCCGCCGGGCGCGCAATGCGGGTACGGCGACTGTGCTTCTTCAATCGAGTCGATACTATCAGTCTTACTTCACCTGAACAAGCTTATTGTCGACGATCTTGTACACGCCGAGCTGCTTGTACTGCTGGTTCTCGACGGTGAGAATGCCCTGATTCTTGATCGCGTCGCCATTGGACGCGAAGCTGATTTCGCCGGATACACCCTGATACCCCTTCACGCCGGCAACGTACTGCCGAATCGCTTCACGGTCGAGTGTAAGGCTCTTCTGCTGATCCGGGGTAGCCTTATCGTAGACGGCCTGAATTGCATCAAAAAGGATGTTGGCTGCATCATAAGAGTTCAGGCTGAAGGAGTCGGGCTTGTCGGTCCACTTGGCCTGGTACTTCTGCTCGAACGCTACCTGCAGCGGGTTCTTCTCGAGCTCGGGGCCGGAGTAAACGACGCCGTTGGCGAGCGGGCCGGCGAGTTGGAGGATTTCCGGGTTGGAGAACCCGTCGGAACTGAGCATCTTGACCTTCGTGATACCGAGCTGTGCCGCCTGCTGGAGGATCTGGTTGATCTCGGCGACGTAATCCGGCATGTAGATAGCTTCGGGATTTGCGGCCTTGATGGTAGTGAGCTGGGTCTTGAAGTCCTTGTCACCCTGCATTCCCGACTGCGAAGCCACAATCGATCCGCCGTCGGATTCGAACTGCGCCTTGAAGCCATCGGCAAGTCCCTGGCTGTAGTCGTTCTTGGTATAAAGAATCGCGACTTTCCGAAGTCCCAGCTTTTCATAGACGTACTTGGCAAAAACCTGGGCCTGCACCGCATCACTCACGACGTCCCGGAATATGTAGTTGCCCTTGTTGGTGAGATCAGGATGGGTCGAGGAGGGCGAGATCATGACGATCTTTTCCTGCTGCGCCCGGGGAGCAATTGCCAGTGAGCTCGACGAGAATACCGCGCCCACGAGGCCGAGGATCTGGTCCACGCTCGCCAGCTTCTCCATAGCCGCAACTGCCTTTTCCTGCTTGCCTTCGGAATCCTCGGCAACCAGCTCAACGTTGTGTCCGCTGATGCCGCCTTTGGCGTTCCGCTCTTCGACCGCGATCTTGATGGCCTGGGTCATGAGCTTGCCGTAATTGGCATAGTCACCGGTAAGCGGCCCGATAAAACCAATTTTGACCGGTTTCGCCGCAGCGGCACCCTCTTTCGCTCCACCAGCCCAAACGCCCACAGCAGCGAGAGCAAACAAAGACACAAGAGCGAAAATCCTGAGTGTTCGTTTTTTCATCCAGTATTCTCCTTTTTTCGGGATTATGAACCCGCATCCAATATTCATGCGGAATTCCATTAAGTAATGGAAATTTATACTCTTTCACCTGCGCGATGGTCAAGGGAGCTGCCTATTCGGCTACCGGCCCGAGGGTTGTGCCCGTGAGTCCCGGAGCGTTTCGAACAGAAATGAGCCGTAGGCGTTGGGTTTCCGTTCCGTGTCGAACATCGCGGGTTGCCACCGATCATCGAACCAGGCGGCAATCCAGCCGATCCCGTGAGAACCGAGATAGGAAACAACCGGCCCGCCGAAACCGGCGGCGGTGCCTTTCAGATCCTGATTGGATCGCACCGGGTTGGTCACATAGCCCCACTCGGTTACCACCACCGGAATCGTCCGGGAAACCAGGCCAAAAAGATGATCCCAGTTCGATTTCGCTCCGGTGGGGAGGATGCGAACTCCGTAGGCGATGTTTCCCCCGGTCACCCGTTTGCGGCCAAACGGTGAAAGATCGCGCCCGTAGTCAATTCCGTCGACGATGACCATCTGATTCGGCGCGTTGCGCCTGATGGTGGCGGCGAGATCATCGGCGTAACCGGTCCAGGTTTCCGCGTCAATTCCAACCGGTTCGTCGAACACTTCGAAGAGCACGCCCGGTGAATCGCGAAAATATGAGGACACCTCGTCCCAGAATGCGAACGTTGTCTGCTTGAGATCGATGGCCGCGTAGGCGTGGTGCGAACCGAAACCGGTATCGATATTTCCCGAAGCGTGCCAGTCGATGACCAGATACAGATGATTCTCTGCCGCCCATCTGGCCGCCGGATCGAGATATCGCCACAAATAGTCGTGAATCGACAGCCACTGGTCCGGACTCACCGGAACTCTGACAAGGTTGGCACCGAGTTGCCGAACCCGGCGAAAAAGCGTGTCGCCGAACAGGTTCCGATCGTCGAGATAGGAGGGATCAGGAATCGTAACACCCCGGAGCTGAAACGGCCTGTTGCGATCCTGCGCAATCCGGTTTCCGGTGACGTGAAGCGGAGGCAGCGGATGGTTGTCTCCGGACGCGAAAACAGCGTGTTTCCTGATCGGGAAAAGCAGCTTGCGCGAATCGGAGTAGTGGAAGAAGAGCAGTATGCCGATGCTGACGCCGAGGAGGGTAGCAATGACAGCGATGATGATCCAACGTGCCCGCCCCATGAGTTGCCCGTAACCCTCCGTCGACCTCCAATCTACCGGTTCGACCTCGATGATACAAGGTGAAGATCAGGATGTTGCTTCGCTGCGCGGCGCCTGATACATTTGCCCTCTATGTCATTGCCGAAATTTCGCGCGTGCGTTTTTGATATGGATGGAGTTCTTCTGGACACCGAGCGGCTCGCCGTGGCTGGATGGGTCGAGGCTTCTGCTTCCTACGGGCTCGATGTTCCGTATGAGCTTGCGCTGCAAACGGTAGGTCTCGACAAGTGGCAATCCAAAGCGCTGCTGACGCAGCGAATGGGCTCGGATTTTCCCTACGACGAGGTTCGCGATCTGCGGAACTCGCTTACGAAAAGAATGATTCTCACCGACGGGGTCCCCGTGAAACCGGGCGCACGAGAGCTGATCGGGCTGCTGCGTTCCCGCGATATTCCGTGCGCCGTCGCCACCTCGACACAGAGACTTCGAGCGGTAGATCTGCTCGAAAGAAGCCTGATGATCTCGGAGTTTCAGTCGGTAGTCTGCGTAGAAGACGTCGAGAAGGCGAAACCGGCACCCGACATCTTCCTTGAAGCTGCATCCCGCCTCGGGGTGCCGCCGGAGAGCTGCATCGTTTTTGAAGACTCCGGACCGGGTCTCCTTGCCGCCCACCGCGCGGGCATGATCCCGGTGCTGGTTCCGGATATTGGCGTGGTGGCCGACGAGGTACGCCGTCTCGCGATGGTAATCTGCGAGAGTCTCACCGACGCGATCCCCCTCGTCGACGACGCCACCCGTTCATAGCTGCGGCCCCCGACCAATCGGCGCCCGCAACGGTCCGCCGAATCAGTACCGGTATCCTGAGATCTTCGGCGGGAGGCCCCAATGACTGCGATCGGTGGTGAGTTCATCGAGTCGCCGGATCCGCTCCTCCGTGGCCGGATGCGTCCGAAACAGGCTCGAGTCGCGCCGGCGAACCACAGGGAAAAAGTAGTCGAAAATCGAGCTGCGCGGGTTTTCCAGCTTCCGAAGTGCCGAAGCCAACCCGTCGGGATCCTCAGTCAGCTCCGCGGCTGCAAGGTCGGCCGAGAACTCACGGGTGCGCAGGAGCGCAAGCTGCAGCACCATGCTCAAGAGCGGCGCGGCAAGAAGCGCGAAGACCGCGCCCGCCGAAATGGCAACGTGCGAAACGACCATGAGCGGAAGGGAGAAAAGCAGCAGGAGCCACCCGAAACGGGAAATGAAGTCGGTCGCTTCCCGCAGGTATTGAGAGAGCGCGAACAGCCGGAGGTCGTTGTTCCGCAGGTGGCCGATTTCGTGTGCAATCACTCCTTCGAGCTCGCGGGCCGTGAGCCGTGTAATCAGCCCCTGCGTCAACATAATGACCGCGTCACCCCGGGTGCCGATCGTAAGCGCGTTCATTACGGGCGTCGGGAGATAATAGAGACGCGGTGTGGCCGGAAGTTCGGCCCGCCGGGCGAGGTTGTGCACAATGCGGTGGATTTCCGGCGCATCCGCATAGCGCACGGGGATACCGTTTGCAAGCAGCGCGCTCGGAGAACGACGCGCGGCCAGCACAAAAAAGAGCAGGCCGACGCCACCAAATATGAGAAGCCCATAGGTACCGAGTACTTGCCAGCCTGTCCAGAGCAGCAGGGCGAGCATAGCGACGCCGAGCAGCGCGGTCAGCAGAAATTGCTGCAGTCTTTCCCGAAGTATCAGATTTGTCATAACTCAATCGTCCTCGTTACAAATTCAGCAATTATCATGCCAGAATTGGCGTAGATCTATAAGTTACTTCTCCAAAAACATTTATGTCCTCACCGGCGGGATCGGGGCAATCCCGGGAAACGCCGCATGCGCCGGTTTTCCCCGCCCCGGCGTAACCGCGTGTCAAAGTGACGCAAGTCCCGTTGCCAGGAAAAATCGCGTTTCGTCTTGACACATATTCGGTTTCGCTGTACTTTGTGTTTAAAAGTGACTTTGCGATGTAGTGTAACTTTGGGTTGCAAATGAAGTGTTCGGGAGGGGGTGGTTATGACGGATCGGGGCGACACACACATCACGGACGAGGAGCTCGCGCGTTACATCAACGAGGTGCGGACAATCCGCCGAACGCTCGTCGAAGCCGAAGGCAGCTTTCGGATCTTTCACTGGTTCTACCACCTGTTCGGCGGCATTGTGCTTGCGGGAGTCGCGCTCAACTGGATCCTTGTGCGGACTTCATCTCTTGGAATGCATGACGCTTTCATATTCATCTGGCTTCCCATGACATTTCTGGTCGGTGTACTCGAAATGTTCGCCTGGATCAGGAAAAGCACCCGCGAACAGGTACCGCTCTTGAGCCCACCCTTCGTGAAATACGTCATAGCATTTTCCGGTTATTTTGGCGGACTTGTCGTACTGTCGCTCGTGTTCATCCGCCCGGACATGCCGGTCCCCGGAATCGTTCTGATTCTCACCGGAATGATGTTCTGCGTGCCCGTTCAGTACACGCATACCTGGTTTGCGCTGGAGGCGATCTTTCTGATGCTCGTGGGCGTAGTCTTCGTGGTACTTCACGTCGTCGGAACCTCATACTTCGTCGCCGCCGGAGTGCTCGTTGCCGCAGTCCTGTTTGTTGCCGGAATCATCGAGTCGATGCTGCTTCGGCGGAACCATGGATGATCTGTACACCCGTTTCGACAGCACGTTCTTCGAAAAAACGCGCCTATCGATTCTCACCATCGTCTACCGGACGGGCGTCGTCTCGTTCAATTATCTCAAACGGCAGTTGAAAATGACTGACGGCGCAATCTACACGCACCTGGAGAAGCTGGTTCAGGGGGAATACCTGGGCAAAAAGCGGGAGATTGCCGACGGTGCCGCACAGACCAGCTACTTTATGACGGAGAAGGGGAAGACCGCATACCGGGACTACCTCTCCTTTCTGGAACTTATGCTGAAATCACACACAAATCACCCTGAAGGAGATGAGCATGAATAGATCACAATCACGCGCGATCATTGCGGTGTGCGCGGCTCTGGCGCTCTGGGCGCTCGGAGCGGCACCGCCGGCCGCGGCCCAGGATCTGAGTGCCGACCAGATTCTTCGAACAGCAGATCAGTCAGTCTACCCGGATCGGTTTCGAATGACTGCAACTCTCACCACGAAGATCTCCGGGCAGATCGACACCGAAATGCAGATGCAGATCGACTACAAACGTGAAACCGGTACTCGCATCCAGCTACTGTCGCCGCCTCGATCACGCGGAATACGCTTCTTGCAGAAGAGCAGCGATTTGTGGATGTTCAATCCCGGAGCGGGCACAGGCCAGGCAATCCGCCTATCGCCGCGAGCGTCGTTTCAGGGCAGTGTCTTTTCCAACCGCGACGTGGGCGACCCGCAGTACGCCAGCGACTACGACGTTACGATCGCAGGTACGCAGACTCTGCAGCACCCGGAACTTGGCGAGGTCAAGACCATTCTGCTGGAAGGCACCGCGAAAAACGAGCGAGTGGCCTACTCCAAGGTCAAAATCTGGGTACGGACAGGGGACTACATGATGCTTCAGGCCGAGTATTACGCGAAGTCCGGACTCCTTTTCAAACGCGCGGTATTCACCCGCATTCGCGAGCTCGCCGGTAAGAAACGGCCGACACTCCTTCTCATGACCTCGATGGACCAGACGAACAAGGAGTCCGAACTTTCCATCGACAGCCTCCAGGCGGATCCGAATCTGTCGGATGCGATCTTCACCCTTGCCGCTCTTACACGGTAGCGCGCCGTGAAAGCGCAGAATCGACCGGTCCGTCGGCTCAGTTCTATCGCGTATGGGATCGCAGTTGCCTCGCTGCTTGCAGCGTCCGTGGTTATCGGACCCGGCGCGGCCTCCGCCCAGGATCTGCTCATGTTCGGAGACGTGGAGGCGTCGGCGCAGGACTCGCTGTCAGCCGCCGACGCAGGCGTTGCCGCGCTCGGCGGATTTTCCGCTTCACGGCACTATCTCACCGGACGACTCGCTCTGCACATCAACTCGCGACTCTCGTTCCAGAACGGAGAGCTCTATGTAGATGACTCCCTCCAGGCGCTGCCCGGCCCCGGTGGAACTTCGTTTATCAATGATCTCGCACAGGCCTACATATCCCTTACGCCGGTGCCCGAGGTCACCCTCGTGGCCGGCAAGCGCCGCCTTTCGTGGGGGGCCGGTTATGCGTTTTTTCCCGGTGACCTGATCGATCCGCCGGTGAACCCGGGAAACCGGTCGGAAGGATTCTACGGTTTCACCGCTACGGTCTCCCCATCGGCCTCCTTCACGCTTACCGGCGCCGTGCGACTCGACACTGCGTTTCCCTCACTCACATCGGTCGGTGGATTCGTCGCCTCCGGCTCGGATGGAGGGCTCTCGTCGCTGTCGTTTCTGGCGCCCTACCTGCCTGCCACGCCGACAAATCCGTGGGCGGCCGTCCGTTATGCCCTGTACGCCGATCTTCTTCTCGGCAACCTGGACACCTACGCGGCAGTTACCTACCAGTGGGACCGGCTCTTGAGACCTGCAGCAGGATTCTCGGTGGATCTCGGTGGAGTGATCGCGAACGGCGAAGTTGCAGTCGAACTTGA
>DATKUF010000030.1:0-4209 GCA_035530755.1 Spirochaetia bacterium | reverse complement strand
GAGTTAGTGAACTTGAGCTCCGCATCGCGTGTGAGTCTCCCCACAAGGATCACGTGGTTGATATCTGCCATGTCGCCTCCTTGCGCCTGGTTGCGCCGCAACGTCCGCACCGCGGCGTTGCGATGGAAATTCTCGACATCGGCCGGAAATATTGAACGCATTGACCGCGGGAACAGGGACGAAACTGCGAAGACGCGCTTCGCGCCCCGGACCGTCTGTCAACGGATCCTCCGGCGCCAGCCCGAGACTCTTTCAAATAGGTCAGGAATCTCGGCGGACCATGAGAAAACGCAAGAGTTCAGTCTTCAGTTTCAGTGCCTGTTCGATCTGATGAGCCTTGTCGGGACCCATTTCCACGACAAAGTAGTAGTAGTGTGCCTGACTCGCTTTTTTGATTGGATACGCGAGGGTCCGTGGCCCCATGTCTTCCTCTTTGACGATCTTGCCGTCGAGTTTGACCAGTTCCTCGCGCACGA
The DNA here is from genome assembly GCA_035530755.1 of Spirochaetia bacterium. Classification (GTDB taxonomy): domain Bacteria; phylum Spirochaetota; class Spirochaetia; order DSM-27196; family DATKUC01; genus DATKUC01. Next base: position 3,733 of record DATKUF010000030.1, on the reverse strand, counting down.
CGTCCTTGCCCTTGTTGAAGATGTCATCTTCAGAGCGAAAGACGCACATTGCTTCGTACGTTCGCATGTAATCCTCCCTGCGGACTATAGCCACCGTAAAAACCTACGGTGCGTCTAATGACCATCACCGGGCATACTTAGTATGTTTAGTTGGTAATGGTAAGAAGGTAGGCCGAGGCTACCACATCGTTCCTGGACTGTCAAGTCACGGGTTTTCGGGGCCGATGATCTATGTAATCAGCGTTGATCTTGCGCACGGTTCAAGCATTTGACCGGGAGAAACATGGCAGCCAAGACGAATTTCGACGATAATATTTTCTTCCTCAACACCGTGGTGAAAATGCTCAAGGCGGGAGTCAGTCTCGATATCGACCCTGAGTATTTTCGAGAAAAGATGATCGAGGACATTTTCTTCGTCGATTCGAGTCTGTCACGAATTTACGCGGCGTTGAAAGAGAACGAACACCTTATCCGACGTGCCGAATACCTGCGCAATCTCGTGCGGGCAAAACGCATATTCGCTGATTTCCTGACCGACCTGCTCGAAGGAGACCTCGCTTTCGCTGCGAATCTCGAAAGCTACTTCTCGAAGTTCCGCGCGGCTCGCAGCGAGCACCTCGCCGACGTTCAAGAGATCCACCATCTGCTTGACCGCCCGGGACATCCTGAGGGAGAAGAGGAAGACACCATCTCGCACGAAGAATACCGTTTCCTGCTGCAGGAAGACAAATCGGAAGCCGATGATGACGGCGAAGCCCAGGAAGCCCACTGACCCGCCTGCCTCACTTGCCCTTGCCTCCCCGTTCGCCCATAATCTTACTCAAAAGGCGGCAAAACATGGCACGACTCCGCAAGACAAAGATCGTCTGTACGATAGGCCCGGCAGTGGACAGTGTCGATGCGCTCAAGCAGCTCGTCAGCGCGGGGATGAACGTTGCCCGGCTCAATTTCTCGCACGGGACCCATGAGGAGCATCGCGAGCGCGTGCGAATGCTGCGGAAGGCATCGAAAGAAACCGGCAAACCCGTTGCGATCATGCTCGATACCAAAGGACCGGAAATCCGGACCGGTCTGATCGAGGGCCACGCGACCATAATGCTTGAAGAGGGAGCGAAGATCGTTCTCACCACCGAGCAAGTTCCCGGCACATCCTCCCGACTTTCGGTCAGCTACAGCGGTCTCCCGCAAGACGTCAATCCGGGAACGCATATCTTTATCGCCGATGGACTTCTCGATCTCGAAGTCGAAAAAGTCATCGGCCTCGAAATAAGCTGTTCGATAGTTGCCGGCGGAGAGCTTGGCGAACACAAGAACGTCAACGTTCGGGGGGTCCACACCTCCCTCCCCGCCATAACGGAGAAGGACCAGGCGGACATCCGGTTTGCCATCGAAGAAGATCTTGACTTCATCGCCGCGTCGTTCATACGAGGCCCGGAGGACGTAGTTGAGTTCCTTGAAATTTTCTCGCGAAACAACTCTTCAATTCGACTTATCGCGAAGATCGAAAATGCGGAGGGGTTGGCGAATATTGACGAGATCATTCGCGTTTCGCACGGAATAATGGTTGCTCGCGGTGACCTCGGCGTACAACTTCCGACCGAAGAAGTTCCCATGGCGCAAAAGAGGATTATTCGAAAGTGCAACCTTGCGAATAAGCCGGTAATAACCGCCACGCAAATGCTCGATTCCATGATCCACAACCCCCGCCCCACTCGGGCGGAGCTCACCGACGTTGCCAACGCAATATTCGACGGGACCGATGCGGTGATGCTTTCCGGGGAGACCGCCGGGGGGAAGTACCCCATCGAGGCGTGCGAAACACTTGACCGCGTTGCCTGCGAGGTCGAAGGGTCAACCGAATATGAAGCCCGCTGCAGGGAGTTTTTTTCGGCGCAGGACCAGAACTCCGATATCGGCAGCGCAGTGGCCCGTGCAGCCTACATTGTCGCAAGCGACATCCGCGCAACCTCGATAGTCGCTCCCAGCCTGCGAGGGAACACGCCGAGGACGCTTTCGAAATTTCGGCCGATTCAGAGCATCGTTGCGGTTACGGTGAGTGAGCAGGTGCAGAGGCAACTCCTGCTCAACTGGGGTGTCTATCCACTGGTAACAACACTGGTTACCGACTCGGAACTAATGGTACAGAATGCGTTGCGGCTTGCGATGCAAAACGGATTCTTTCATGTCCTCGACAAAGTGGTCACGGCCGCGGGCATTCCTCTGAACTCTCCCATCCCGATCAACACAATCAAGATTCATTTTATGGGCAACATCCTGAACCGGGGGCAGCGCGGATTTGGCGCCGTAGTGAGCGGCCGAATTGTCAAGGCGAACAATCCGAACGACGCCGCAGCTCTCGTACATGAGGACGGACAGGACATACTGTTAATCCGAACGATGACCCGCGCGTTCAAGCCCATCCTGTCGAGAATACGCGGCCTCATAATTGAGGAAAAATCTCAGATTCCCGCGGATGAGATTCGCGCGGTAAATTCGTCTATCACCCTTATAGCGGAGGTACCCAACGCATTCGCGACGCTCGAGGACAATCTTTTCATCAGCCTGGACGGCGAGGAAAAGATCGTTTATGAGGGGATTGTCTAGGCCGGACGATTTGGTCCTTGCGGGGAAACATACAAAAATGTAGTATAAGGCCGTTCAGGAGGCCTCTTACATGAGCTCGACGGAGACCGCGTCATTTCGTGACAAGGTCGAAGAGCTGTCATTGCTTTTCGAAATAAGCCAGATCCTGGATCAGAGTCTCGATCTGAAACAGATCATCCATCCGGTCTTGAAGGCAGTTGCCGACCAGCTCACAATGGTTCGCGGAACGATCACTCTGCTGAACCGGCAAACCGGCGAAATCTTCATCGAGGCGGCCTACGGGCTGTCAGAGAGCCAGCGAGAACGCGGACGGTACCGCCTCGGCGAAGGGATTACGGGAAAGGTTGTTCAGACCGGTAAACCGATGGTCATTCCTCGCATATCCGATGATCCGGAGTTCCTCAATCGGACCGGCGCGCGGAAAGGCGCGCGAAACAAGGACGTCTCATTCATCTGCGTGCCGATCAAAATCGGTAACGAAACCATCGGAGCGCTCAGTGTCGATCGCCCGCAAAGCGAGATAGTGGCCCTCGATGAGAGTGTCCGCCTTCTCTCGATTGTATCCTCCCTGATCGCCCAGGCCGTGAAGATCCGTCAGACGGTTATGGAGGAAAAACGCCAGCTGCTGGAGGAGAATACGCGACTCCAGGAGGAGCTGCGGGAACGGTTCAGACCGTCGAACATTATCGGCAACTCGAAGGCGATGCAGGCGGTGTTCGACATGGTGGCGCAGGTTTCGCGCAGCGACGCAACGGTGCTCATCCGGGGCGAAAGCGGCACCGGTAAGGAACTCGTCGCGCACGCGATTCACTACAACAGCCCGAGGGCATCGAAGCCGTTCATCAAAGTCAACTGCGCCGCGCTGCCGGAGACGGTCATTGAAAGCGAGCTCTTCGGCCACGAACGGGGAGCCTTTACCGGGGCCGTTTCCACCCGGAAGGGAAGATTCGAACTTGCCAACGGTGGATCGATTTTTCTCGACGAGATCGGAGACCTTTCCCCGACAACGCAGGTAAAGTTGCTCCGAGTCCTGCAGGAGCGCGAGTTTGAACGGGTCGGCGGCAACGAGACTATCAGGACAAATGTTCGCGTGATCACTGCAACCAATCGCAATCTCGAAAAGCTCAGG
>DATKUF010000029.1:0-3533 GCA_035530755.1 Spirochaetia bacterium | reverse complement strand
ACGAACCGGCGAGTGATCGAAACCGGAAAGGCTGATGTCATCGGGGATCCTGAATCCGGCTCGGACCGCGACCTGGTAGAAGTAGACGGCGACCACGTCATTGAAACAGAAGACGGCATTCACCCCACGGTCCACCAACGTGCGGATGGATGCCACGGTAAGATCCTGAATTGCATCGATATCCCAGTGTGTCGCGATGCTGCGCTCCAGACCGTACTGCCGAAGACCCGCATCAAAGCCCTGCTCCCGTTGCCGCGACACCGGCTCGATTGGACGAAAGCCGATATAGCACGGTTTCAGCTGCTGTCCCCATCGGGAGACCGCCTGCTCCACCAGCCGGATCATCCCGCCGGAATTGTTGGTGGCGACGAAGTTGAACTCCGTGGATACTCGGTTCAATGCCACCCACGGTACATTCCATCGAAGCAGCTCTGCGCGCAACTTCAGGTCCGGAAGCGAGAAAGCGAACACGCAGCCGTCCAGGTCACCGAGCTTCTTATGGTCGAAAAGTCCTGCGCTCGAGTCGGAGAGTGTCACCCCGATCTTCGAGCGCACCTCCCCGAGTCCTGTCTCCAGGCCGTCGACGAGCTCGGCCGGATCATAGAACAGATGTACGGAACTGCGATCGTAGTGCGGAATCACAAGCGCGACATTCAGAATTGTCCGGGATTGCTGGCGGCGAATTTTCCGCTTCCGATACCCCATCTGTTCGGCGGCCACGAGCGTGCGCTCCCGCGTTTCGCTGCTTACCAGAATCGAGTCATTGAAAACCCGCGATACCGTGCTCGGGGAAATACCGAGACGATCCGCAATGTCGTATACCGTGACCTGTTTTCTCATCAAGTAGAGTCCTGGCGGCCGGAGTCGGAGCGCGGCAGAAGGTCGCGTGACGGTCCGGTACTGCGAAATTCGTTTGTTGCATGCAACAAGTTCCGCAATTCACAGACTAATCGACTCCCGCGCCGGTGTCAACCAGAATCTTCGCGTCGGGCTGTCTGTTTGTCGGTTTTTGCCGATAATAGTGTATTAGAGTTATGGGCAGAAGAGACATCGCAATATCCCTCATGCTTCTCACCGCCTGTGTGCGGTTTCTGCACGCGCAGCAGGAAACCATCTCCCTCGGGAAAGATGCAGGGTGGCGCGACTTCGAACAGACCCAGTCGCTCGTGGAAAAACCCGGCCGTCAGGGATATCCTGACCTGACTCTGGGATCGAGCGAGTATCGACCCGATTCCAATACCGATGTTCTTCTTCACTTCGATTCCGATCCGGTGCGTGATGCAGCCGGACGCTGGACTGTTGTAAGCAGCGACGTTTCAACTCGAACGAACGTTCCGCGGCTCGGTGACGGGGCGGGAGTTTTCATGCCCGGCGGCGCAGGGGCCGAGTTTTCGGTTCCTCGCGACAGTCTGTTCGGACGCGGTGTTGCAGGTGGAGATTTTTCCATCGAGTTCTGGCTCTACGCGGTTGGCGGGCAGGAGAACAGCACGCTCCTTTTCTGGAAGGGCGCCCGGTGGGCCCCTTCGGGTGGCAGCGGGAGCGCATCGAGCGGGCAATCGACCCAGCCGCTGCCGCAGGAAGTTCGCATCGAGGTGAATGATCGGCGTCTCCAGTTTGCCTTCGACAACTTCTTCTTTTCACCCGACAATCATCCCTACTCGGTAACAATCCGCGGCGTTCAGGGTGTCATTCCCCGAACATGGCACCACCACCTGCTGCGATTCGACCGTACCACGGGCCTGATGGAGTATCTGGTGGACGGTGTGCCCCAGGCGGTGACCTACGTCACATCCACAGGGCGTGAAGGCGGTTCGGTCTACGTGCCCTTTCCCGGCGAGCTTTCGGAGCCGCTGGTATATCTTGGCAGGTCGTTCACCGGGATGATCGACGAGTTTCGCATCGAAAAAAGGGTTGTGGAGTCGCCGAGTCTCGATGTCGTTACCGACAGGCGCGGAGTCGGGGTGAGTCGCGTGTTCGACCTTCAGTACTCCCAGACGCGTCTTGCCCGGATCACGGCAACCTACGACACACCCGGGGCCACAGCAATTCTTTTCTTCTATCGAATGGGAAATCGAAGCGACGGTAGGAACATCCGCGACGTGGACTGGACCCCCTTTGTCCCGGGGACCGACTTTCTTCGCGGCAACCAACCCGTTCGCGGGCGCTATCTGCAGGTTCGGGTAGAGCTGCTTCCTGATGGACCCCACGAACTATCGCCGCGACTCGCCTCAATTCAGGTTCACTATATTCCCGATCTTCCGCCTCTACCTCCGGCGCGTGTCACGGCGCAGCCGGGAAATGGACAGGTTACGCTTCGATGGACCGCAGTTCCGGAACCGGACGTCGAAGGCTACCTGGTCTTTTACGGGGACCGTCCCGGACAGTATTTCGGAACCGACATCCCGGCGGGAGTATCTCCCATTGATGTGGGAAAGGTCACGACGATTATCTTGAACGGGCTGACAAATGGTAAACTTTACTATTTTTCTGTGTCGGCCTATGATAAGTCACGAACGATCGGAGCCGGCGGGTTCCATGCGGGCGCATTTTCCAGCGAGGTGACTGCGAGACCTCTGAGGGTTTACTGATGGCAAGAAGCAAACTCGGAACAGTCTTTCACCGCGCGAAGCAGGCGTATCGTGCGCGGGACTACCAGACTGCCGAAACTCTTGCCCGCAACGTCATTGAGTCGGCAGAAGGGTCATCGACTGCACACATCCTCCTGGGAACCATCTACGGAAGTACCGGCAAGTATCAGGAAGCGATTGCCGAGTTCAATCGGGCGATCGAGCTTCATCCTGAGAACCCCGAAGCGTTCAACAATCTCGGTGTCGTCTACCGACAGATGAATCAGCCTCGCGACGCCCTCTACTGGATCACGCGCGCGATCGCTCTGAGTCCCACGAAAGCGGACATTCACTACAACCTCGGCAATGTTCACAAAATGCTCAACAACTACGACGAGGCGATCGAGGCCTACAAGAGCGCGATCAAGATAGACAACGCCCTCGCAGCCGCGTACAACAATCTCGGAACGCTCTACGAACAGCGTGGAGAGTTCGAGAACGCAACCGGTGTCTTCACCCAGGGCCTGCAGGAAGACGCGAACAGCCCGAATTTGCACTACAACCTGGGAATAGCCCTGCAGTCTGAGGGGAAATTCGAGGATGCGCGCGAGCAGTACCAGCGGGCCCTGAAATCCCGTCCTGGATGGAAAGACGGGTTGAACAATCTCGGAATCGTTCTGGAAAAACTCGAACGCTACGATGAATCGGTAAAGACGTTTCAGGAGATACTTCGGATAGACTCCGACAATGCTACTGCGCACAACAACATCGCCACCGTTCTCGCAAAGCAGGGTCGGTCCGACGAGGCAATCGCCTACTTCAAGCGGGCGCTGTCCAACAAGCCGGACTACGTGCGCGCCGCTGTCAATCTGGGACAAATTCTCGAAACCTACCGGAATCAGAATGAGTCTCTCGAAGAGGTGAGAAGGCTCGTTTCAAGCGCGCCGGACAGCGTCGACCTTCGAT
>DATKUF010000028.1:0-15185 GCA_035530755.1 Spirochaetia bacterium | reverse complement strand
GTTCTGGTCAAAGAGCCCCCGGTTATCATTCTCGACGAACCCACCTCGGGCCTCGATCCGGAGGCAGCTCGCGACTTCCTTGATATTATCCGGTCGCTTAAGTTGAATGGAATCACCGTGCTGCTTTCCTCACACCTGCTGGTCATCGGCATTGCGCTTCTCGTGCTTGGTGTGCCTCCAAGCCCCGAGGAAGTGGGGCGCAGCCTGGTGTTCCTGCTGGCGACGCTCTTTTATGCCGGGGTCTGGCTGACCCTGGCAATTCTATTTTCCGTGGTATTCAGGCAACCGGCCACTTCGGCACTTGCTGCTCTGGGCGTCTGGCTTCTTTTTGCCATCTTCTGGAACATGCTTGCCGGCCTTGTCGGATCACTTGCATCGACTCCGCTTGGCCAGGCAATGACCCAGATCTGGTTCGCGCGCCTCTCCCCGAATACATTGTTTGCCGAGGCGATGACCGGGGTGCTCGATCCAACGACCCGGGCGCTGGGTCCGATCCTCTACAGTCAGATGGAAGGCGCTCTACCGGGAACGCCGCTGCCGTTCGGTCAGAGCGTGCTGCTCATCTGGCCGCAGCTTACCGGACTGATCGCCGAAGTGATTCTGCTGCTCACCGGCACCTGCGTTTTGTTTCAGCGCCAGGAAATCAGAGCGTGACGTCCCCAATGCAGGATGGCAGTTGCGGCGTTCGACGCGCGTGAACAGAGCGCACACGGCGGTTGTTCTTCAAAAATCGGCGGCAGCGCGGCTGGGCGGCAGATCGTCCGGAGTGGAGTAGGCGACATTGTTTTTCCCGGACCGTTTCACCTCATACATGAGATTATCGGCTGTCCTGATGAGCGAATCAGTCGTGCAGCCGGCATCGGTACAGGGAACGACTCCAATCGAAAAGGTCACCGGCCAGTTGGACTTTTCCATCTCCCGAAGGAGCGTGTTTCGGAGTTTCGTGATCACGTTCCGCGCCGCGGCAAGATCGGTCTCCGGAAGAAGCAGCGCGAACTCATCGCCGCCGAGGCGTGCCACAGTGTCCACGGCTCGCAGCGACGAGCGCATGACAGTCACCACCTGGCGAAGCAAAGTGTCGCCGGCGCTGTGCCCGTAATTGTCGTTCACTGACTTGAAATCATCCAGGTCGATATAGGCTACTATGAACGGTCTTGAACTCCGGTTCGTGCGCGCAATCTCCTGTTGAACGGACTCCGCAAACCATCGTCCGTTGGCCGCGCCCGTCAGGAAATCGTATCGGGAAAGCGTTCTCTCCGACTCAAGCGCCCGATGAAGCGAGCTGGCGAGCAGCGCGACCGTGAGGAAGAAACCAAATCGCACTCCGGCGTTCCAGTAGAAGACAAACGGCGTGGCGTATTCCGGAAGGAATCCGGAATTCGCGACGATCCATTCTGCAAGGCCGAGGGCGGAGTAGACAATTCCGGGAAGCGGCATGTTTTGCCAGGCCGCAAGAACGATTGGCACGAGATAGAAAAGTGAAAACCCAAGTTCATAACCGGTGACATAGTCGCCGACACCGACTGCGGCCAGAAGGATCAACGCCGCCACATAGCGCAGGATCGCGTTGCGACCAGTCGATTGCGATGACCGTCCGGCAAGAAAATGGATCACAAAACATTATAACATGGGCAGGTCGGCAGATAAACAGCAAAACGCCGGTTATGGAACGCCGATCATGCCGACCGGGGCCTGTCCGGTAATCTTGTACACTCGCCCCGGTGCCGATAGAATGGTCCTCATGAACACAATGAATGCATTCGTGCTGCACGGGGCCAAGGACATGAGGCTCGAGACCGGCCGCACGCGACCCAGGATTGGCGACAAAGACGTCCTGATACGGATCACCCGCGTTGGAATCTGCGGGTCCGACATCCACTACTACCAGGAAGGATACATTGGCCGGTTCATTCCGAAGGCGCCGTTCGCGCTCGGACATGAGTTTTCCGGAACCATCGACGCTGCAGGCGCTGCTGTAACGAGCTGCAAAACGGGGGACCGGGTAACGGTCGAGCCCTCCATTTCCTGCGGCGAGTGCTTTTACTGCCGTTCGGGCCGCTACAATCTGTGTCTCAACATGAAATTCTACGGGTCGGCAAGCTGCTTTCCCCACATCGACGGCGGTTTCGCGGAATATGTCCTTGCGCCGGAGAGAAATGTAATAGTAATTCCGGATTCAATGGGATTCGACGAAGCAGCTTTTGTCGAGCCTCTGTCTGTCGGAATGCACGCAGTTCTCCGTGCGCAATCAGCTCTGGGGCCCCGCGGATTTGCCGGCAGGACAGGGCTCGTGACCGGAGGCGGAACAATCGGTCAGACCGTGCTACTTGCGGCCCGTGCCATGGGAATCCAGCGGATTGCCGTCAGCGACGTGGCCGAGTTCCCGCGAAGTGTCGCGGGTAAGATGGGTGCGGATCGATCCTTCAACCCGGCAGCCGAGTCTTTTGTTCAGGAGGTCGCCGACTTCGTGCCGCAGGGATTTGACGTGGTTTTTGAGGCCTCGGGCTCTCCCCGCGCTCTCTCGCAGGCGCTCGAACTTGCCGGTCGCGGCGCAACAGTTGTTCAGATCGGCACTCAACCAGCCGAAGCGAGTCTTCCGGTAAATCTGGTGATGAGCAAGGAGCTCAACGTGGTCGGATCATTCCGATACGCGCACGTGTTTCCCCTTGTTACCGATCTCATCGCAACGAAGCGGGTGGATGTGCGACCCCTTATTACCCAGACCTATAGATTCGAAAAGATGCAGGAAGCGATGGACAAGGCGATCAGCAAAGAAGACGTAATCAAGGTGCAGGTGGAGTTCTCGTAGATCAGAGATCTCAAGGCGACATTTCGAACCGTGGAGGATTCTCTGTGTGCCACCGATTGAGTTCCCGAAGGAGAATGGCGTTCAGACCGGGGTTCTTTGCCGCGATCGCTCTTTTCGTGCTCGGTGAGCTTTTGCCGGCGCAACCGGCGCGCGGTCAACCTTCGGAACCGCTCCGAAGGCCGACGGTTGCGCTTGTTCTGTCCGGCGGCGGCGCACGCGGTTTCGCCCATATCGGCGTGCTCAAGGTAATTCAGCAGATTGGAATTCCGATCGATCTGATCGTTGGAACAAGTATGGGGAGTATCGTTGGAGGGCTATATGCCGCAGGATACTCGCCCGACCAGCTGCAATCGTTGTCCGCCCGGATCAACTGGTGGGAGCTCTTCTCCGACGCGATTCCGCGAAGAGGCTATTCCTTCGCCGAACAGTCGGAAGAGGAGAGACTTCTCGGCTCGGTCTCCTTCGGCCACAAGGGTATCATTCTCTCCAAAGGGCTTGTTTCCGGGAACGGTGTGCTTTCGCTGTTATCCTGCCTCGCGCTGCCCGTCGCCGACATCCGTGACTTCCGCAATTTACCCACATCATTTTGTGCGGTTGCCGTCGACATCGCGAACGGCGATGAAGTTCATCTCAGCTCCGGGAGTCTCGCGTTGGCATTGCGTGCCAGCATGTCGGCTCCCGGAGTCTTTGCGCCGATCGAGGTCGACGGACGCCTGCTGGTCGACGGGGGCGTTCTGAACAACCTCCCGGTAGACGTGGCGCGCCAACTCGGCGCGGACATAGTGATTGCAGTGGACATCACCTCGCCACTTGCCAAAGCGGACAAGTTGAACGACACGGTGAGTGTACTGCGCCAGATGCTGAAGGTGGAAACGTCGCGAACCACGAGGCAACACCGACAGGAAGCAACTCTTCTTATTTCTCCACACTTAGGGAGTGCGGGATTCGCCAGTTTCTCCCGCGCATCGGAAATAATCGCCGACGGTGAACGGGCCGCTGAAGCTTCGCGGCCGGAACTCGAGGCGCTGGCCGAAAAACTGAAGAGCTATCCGAGTGCCGCCGGGCCGTCGACCGTCCGGAAGTCCCATTATGCAATGCAGGTGCATTTTGCCGATGTGGCCGTCTCGGGGGCATCCCCTCGCGACGAGCAATATGTCCGACGTGCAATTTCGGGAGCCGGAGCCGCCGGAGTTGACCCTATGGTGCTCTTTCGACTTGCGCGTGAGCTCAGGGATACCGGACGGTACCGCTCTGTGACGTACGATCTCACCGGACGGACGCCGGAAGCACGCGTTCTTCACGTCCGGTTTCTCCCGGTCGAAAAGGATTCCGCGGTCGTCGGTGCCGGACTTCGGTTTCTGTTTCTCTCGAGCGACGAATTGAGTACCGGTCTCGCCGCGCATCTGGCAGTCATTCTCAACAATTTGCCGACATCTTCTGCGTCTCTCCTGACGGACCTCTACCTGGGAAACACAACCGGTGCGGAGCTACAGTACAGATTCAACCTGGCAGGACCGCTCTATCTCGCTCCGGACGTTTTCGCGGGGCACTCGCTTCACGCCGATCGGGTCGGCCAGGTTTCGGTTGGCCAACAGAGGGTGACACGGGCCGGGGGTTCTCTGGCACTCGGTGTGCGGCCGACGGCCGTTCTCGATCTTTCCGCGGGATATGGAATCGCGTGGAGCGCTTTGGCGCCGTTTGTCGGTGGATCATATGCCGATCCAATTGCTTCCGGTCGGGATGGGTTCCTGTTTGCCCAGCTCCTTCTGGACACGCGCGACGCGCTGCCGTTGCCGGAGCACGGAGTGATGTTGCGTGCCCAATATCATTACGTCGGTCCAGGAATCGGAGCCGACCGTGAATATCAGTTTCTCACCGGGGACCTCTCGAGCTATCTTACTTTTCTCGATCGCAATACCGTTTCGCTTGGCGCTGCGGCAGGTGTTTCGTTCAGAACGGAACTGCCCCCGGACCGCCTGTTTGGCTTCGGTGGATCTGAGCTTTTTCCCGGATACGCCCCTGATGAACTGAGAACGGCGAATTACGGAGTGGGAATGGTTGAATACCGATTCAGGCTGGTCGCGGTCCAGAAGGAGTTACCCACCGAGATTCCATTTGGCGTTTACCTGTTCGTTCGTGGGAACATCGGAACGGTGTGGGACACCGCGGGGAGCTTCGATCCCGCGTCAAATATGCTGCTCGCGGCAAGTGGAGGAATCGTCGGGGTAACGCCTCTCGGTGTTGTCCGTGCCGAGTTATGGACCTCGGATCGGACTCCCTTCGCGGTCTTTGTCTCTATCGGTACCCGGATCCTGCCGGAAAACGGGACATCACCCTTCTGAGTTGGCGAGTCCGGGCGGCGGAAACTGGTCTCAGAGCCAGAACCCGCGCCCCCGGGTAACGCTATACCTTCCGGCACCCTGGAAGAAGAGCACCACGCCGAGAAGCAGAAAAAACGCTTCAGCTTCCAGCGCATATGAGCCACCCTTGGTCAATTCAAAGATTCTTGCGTGCGCAACCAGTACGATTGCCATCACAAGGTCAAATACCACGACCAGCGCTGCGGGCCGGGTCAGCAGCCCCACAAGGATAAGGACCGGAGCAACGATTTCTGCCACGTAGACCCCGAATCCGACAAAGAAAGGAAGGTGGAAGTGAGCGAGAGGAGCTTTCATCCAGTCGATCCCATGTTCAAGTTTTCCTATCCCATGAAAGACCAGCAGAAACGCGATGGTGAATCGCAGAATCAGTTTCCCGACATCATCCCAATTTTCTCGCGTATTGTCCATTGAAGCAGTACTCCATTAAGCCTGACGATTTTGAGCATATTAAGCATGTGGAAAAATACCGTGAGCGGAGTCGGCGGTCAAGTCCCGGAATGCCGCTACGCGGATGTTCTCGCGTGGAGACGACGCCCGGGCTCCCGGTGGGTTGTCAGCAAACCGGAGTTGACCTATCATGGCGTCAGGTCGAATGCCCAGAGTCGAGCTTGCCGTGATGTGCAGCGAATGAAAAATAGACGCGGTTCAAAGGCAAAACAAAATCCAAGTTCATTTACAGAGGATCTCCGGGCACTCCACGATATTTCGATGGAGCTTGCAGTTGCCTCGGACGTTCAGGAACTTTGCCGGAAAGCGGTCGAGCTTGGACGGACCGTACTGGACTTTGATCGTATCGGGATATGGTTCATCAATCGCGATGACCCTGCGTGGGAAGTCGGAACCTGGGGCACCGATGAGAATGGTGAACTGCGGGATGAACGGAACTCCCGAGTCCGGCGTGATCCTACCGTGACTCCCGAAGAGTTCTACCACGGGAACCTGCCCATTCTCGATTTGCCGGACTCGATAGTGTTCAATCATGATCACGAGCCTGTAGGCAGGGCCGACAGACTGCTCGCGCCGTTGTGGGACGGACGACTCATCATTGGAGAACTCGCGGTCGACAATCTCCTCACCCGTCGTCCGTTCGATGAAGAGCGCCGCGAGATAGTTGTCGTCTTTGCGCGCGTCATCGCCCATTTGACGAGTCTGAAGCGTGTCGAGTCGGAGCTTCGACTTCTCGCATCCACCGACTCGCTCACGGGATCGATCAACCGTCGCACAGCGCTCATTATTCTGGAAAAACAGATCGGCTCCTGTCTTCGCAACGGCTCACCGTTGACTATTTCGATCATCGACCTCGACGGACTGAAGCTGGCCAATGATCGCCACGGGCACGCAGAGGGTGACGAGTATATCCGGGATGTCTTCCGATCGCTGGTAAAACGGGTTCGCGTGTCCGATACGGTAGGACGGCTCGGCGGCGACGAGTTCATTATTGTCTTTCCCGACTGTGTAATGGGCGAGGCCGAACGGATCGTGGATGACGTCGCCGGAGCGGTTGCTGCATCCTCGCGCGACAGGTCGTATCGACGATCAATAAGTTGCGGCCTTGCGTCCCTGTCGGAGATTTCTCCGGATGCAGAGACCGAAGTCGGGGATATCCGGCATTTCGTGGACGTTCTCATGGATCTCGCCGACAAACGGATGTACATGGCAAAGCGCCGGAAGCGAAACGAACGCACCTAACCCGCTTCGTCCCGCGTATCTTCCCTCCCCGTGAAACGGTCGGTTCGCCCGCCTCACAAATTTCTTTCGCCGATTCGAAAAATCACTGACCGGAACTGTCAGGGATCGAAGCTCATACTGACGCGGAAGTTCGGGAGGTGATGTTATGAGTTGGCTGGATTTGTACTATTATGGCAGGGAGCGACAGCAGAATCTGCTCGCGGAGGCTCGCAGGGTCTCCCGTGTTCACGAAGCTGGCGGCTTGCGGTCGAGAGATCGCACCTGTTCGAGTGGAATTCGGCGAGTTGTCGCCGAGTTTCTTTTGCGTGTGGGTCTCGCCGCCCACCGTCTGCCGGTTCGATGGCGGGCTGCCGCCCATGGTTGCGCGGACGCCTGATTCGGCAAGCCAAGGGAGTCGCCGATGGGGAAATCGGAAGGTCTGCTCTCGATCCTCTGGATGCTCCGGTCCCGGGGAAGGATGACTGCGCACGAGCTGTCACGGGAGCTCGAGGTAGACGTTCGCACGATTTACCGCTATGTAGATTCGCTGTGCGTAAGCGGTGCCCCGATTGTTGCTGAGTCCGGGCCAAACGGGGGCTACACCCTGCTCGACTCCTTTCGTGAAACGCCGTTGTTCTTCAGCCGCGCCGAGAGAGTTGCCCTTTCCCATGCATCGCTTTTTGCGCGCCGCGCGGGATATCCTCATTCGGATGCCCTGAAGCGGGCCCTCCAGAAGATGGAACAACACATGAGTGTCAAACAGCTCGACAGTCTCCAAAACCATGTGTCGACCCTCGATGTAATCGACTCCAGTGTGGCCGGTCTTTCCTCGGCGGGAGACTCTTCGGACGCCGAAAGCAATACCCGGGACGACAGCGGCGCCGCGGGAAGACTGCGCATCATGGAGGATGCCGTTGCCGAATGTATGGCGCTCACAATAGTGCATCGGCGAGATATCGAAGAAGAGCCTCTCAGTCGTGAGGTGGAGCCATATGGACTCATCTACTGGCACGATACCTGGTATCTGGTCGGCTATTGCCGTCTGCGTCGTGCCATTCGGACCTTTCGGTGTGATCGGATCATCCGCGTTTCAGCGGAAGGGACGCGTTTCGAGCGGCCGCCGGAGTTTTCCGCGCGTCGCTACTTCCTCGAACAAACGATTCCGGAGCGTTCGTTCGCCGATGAGGTCACCGTACGGCTCGAAGGGACTCCGTCGGCCGTCGATCATTTCTCCCGTCACTGGTACTACCAGAACTATCTTCGGGAGAGATCGGTCAGATCTCTCGGTCTCGCGATCGAAACCGGTGAGGCCCTGAAGTTTCTGCCCGACGTAGTGATTTCCTACGGCACAACGTTGCGTGTCGTGGAACCCGCGGAGCTCCAGCGCGCAGTCGAGTCAGCCGCGCGGCGAGTGGTTGAGCTTTATACAGGCGGTCAGTGAGAATTGCATCAACCAGCTCGCCGTGCGATGTGCTATCGGTAGGTGTGCGGTCCGAAATCCGCCTCGTAAAATGGCGAAAGGTTGTGTCCGGGTGGGACAAGCTCGTCGATCAGCTTCTCGTCGTCTTTGGTGATTTGTACGGTAAGCGCACCGAGGTTGTCCTCGAACTGCTCCATCGTTCGCGGTCCGATTATGGGACTGGTGACACCCGGTCGGCTGAGGACCCACGCAAGTGAGAACTGCGACATAGTGCAACCTTTGGCTTTGACCACTGGCTCAAGCCGATCAGTCACGTCAAAAGCCTTTTCGGTCCACCGTCGAGCAAGCATTGGGTTATCCTTCACCGTGTTGTAACGAGTTCCCTCCGGCGGCGGTGTGTTCCTCCGGTACTTGCCGGTGAGCAAACCCATAGCGAGCGGACTCCAGGGGATCACCGCGAACCCGTAGGTCTGCGCAACCGGGAGCAATTCGCGCTCGATCCGTCTGTCGAGGATATTGTACGGCGGCTGTTCACAGACGAATCGATTTGTGCCGAGTTTTTCGGCCACCCAGAGCGCTTCCACCATCTGCCACGCCGCGAATGTGCTGGTACCGATGTATCGAACCTTTCCAGCTCGCACCAGATCGTCGAGCGCGCGAAGTGTCTCATCAATCGGCGTTGAAGATTCCGGTCGGTGGATCTGGTAGAGATCGAGGTAGTCGGTCTTGAGGCGCTTCAGGCTTACTTCGCACTGCTCGATGATGTGGCGTCGGCTGTTCCCGGAAGCGTTCGGATCGTCGTCTGCCATCACTCCGTGCACTTTGGTGGCGAGGACGACCTGTCCGCGTTTTCCGTTGCGCTTCAACGCCTCCCCGGTCATTTCCTCGCTTTTTCCTCTGCTGTAGACGTTGGCAGTGTCGAGGAAATTAATTCCGGAATCGAGAGCGCGATCAATGATTGCGTACGCGTCCTTTGCCTCTGTTCGCATCCCGAACATCATGCATCCGAGGCAGAGCTCGCTTACTTTCACACCGGTGCGTCCAAACGATCGGTAGTTCATGGGGTCACTCCTTCTGAAAAATGATACGGCTGAACGTTACCGCAAGGCAATCCCGCGCATCTCCGCCTTTTTTTTTCGTGGCGGATTCGCAGAGCGTAGTGTACAATAGCATTAAATGAAAGGCATCCTCATCTACGACTCGGTATTTGGCAATACTGAGAAAGCTGCCCAGGCAGTTAAGTCGATTCTGTCGGTCGCCGATACGGTATCGATTGTTCGCGTGTCCGAAATTCAGGTCCCGCAGCTTGCGGAGTTCCAGCTTGTCGTAGTAGGTTCGCCCACGCGGGGGTTCAGACCAACCGAGGCAATAGCGCAGTTTCTCAAAAGTATCCCCGCCGGATTCCTCGCGGGGAAAATGGCTGCCGCATTCGACACCCGCATCGCTGTGGACGACATCAGTCCGGCGATCCTGCGTTTCATAGTGAAGTCAGGTGGATATGCTGCCCCTTCGATCGCCCGTCGTCTCGAACAGTGTGGCGCGAGACTCCTGGCCGAACCGGAAGGTTTCTTTGTAAAAGGTTCCGAAGGACCTCTGAAAGATGGGGAAAGCGACCGTGCGGCGCTGTGGGCGAAGGCGATTGCCGCGGCGGCCCAACGATAATACCCATTTGACGACTCAGGGAAAGTTCGAGGAGGGATTGTGAGAAAGGCACCGATTCTTATTGTTCTTGCGGCACTGCTCCTGCTCCTGCTTGCCGGGTGTGCACCCGGGGTAAACAGTCTGGCCGGTCAAGCAAACGCTCAGGGCGAAGTTGCCGGGTTCTGGCGCGGCCTTTGGAACGGCATCATCGCGCCGGTAACACTTATCATCTCGCTCTTCAACCACAACATTCAAATGTACGAAGTACACAACAACGGCGGGTGGTACAATTTCGGCTTTCTGCTCGGCGTGATGTTGATTTTTGGCGGCGGCGGCCGCGGAGCGCGCCGGCGAAGGCGGGACTGAATAGTCGCCGGGTTTTCCACCGAATCATTTTCGACCGTGTATGAGACTTCTCCCGGCGATTGAGCGTCGGCCATTTGGCAGACCGCCGCCGGGCGTGTTACTATCGTGCGACGACGCTCGATAATGAGGCATTGAATACATGGATGAAGACGCGAATCCGATTGAAATACCCGACGACCTTCGAGATCCTGAGCAGCACGTTGAAATTCGCCTTCCGGCGCGCCACAACCCTATACTCAGCGCGGTGGTTGAACGGGTAAACGCTGATCAGGAGTTGTACGCGCTGTGGCAGGCGGCCAACGTGAATGCGGTCGACCGGCTCGGCATGAGCGATCACGGGCCGATCCACTTTCAGATCGTTTCGAACATCGCGCTCAAAATGATCCGTCAGCTGGTCGACAACGGCGTTGTCCCGAGCATTGTGAAGGATCACGGTTTCACCAACAACGACGCAGAGGTTGTTGTGGTTCTCGGCTCGCTGCTGCACGATCTGGGAATGTCCATTCATCGGTCCGATCACGAATTGTACAGCCTTTTCGTGGCGCAACCCAAAATCGACGATCTGCTGCAGGGGCTCTATCCGACAGGGCCGCGGACCATCGTCAGGTCCGAGACTCTCCACGCCATAATCTCTCATAGAAGTGACGGCAGGCCGATGACATTCGAGGCCGGTGTGGTGCGAGTTGCCGACGCCCTCGACATGAGTAAGGGCCGTTCACGCATCCCGTTTGAAGCGGGATTAGTCAACATACACTCGCTCTCGGCCGCCTCAATCGAACAGATCGAAATTCACGCCGGTACAGAAAAAGCTATCCACATTCACGTTCACATGAGCAATTCTGCCGGCGTTTTTCAGCTTGATCAGCTCCTCAAGGAGAAACTCAACGGGTCCGGGCTCGAAAAATATGTCGAGGTTGAGGCGACGATCGAAGGAGAAACCGAAAAGCGGCTGGTCCGCATCTTTCGCCTCTGAGCTTGCGGGCTACTTTCTTACGACGAGGAATGCTCCTGCGGCAAGCAGAACCACTCCCGCCAGTCGAGTCGCAGTGATTTCGAATCGGGGTGTTCCAAACAGACCGACCTGATCGGCGACGAGCGCCATCGAAAGCTGTCCGACCACAATGGCGGTTATTGTGGCCGTGGCGCCGATTCGCGGAACGAGAAATACCGGGACGACGACTATTAATATGCCGAAGAGACCGCCCAGATAGAGGTACCACTGTCCCGGACCAGGCATGGCGCCGAGCGTCGCAGCATGAGGAACAACCAGTACGGCCGCAACGATGATCAGCAGGCCGATAGCGGCGACCACGAGGACCGCGCCAAGGGTTCCGACGTATCGGCCGAGCGTCGCGTTCAGGATGTTCTGAACCGTCACAAGCGATCCAGCTGCCACACCAATCATCAGCAATAAAACGAGCTGCACGGGTTCTCCTTTCGGGACATCTTGCGAACAGTTTACCGGTTTTCCCTGATCTGAAGCAATTCAGGAGATGAAATCTTTGCCGTACGATTTCCATTGACGCGGCTCAATATCCTGACTATTATGAATATATGACTGAATATCCAGTTATAGTCGTATAGATACACGGAGCAAAGATGCCAAGAGGTTTTTCCGAAAAAGAACGTGAAGTGGTCCGGGGGCGACTTTTTACTGAGGGGAAGGCGCTGTTCGAGCGATACGGCCTCGCCCGTACCACGGTGGAAGACCTGACGCGGGCAGCCGGAATCGCGAAGGGCTCTTTCTATCGCTTTTTCGCTTCGAAGGAGCTGCTCTACATGGAGCTTCTCGAGCGGGAGGAGGCGGCCTTGAAGTCCGCGATTCTGGATGCTGCCCGGGCCGAACCGGATGCGCGCGCGGCATTCGTCGCGGTCATGCATCAGATGCTCGACTATGTCCACACCGACTCCCTGGTCGGCCGGCTCCGCGAATCGGGCGACTACGCGATTCTGACCCGCGCGGTCGACGCAGAACGCCTTGAAGGGCATTTCGACGAAGACCTGGCGACGGCGGAAAGTTTTCTTGCGGTGCTTCGGGAAAAGGGGGCCGTCTGCGACGTCGACACCCGGGTCTTTGCCGGTCTTCTGCGCGGGATCGCGCTGACGGCATTGCAGGAGCAGCAGATCGGGGCCGACGTAGCGGACTCCGCGATGAAGCTGCTCGTTTCATACGTAGCCGACGGGCTCATCGGAAAAGGAGAGAACAAGTGACAATCGACCAGGATGACCGGGACCGGATGGCCTTGCAGACCGAAAAGCTTACACGGCGTTTCGGTGAAATCCGCGCTGTGGACGGGCTCGATCTTTCGGTTCGTCCCGGCGAAATCTACGGATTTCTCGGGCGGAACGGCGCGGGAAAAACCACCACTATCCGCATGATGCTTGGCCTCATCCGCCCGACGGCCGGGCGGGTGCTTCTGTTTGGGGTCGACGTAGCCCGTGAACGCAGAGAGGCGGTACGGCCGGTTGGCTGCCTTGTGGAAACGGCGACCGCCTACGCGTCGCTTACCGTGCGGGAAAACCTCGAGATCCAGCGACGGCTTACCGGTTCTCCGCGCGAATCGTTTGACAGAGTCGTTGCGATGTTCCGTCTGTCGGAGTTCACCGAACGGCGCGCAGGTACGCTTTCACTCGGGAACAAACAGCGTCTCGCGCTTGCGCGCGCACTGATCAGCGGGCCGCGTCTGCTTATTCTCGACGAGCCCGCAAACAGCCTCGACCCGGCGGGGATAGTCGAGATCCGCGGCACCCTGCGGCGCTTCCGTGACGAAGAAGGTATATCGGTTTTCGTTTCGAGCCATAACCTGAGCGAGATTGCCGTACTCGCAGACAGAATAGGGATCATCCACCGGGGACGGCTCGTCGAAGAGATGAAGGTCAACGGGGGAGAAAGCGGCGCCGTTGAAATCGGTGTGTCCGATAACCGTTCGGCTGTCAGGATCATCGAAGATCGACTCGGGCTTCGCGGGATCGTGGAGACGGCATCCGGAACGCTGCTTGTACGCGGCGGTGAGGCGGCCTCCATCGCGCGGGCTGTCGTCGACGGAGGGGGCTCCCTCCATCTGCTTCGTCCTGCCGTTGATAACCTCGAATCGCGGTTTCTGCAGATTACCGGAGGAGAATGAGAATGTATCTATCCAACCTGTACGCCGAGCTGTTGAAGCTCAGGCGCAGCCCGATTTCCTGGATACTCCTGCTTGCGTTCGGATTCGGCCCGGTGGTGGCTGCGACGTTCATGCTGATCCTGATGCATCCTGAAACCGGGCAGCGGCTTGGTCTGATCGCCTCGAAGGCGCACCTCGCCGCGGCGAACGGGGACTGGCCTGCCTATCTGTCCATGATCGGGCAGATGATGGGAATAGGTGGTGTGATCATTATCGGCTTCGTCGGCACCTACGTCTTTGGCAGAGAATACACCGAGGGCACTGCGAAGAACCTGCTCACGCTTCCGATCCGGCGGGGGAGCCTCGTGGCGGCGAAATTTGCCGTCTGCGCGATCTGGTACGCGGTCATCGGCATCTGGATATATGCTGAGACGTTCCTGCTTGGATCGCTCCTGGGCATGCCGGGCTACACGCCTGCGCTCGCGCGCGATGCGCTTCTCCAGGGTCTCAGACTCGTGCCCGAAACGATGCTCCTCGTCACCGCTCCCGCGTGGATTGCCGTCGCATCGAAAGGATTTCTCGGACCGTTCGGCTTTACCGTCGCAACGCTTCTTCTGGGCACGGCGCTGGGAGCAACCGGCTGGGGTCCGTGGTTTCCGTGGACCATTGTGCCGCTCGACAGCGGTATGGCCGGCCCCGATGTTCCGCTGCCCGGGATCGGTGCAAAGATCGTCCTCCTTTTCACCTGCGCTGCAGGGTGGTTCCTTACCTGGAGGACGTTCGACCGGTCGGACAATCTGCAGTAAATCAATTTCGGAAATATGGTGCGTGCCGAGCTTTTTCAGACAGTTGGAGCTCTGCGCGCCAGCTCCTCATGAGCGTAAATGTCGACCGCGTCCCACGGGTACACCACCCAGCGGTCTTCGATTTCACTCCCGAAGAAGACGCGTTTGACCGCAGCCGGGTAGGTTCCTCGCTTCTCCTTCTTTTTGTTGTGGAGGACACCTACCGCCACTTCGGCGGGGTGATGCGTGAGAAGTTCTTTCAGGCAGTACTCGAGTGTTATCCGCGAATCGTCGACCTCGTCGACGAGCAGTATTCGTTTTCCGGACAGCTTCTTTTCAACCTCGTCGATCCACTGGATCTTCCGCGGACTGGAGGCGGGTCGATTGTTCTCGTCGTAAAGTTTCAAACCTACCGTGAGGATTGGCCGATCGATGTAGGTTTTCAGGATCCTCGCGGGAATGAATCCGCCGGTTCCGATCGCGACTATTATGTCCGGATCGAATCCGGATCTGCCTATCACCCCCGCGAGTTCGCGGACGGTATTATGGATATCCGCGTAAGTGAAATAGAGCTTGTCTTCCATGTATGGATCATATCAGCGCTCTGACTTTTGCGCTACCGGAGAACGAATTGGGCCGGTTTCCGGGTTGTACGAAACTTCTAACAAAGGATGGACGCGCATAACCGGGCGCGGTATGATAGGTACCGACTTTAATTTACGGAAGGAGCCCGTGATGGCTGAAAAAGAAACCTTGGTAGTGTCCTCGAAGGTGAAGGCCTACATCAAGACGACCGGCGACCTGAAGTGTTCCGCCGGCGTCATCGACGTTCTGTCCGACAAGGTTCGCGCCTTGTGCGATGCCGCCATGGCCAACGCGAAAGCGGACAAAAGGAAGACCGTCCAAGAAAAGGACTTCCGTTAGGCTGATTTCGGGCCGGGCAGCATGCCCGCGCCCGGACTTTACCTTCCATCTCAACTGGTCGATGTTTCCTGGCGATCTGTCGGGCGG